>NZ_JAVIMT010000081.1:0-213304 GCF_031196675.1 Acinetobacter sp. 148 | reverse complement strand
GTAAATGTCAACAAACCCTATAGTTATTACTAGGAAAAGATAATTTTTATGCGACGTATATTGTCGTTAAAGTTATTGTTATAACGGTCAAGTGGAACAAAAATATTTTAATCCATTTATAATTAATTATAAATTTTATAGAGACAATAAGATGGCATCGACTCCACGCATTACTAATTATGATGAAGTTTTAGGTTTACCTGGTTTTTTAGAACAAAATTTAATTACACCCGAAAATTTTGATTCGGTGTTCTCTGATTATCAAATTCGAGACAGGGACATGCATTGTTGTTTAGTTAGTGATAGAGGGCTTTGTAATCACAAACACAATTTCGGTTATGTTATTAAATTAAAAGATGGCTCACTAAGTATAATGGGCAATGATTGTGCTGAAAGAAAGTTTGGAGCAAATGGAGGAATCATTCAAGGAATCAGCCTCTATGAGAATACTAAAGAAGCTGAGAAAAAATTAGGTAAAGTTTTTGATTTTGCTATTCGTATTGATGAATATATTGAAAGATTACGTAAGATCGAAGTTAATTTAAAAATCATAGAAGATTATTACTTTAACCTAAAACTTAATATTGGCTCAAGAAATTATTTAAAACTAAATGAGCGTTACAAAGCTGCTAATACAAAAGTTGAAGTAAAGACCTATAAATTAGGAAAACCCGACCCTGATAATCCGAATGAAGAAACTCTAATTTATATGGCAACTCATACGATTGGTCATATATCATCGTTAAACATTTTTGATGATAGAAATTTCAAAGAGTTTGAAAAGAAAGTTTTCAAACTTCGAGAGGCATTGAGAGACGCTTTAAAATCTCACAATCAAATTATTGAGGGTGAAAAGATACAACCTGCTGCATTACGAAAAAGGGTAAATACAATACTAAGTCAATTGAACTCTTTTGATGAAGTAGAAACAACCATCAACACCCGAGTATCTGATATTGAAAAATTTAGAAGAACAGACCCAGAAATTCTTTGTTATTTAACTGATGATTACGAAGAATCAAAAATCTTTGCCTCATTAAGTATGGCTTTTCACGGAATTGAAAACATGAAAGAAGAAACATATTTAAGGAGCCTAGAAATTAAGTATTCTACGGCTTTCAGATGTCATAGAATTAAAGCAGCCGATCATAGCGTTATGCGACGCTCTATTTTTTATTAGTTTTTAGTCCTAAAACATGATCTTCTAAAGATACTGGGTACATTCATCAGAATAAAAAATTTTTAATTCCGATTTTTTTATTTCTTTTTGACTGCCTAATGTATAAAGCTGCTCATCAATTAAAGAAATGATGTTTTCAATTATCATTCCTTTAATAATTTCATGCCCTACTACGTAAGGCGGTTTAGAAAATTTCAAAATAGAATTATATTTTGTCGAAATAGGATTCCTTACATCAAGTTGCATAGAATATTCATTTAAATTTTCTGAACCTTTATTGAAAAGCTTTATAGCCTCTAGAGGTTTATCAAGTATATCTGCAACCTTTGCGCAGTAAATACTCCTAGCACCTAAAATAACTTTTTGATCGTATTCCTCTGTTGGTACACCCATCCAACTATGACCTACATTAGATCCAAATAGTTCTTCCTTAAACGCATCACGAACGTTTATGGAATAAGCAGAGCTGTTTGAAGAAATTTCTTCAGCATGAGTACTCAAAGAAAAAATATAAAATATAAAAATATAAATTTTTTTCATCCATTCAAACCTTACAAATAGCTCTTATCCAAATTTTCTAACATGTATTGTTTTTTACTAATTAATTTTAATCTCTCCTTGTATAAACACACTATATTATAGAAACTGAAATTAAATTATATAAAGCAATAAAAAAGCCCTAAACCATTATAGTTTAGGGCTTTTTCAGTCATATAAAGCTATTCGAGTTTATAGGACTTTAAATCTTGGTAGGCATATCCAGACTCGAACTGGAGACCTCTACGATGTCAACGTAGCGCTCTAACCAACTGAGCTATACGCCTAAGATGGAAAGCATCATATTCATTTTTCAAAAGCAAAACAAGTGATTTACCAGTGAAAAAAATACAAATGAGCAGACTTTGAGCAAACTCTTTTTCATTTCCCAAAAAGTAAAACGGTACATGGTTCAACCACATACCGTCTTTATTTAGCCAAATATCAAGGTCAACTTAACAAGGGCACTTCTTCAAAGTACCACCTGCAGATGGGTATCTTGCATCAACACAATGTCGATAGAAAGTTTGTGCATCCATAGGTGTTAAATCTGGATGATGGGCTATCATATGCTCCAGATACGTTTGATAGTCCGGCACACCAACCATGAGTCGGAAGCTTTGCTGTAAACGCTGCCACAAGGTTGCGATACGTGACCAGTTCTTTGGAGAGAGCAATATCTCTTTTTGCGAAAGCACGGTCATTTTGATGATTTTCGCAATAATGACAGTACCATTTTTTGCAAATTTAAAATTCATCTTTATTCTCCTCGAGTGGTAACCACTTCAGGATCGGTATATACCGCAGGCGCTTCATTTACAGTCGGTGTTGGACTTGCTAAAGCACGACGAACAATACCAATTGAGGCAATAATCATGACAATCGATACAATCATAAAGAAGCCACAAAGTGCAGCATTAATCTGGTTCGACATCACAATAGTTTGCATTTCGGCAATGGTTTTTGCAGGCTTAAGAATTTCACCGTGAGCAATCGCATCGGAGAATTTATGTGCTTGAGCCAAGAAACCGATTTTCGGGTTTTCGTGGAAAATCTTCTGCCACCCTGCTGTCATACAGGTAATGAACAAGAAAATGGTTGGAATGATCGTCACCCACACATACTTCTCTTTTTTCATTTTGAACAAAATCACTGTACCCAAAATGAGTGCCATCGAAGCCAGCATTTGGTTACCCACACCAAATAGAGGCCATAATGAGTTGACGCCGCCAAGTGGGTCAATCACACCTTGATAGACGAAGAAGCCCCATCCACCTACCGCAACGGCCGTACCTAACAAGTTACCAAAGAATGAACCTGAAGATTTAACCGCCGGAATAACAATACCAACCGTGTCTTGCACCATAAAACGACAAGCACGTGTTCCTGCATCTACCGCAGTTAAAATGAACAATGCTTCAAATAAAATCGCAAAGTGATACCAGAATGCCATCATGGCGCGACTGTTAAAGATTTCAGAAATGATATGAGCCATACCAATAGCAAAGGTAGGCGCACCACCTGTACGTGAAAGAATTGAGCTTTCACCCACTTCTTGAGCTAAAACCGTCAACATTTCAGGCGTAACCACAAAGCCTAAATTACGTACAGCTTCCGCTGCAGATTCTACGGTTGTACCGAGCACTGCTGCTGGCGCATTAATCGCGAAGTACACACCTGGATCTAATACTGTCGCACAGATCATCGCCATGATCCCGACAAAAGACTCCATAAGCATACCGCCGTAACCGATCATGCGGATATTAACTTCGTTATCAACAAGTTTTGGTGTCGTACCACTCGATACCAGCGCATGGAAACCTGAAATGGCACCACAGGCAATAGTAATAAATAAGAACGGGAATAAGCTACCTGAGAAAACCGGTCCTGTACCGTCAATAAAATGGGTAACAGCAGGCATTTTAAGGTCAGGCAATGCAATCACAATACCGACTGCCAAACCAAGAATAACCCCGATTTTAAGGAAAGTAGATAAATAATCACGTGGTGCTAATAACAACCAAACTGGTAGTACCGATGCGATAAAACCATAAATGATGAGACACCAAGTGAGCTGTGTTCCAGTTAAAGTGAAGAACTCACCCCAATATGGATCTGCGGCAACATGTCCACCATACACAATTGCCAGCATCATTAAAACGAAGCCAATAATTGAAACTTCTGCAATACGTCCCGGACGAATAAAGCGCATGTAAACGCCCATGAACAATGCAATTGGAATAGTGGCTGCAATACTAAAGACACCCCACGGACTATGTGCAAGTGCTTTCACAACAACTAAAGCCAATACCGCAAGGATAATAATCATTACCCCAAGTGCGCCCAACATAACCACAATACCGGCAAAAGGACCAAGCTCCTGCTTTGCCATTTCACCCAGTGAACGGCCATCACGGCGTGTTGATATAAATAAAACTAGAAAGTCTTGTACCGCACCCGCCAGAACCACACCAACCAATAACCAGATGGTGCCCGGTAAAAAGCCCATTTGTGCAGCCAAAATCGGCCCGACTAATGGCCCTGCGCCGGCAATCGCGGCAAAGTGGTGTCCAAACAGTACATACTTATTTGTTGGCACATAGTCTAAGCCATCGGCTAAACGATGTGCAGGAGTTAATCGTCTCGGGTTTAATTCAAATACTTTAGTTGCAATAAATAGACTATAAAATCGATATGCGATGCTATACACACATGCAGCTGCCAGTACCAACCATACTGCATTAACATGTTCACCACGACTTAGCGCCAGCATCCCGAAAGAAATAGCACCTATAATTGCTACTAGGCTCCAGACCAATTTGGAGGGAAGCGTAGATTTCGCTTGCATTGTGTCCATTCTTAACCTCTCAATAAATAATTACAGCAGTTTTATATTGTTATGTACTGTTCTCTGCTCAATCCTTGTGACTCTACTCCTCCTTTGTTCTTTTTCCTCTTATACTTTCGCATAAAAAAAGGGATGATTGACATCATCCCTTCGATAATAGTTTATTTTTTAACTATTATGCACGCTCTAAATACTCACCAGTACGAGTATCTACACGAACGCTTTCTTCTTGCTGAACAAATAACGGAACACGAACAACCGCACCTGTTTCAAGCTTAGCTGGCTTACCGCCACCGCCAGAAGTATCACCACGTACGCCCGGATCAGTTTCAACAACTTTCAACACAACGAAGTTAGGTGCATTTACGTTTAAAGGAACGCCGTTGAATAACATGATTGTACATGTTTCATTTGAGTCGTCTTTTAACCATTTAGCAGCATCACCCATTGCAGTTTTGTCAGCTGCAATTTGTTCGAAGCTTTCTGGGTCCATGAAGTGCCACATTTCGCCATCGTTGTATAGGTAGTTCATTTCTACTTCTACGATGTCAGCAGCTTCTAAAGTATCACCAGATTTAAAAGTTTTTTCTAAAACTTTACCAGTTTTAAGGTTACGTAATTTTACACGGTTGAACGCTTGGCCTTTACCCGGTTTTACGTATTCGTTTTCCATGATTGAACATGGGTTACTATCAAGCATGACCTTAAGGCCTGGCTTGAAATCATTTGTAGAATAATTGGCCATGACTGGCACACTCCAAACTTAACAAGTCAACTATGCGATATAATGCGCTGTTGCATTATCTTAATCGTGTCGCATGATAAACTATTTACACCAAGAGCAAAACTGGCAATCACAACTCAGTGACCTTATTACCGATCCTTTAGAGTTGTTGAACCTGCTCGAGTTATCCACTGATCAGCTATTATCAGGGGCGATTCTGGCTTCTGAAAAGTTTAAATTGCGTGTTCCGCGTGCGTTCGTCGGAAAAATGAACGCTAAAGATCCTCTTGATCCGCTTTTACTCCAAGTGTTGCCACATCATTTAGAACTTGAGGAACATCCTGAGTTTATCACCGACCCTTTAGGTGAAGAAGCAGCCAATCAGTTACCGGGTGTTTTACATAAATATAAATCTCGTTTTTTACTGACTTTGACCGGTGCATGTGCAGTTCATTGCCGTTACTGCTTCCGCCGTCACTTTCCTTATCAGGAAAATTTACCTAAAAATGAAGATTGGCTAAACATTAAAAACTATATCGAGTCGAACCCCGATATTAACGAAGTGATTTTAAGCGGAGGTGACCCTCTTACGCTTTCTAACCGTAAATTAGCGCTTTGGCTAGAACGTTTATCATCTCTCAAACAAGTGAAGATTCTGAGAATTCATTCACGCGTTCCAATTGTCATTCCAAACCGTATCGACGAAGAGCTTATTTCTTTATTAAAAAACAGTAGGCTGCGTATTATTCTGGTGGTACACTCAAACCATGCTTCTGAACTCGATGACTTTACTTGTTCAAAATTGTTGCAGCTATCTGAACACCACATTACTGTTCTAAATCAGGCAGTATTGCTTAAAGGGGTGAATGATTCTGCTCAAACTTTAACTGATTTAAGTTATCGTCTATTTGAAGCTCGCGTTATGCCATATTACTTACATGTATTAGATAAAGTAAAAGGCGCACAACATTTTGATTTAATACCATCTGAAATAGATGCGATATATCAAGACGTGTTAGCGAGCCTACCAGGATATTTGGTTCCTAAACTCGTCAGGGAAATTGCGGGCGAAAAGAATAAAACACCGCTTTTTGGGGCTACAACTTTTTGAGTTATATAATAAGTGATGATGAATAATGCACTTTCGGACATTTTTCACAATCAAACCGCACTTACTCGTGAACGGTTAAGCTTTTGTGAAGCCAACATTAAAGATCTTAATGAGTGGGTCACTACCCTTTCTATTATGCAATTGGGTGATACTTCAAAAGCGCTATTTACAGCAATTTTGGAGCTGAATGAGTTAAATTGTAGTGAAACCTTACGCTTTGACTTAATTCAGACACTTCACCCAACCATTAATAATGTGTTGGCGAGTTTAGAAAAAAACTTCTTTAACCAAGGCGTCATTAGTACCGACCGTAACGAGCACATTATTGAACTGGCTATGCTTCTGCGCTGTTATTTTGCCAGTATTTATTTAAATATTGCGCAAACAAGCCACGAACAGCTACAAAAGCAGAAGTTTTCTTTATTCTCTTTTAAACAAAAGAAAAATTTACAAACCGCACGAATTCTGGCGACATTCCACGCATTGCAGCAGTTGACCAATCTTTTATATCAACAGCATATGCTCTATAGCGAACCTGTCAAAGGTCAATGGTTAATTGCTCACCAGCTTTATGAAACAGCGGTTCAATACAAATATCATTTAACCAATATTAATCATATTCAAGGTGTACAGCATCCGCTAGCCAATATTACGCAGGCTTATGCGCAGCTTATTTTATTAGATATTTTTAACACCAATCAGATTCGCCAGTCAGAAATTCAGGCCCTGTTTCAATGTAGTTTTGACTGGGCACGCATGATTCAGATCTTGCCGAAAGACACTGCTTCAACAAAGTATGTGGTCGACCCAACTAAAGATCATCCGCCTGTATATAACAAAAAACAAAGTTCAAATTTCAATCCAAGTATTTTTATTAGCACGCAAGCTTTGCTTGAGCATGTCACTGCCACCATGCATAAAAATGCTCAATATATGTCTAAAAATGAAAAGATTTATTTAAGTCCCGCATTAAAGTTTCACGTTCAAACGATTTTGGGCACCACAGCACAGCGCCGTCATGAGCGTTACGAATATAATGCAGCTTTACAAATCTGTTTTGGCTTAAGTACCGCACATTTTTATTTATCTAAAGCCAAAAACTTTGAAGAAACACTACAACTGAGTAATAACTATAATTTACAAAGTGAATCGAAAGTTTTATCCAATTTAGAGAAAAAAGAACAACAAACCTCGTCTTATCAACGCTTAAGCCGTGAGAGTAAAACCATTTATCAAACTACCGTGCTTGATATTAGTGTTAATGGCTATCGTATTAAATGGTCCGGCGAAGCACCTAAAAACTTAAGAACTGGCGAATATATTTTGGTGAAGGAAACGCTACATGGTCAGTGGCGTGGCGGTGTTATTCGCTGGATTAAGCAATCTACAGAAAAAAGTCTGGAACTGGGTTTAGAAATTCTTTCACAAGCCATGTTCCCTTGCGCTGTACATATTCAGGCAGAGCGGCATACGCGTAATTATCACCCTGCACTATTACTACAAACTCAAAACCTAGAAGAAATACAAAACACGCTTATTTTACCGGGGTCTCAAATTTTTAGAGAGCAACAAACAATTCATTTACGATTGGGGACAGAAGAAATCAAAGTGTATCTACTCAAAGCACAACTCATTACTCAAAGTTTTATTCAATTTCAATTTGAGCTTCTGAATGAGCAGCAACAGTACCTGCTTGATCAGTTCATGTTGAAAAAGAATAACACCGTGAATAGCCAAGATTTATGGGAAGCATTAAAGTGAGAAACTCTTTACTATCTAAAAGGTTAAAACGTACTGAAATACGTTTACTCATTATTGATGATAACCAGTTACGTTATAACCAAATTTTAAATTTATTATCGGGGAATGATTATCAAGTTAATGCCTTATTACTTGATGATTTAAAAAGTTTTGAAAAGCAGCTCAATACATCTTGGGATGTCATTATTTTTGGTCGCGCCTATGATTTGAAAATTGAACAAACTCTCTCCCTTGTTCAAGCCTCAGAACAGCCGCAGCTTCCAATATTACTTTTACAGCCAGATGATTATCAAGCGCAGCAATATCAAAGCTATATTCAAAAAGGAATTTATGATGTAGTCCCACTAGAACCGCTAGATTATTTTTATATTACTTTGGTTCGGGCACTGTCATACAGCCGCCTTTTACAGACGGAACAACGTCTTTTGGCTGAGCTTGATACCATTCATACGCATACGCAAACACTGGTCGACAACAGCCATAAAGCGGTTGCTATTTTTCAAGAAGGCATCCACATTAAGGCAAATACCGAATATTTGAATCTTTTTGGTTTTCAACAAGAAGAAGATATTATTGGATTGCCGATTTTAGATGTCTTACAACCCAACGATTTAAATATTTTTAAACAGCGGTTTAAGAAAATTTCTTTAGGCCAGTTTGATCAGGCACGCTTTGAAATCCAGAGTCAGCATCAGGCTATTTCTGGTAATAATGCGCTAAAACTTGAGTTTATTCCAAGCCAAGAAGAAGATGCGGTACAACTCACCATCGACTATCAAGTTGATTTAACTAATCCAGCAAATAGTACTCCGTCCGAAAAAAGTGTTGGGTTGAGTGCAGCTTGGCCACAGATTAATCGTCATTTATCGACCCACCCTGCTCAAGCAAACGCCGTTGTTTTATTTAGACTTGCACAGTGCCCAGAACGAATTTTTCAACAGGGTTGGCAAACTTTAGGGCAATATTTCAATCAGCTCCATGGTTTTTTAAAAGACCATGCACAGATGCCGATTTTCCAAGTCGACTTGGGTAGTTATGTCGGGATTTTACAAGCCGAAAATAGTTCAGTTTTAAACTCACAGCTAACGAGTTTACAAACTTTGCAAAAAGAACATTTGTTAAAAGTAAATGAGCAAAACTTTTCAGTGCAGTTAAAGCTTGGTTATGCTTTTCTCAACCAGCCCTTAACTGAGAACTCTTTTAGCTCATTATTGAACGAGGCGGAAAAGCAAGGTTTACCTCAGGTTACACCTCAACTTGAAGTAATGCCAACCGTAGACAAAACGGTTTCACCGAGCATTGAAGCTGTTCCTCTTGATTTAACAATTGAACATTTTGACCATACGCCTCAGTCCTCTTTGCTCCAGCAATTAAGACAAAAACTAGCTCAGGGCGAAATACATCTGAAGTACCAGCAAATTTACGATAAGCATGACCAAGAAACTCATAACTATGAAGTGACAAGTGGTTTTATTGCTGGTGAACAATGGTATGACTTAAATGATTTAAGTGATCTTAAAGAAGATGCAGAACTTTCAATTCAGTTAGACCGCTGGATATTGGTAGAAGCGTGTAAACAGCTTCATAATTTCATTGCTCAGTATCCTAAAGCGAAACTCATTATTAACCTTAATATTGATATTTTGCTAAAAGATAAAACATTCCCCGAGCTGATTTCCAAACTACTGACTATTATCGGAAGTAAAATTGAAAGCCCACTGATTTTGCAATTTTCAGAACAAGCTCTTCAGCCTTATCTTCCAATTGCTCAACAACACATTGCTCGCTTACGCCAACATGGTGCGGAAATTTCAATTCGAGATTTTGCTTCTTCTATGTATAGCGATTCAATATTACAGCAGCTTGATATTCAACTTGTAAAATTACAGTCCAGCAAAACTGATCTATTAAGCTCAGACCAAGGGCTTAATAACTTACAAGAAAAAATATTGAACTATTTGACTGTAAAACCGATTGGAATTTTATTAGGTCACTTGAATGATATGAACCTGTTTGCCAATGCATGGAATGTAGAAGCACGCTTTCTACAAGGTGATTATTTTCAGAAAAAACTTGACCGCTTAACAGACGTACAAGACCAATAATGGTCTTGTATATTAAAAACAAAAAACGGGCATAAGCCCGTTTTTTGTTTCGTTTTGAAGTATTAACGCTTGATAGAGCGAGACATACCAGCAAAACGTTGTTTGAATTTGTCGATACGACCACCAGTGTCTACATTCTTTTGTTTACCAGTGTAGAAAGGGTGGCAAGCTGAACATACGTCAAGGTAAATAGTTTCTTTACCTAAAGCAGAACGAGTTTCGATTACGTTACCGCAAGAACAAGTTGCAACTAATTTTTCATATTTTGGGTGAATATCGGCGCGCATCGTCGATTACTCCTAATTGAAGAAAGGCTTAAGCTGTCATCGCAATTGATCACTCTCAATTAAATTGAGGAAAGCTTTTACAAGCAGATCAACACCACAACAGACCATTCTTTTGGCCCACCGAAACCTCAAGGGTTAGAGCTAAGCACAACAAGTGGGCAATATTATACGCCATATAAATTTTTTTTGCGAATTAATCTTGGGATTTAGCCAAGTAATTTGCAATGACCCCACAGACCATTAACTGGATTTGGTGAAAGATCATAATTGGTAAAACGATCATACCTAAAGGTTGGCCAATAAATAAGATTTGTGCCATAGGTACACCACTGGCCAAGGTCTTTTTTGAGCCACAAAAGAACACTGTAATTTGATCAGCTCGATTAAAACCAAAAGCGCGCGGTAGATAAAGTGCTAGCAGCATAATAATGGTGAGTAAAACAGAACAAGCAATGGTTAAAAGCAGTAAGGTTTTCCAACTCACTTGATGCCAAAGTCCAGCAACCACTGCCCCACTAAATGCACCATAGACCACCATCAAAATTGAACCTTGGTCAAATGCTTTTACAATACTTGGTACTTTTGCCATATATGGAAAAACATAGGGACGAAGTAATTGCCCTAAAACAAAAGGCACTAATAGCAACAAAGTAATTTGTATAATTGAAGATGTAGGATCAAATCCGTGCTGACTTTGTCCTAAAATAAAGAAACTGACTAAAACTGGCGTAATAAACATACCTACCAAGTTTGAGAAAGATGCGCTACATACCGCCCCCGCTACATTCCCTTTTGCAACTGAAGTAAATGCAATAGAAGACTGAACAGTAGATGGCAAGAAACACATAAACAAAAAACCCCAATAGAGTTGCTGCCCTAATAGAGGTAAAAGAATAGGTTTAGCCAATAAACCAATAGCAGGAAAAATAAAGAACGTAATTGCAAATACCAGTAAGTGCATTTTCCAATGCAAAATACCTTCAATGACTGCCTCACGAGACAGCTTGGCACCATGCAAGAAAAATAAAATAGCAATCGCGACTGTAGTTAATGTATTGAAATACTGCGCAGCTTGACCACTGACTGGAAAAAAAGTTGCTAGTAGTACCATGCCAACCAACAAAATTGTAAATCGATCAAGTGCCAAGAACTTCAGCATGTTCACATCCTATGATTATTTTAGATAAAGAAAAGCCCAGTTGATAAATTGACCATTTGGTCAAGCCTTCATCATACTGGGCTATAAAAATAAAGCTAGACTTTTAAGACCTAAATCTTAAAGCGCCTGAGTCATTTATTTAATTATTTCTAGCATTTGCGTCTTGTTGAATAAGCTCGACTTTGTAGCCATCCGGATCTTCAACAAATGCAATCACCGTTACACCACCCTTCATTGGGCCAGCTTCACGAACGACTTTACCGCCACGTGCTTTGATTTCTTCACATGCTTTATAAGCATCTTCAACACCAATCGCAATGTGACCATAGCCATTTCCTAAATCATAACTTGAGGTATCCCAGTTATGAGTAAGTTCAAGCACGGTATTATTTTCTTCATCGCCATAACCAACAAATGCCAGTGTAAAGCGACCTTCTTCATAATCACGCTTACGAAGTAACTTCATCCCTAATACTTCGGTATAGAACTTTAAAGATTGTTCTAAATTGCCTACTCGCAACATTGTATGAAGCATTCGCATGTTTATTCACCTGCCTTTTCTATGTCATGTGTTTGATGATCTTTAAGCAGTTTTCCAACCCAAACAACTAAAATTAAGATTGGAATCCCGATCATTGTGGTCATCAAAAAGAAGTTTGGGTATCCAATATTACTCACTATGGTACCCGAATATCCACCTAAAAGTTTTGGGGTAAGGGTCATAAGTGAGCTAAAGATCGCATATTGAACAGCAGTAAATGACACACTGGTCAAACTTGAAAGGAACGCAATAAATGCCGCACCGGCTAAGCCTGAAGCCATGTTATCAACAACAATGGCAAAATAAAGCCATAGTGAGCTATAAGGTTTAATGACTTTACCACTAATCTCAACTTCTTGACCTGATTGAGTATCAATGTACGGTAAAGGATCGATATTCACATCTAATTCAGGTTTTGGTACAGAATTTGAAGCGACTTCATAGTGGTGAGTAATCGATAATATTTTTTGATTTCCATCGACAATTGAAGCAGTAAATTGCTTACTTGGTGATGACAATAATTTTTGCATATCAATTGCTGTGTTAAACACACCCTTTTGATCTGTCATTTTTGCATCAAAATTTTGTCCATCAAGATTCACCACAATCTTTTGAGTAGGTGATAAGGCTTTACCAAAATACTGTCCACGAATCACGACACTGCCTTCGGAAGAGTTAGCCGATATCTGATCACTTCCCATTAAAGGTAAAATTTGTAAAGGAACACTCTCAGAATGAGTTGTCACTAGAGGTTGAGCCCGAACGATAGTCTCGGCTTGTTGATCTTGCAAAGCATAACCAGCTTTTACATCAATTTGTTGGGTGCCATTAAAACTTGAGCTTGGCACTTTTAGCTTCCAATACCCCACTTCATCTGGCTTCACTTTATAATGGTGATTCCCAATTTGGACATCCACCGTATCAAGCGGTTTTCCAGATTTTACTAAGCCAATGAAAATGAGATTAGTAGAGCTTGCCAATACAGCACCAACGAACATCAGTTTCATGATGTTCATACGTTGAGCTAATAAGCCACCTAAGAAACCACCCACCAAACTGAAAATAACACCATAAACTTTTACGGCTTCAGCAATTTGTTCTTTGCTAAAGTTCAGATCTTGATAAAAGACATTAGAAATCACACCAGCAATAATGTCTGAAATACGGAAGAACCCAATCAAGAATAGAAGTACTAAGGCAAGTTTGACACCATAACGTTTAAAGAAATCCAGAATTGGGGCAATCCAAGTTTCCTTAGCCATTTGCTGGTTCACCACACCTATTTTTACTAATAGATAACCAGCTAGAATGGCAACGCCTGTCGCCGTTAAGAACCTTAAAGCTTCTAAACCAAATAAAGCAGCACTATCTTGAATATTGCCAGCTTTTGAAATTGCTTCGGTAACTTGGCCTGAGTAAATATAGGTTAATACAAATGAAATAACTGCAATAAAAAATACTAAAACCAGACGGTAATAATCACTTGATTTATAGTTTTTATATATACGATCAACTTTAGGTTCACGAACGAGTAAAGTTGTAATAATACCGACCAACATGACTGCTGCCATCGTTAAATAGGTCGTCTTCCAAGCCTCGTAAATATAATTTCCTTTTGCGGTCCCCAAATGCGCCGCTAAGAATAATGCACCAGCACCAGCTACAATCATACCGATCCGGTAACCCGCATTATAAGTTGATGCCAACACTGTCTGCATTTCAGTTTCAGCCAGCTCAATACGATAAGCATCAATCACAATATCTTGCGTTGCAGCCGAGAAGCCAAGTAAAACTGCGCCTGCTGCCATTTGAACAAGGTAACTGTGACCTAAAGCAGGGTCGGCAAAAGCCATTGTACATATCGCAAGTACGATTAAACACTGCGCAATAAGCAACCATGCACGTCTTCGGCCTAAAGCTTTAGTCAAAACTGGTACAGGTAACTCATCAATTAAGGGAGCCCAAACAAATTTAAAGGAATATCCTAAAGCCGCCCAACTGAAAAAAGTGACGGCACTTTTATCAATGCCTGCTTCACCTAGCCATAAAGAGAGACTAGAGAAAATCAATAAAATGGGTATTCCGGCAGAAAAACCCAGAAATAGCATAATTAATGCACGACGGTCTAAAAATGCTTTAAACGCCGAGACCCAACCAGAGGTTTGTGTGGTCATTCGTTTTTTATTTTCCATAAATTATAAATGCGCCTATTCAATCGCTTCTTACAATTGCTTTCAAGATTCTTTATGCAATCAAGTTTTGTTTTGATGATAAAAACGGCAAGTTTGCTTGATATTTTATGCTAAACCTGTATACCTTTAATCTTCAACCTTCGTTTTCTTTTGCTGGATATCAACAGTGACACAAAAACTTGATCAAGTGACATCTTCAACTTTATCACTCGCTAAAACAAACACCACAAACGTCACAATAAATGCATTTCCTTCAGCTTTTGAGCAACCTGATATTAAAATGACTTTAGATAAAACAGCGTTAAAACCCGAACAACTTACGCATATTCCAAATTTTGAAAATATTCCAGCCTCAACAAAACGCATCAAGCCGCTCAACAACTTTTTAGGGCAAGACCGCGCCAAAGCTTCGGTAGAAGCCGGCATTTCCTTACCCTACTCTGGTTATAACATTTTTGCGGTAGGAACAGCAGGCTTAGGTAAACGCACCATGATTAAGCGTTTACTACAACAACATGCCAAAACAATGCCTACTCCAGATGATTGGGTATATGTTTATAACTTTAAACAGGCTCGTCAGCCCATTGCGCTACGCTTCCCTGCTGGACAAGGAACCAAGTTTCAACAAACTCTTCATCAAACTTGGCAAATTATTTTAAAGCAGCTTGAACGTCGTTTTAGTGCAGAAACTTATCATAACCGTATCGAGCGAATCCGTCAGGAAACTGGTGATGAACAGCAACAAGCGCTTGTCGAATTAACAAAAGAAGGCGAAGAACTTGATCTAAAATTGATTTCTCGAAATGAGAAACATGGCTTTGTACCTGTACAGTTAAAAGATAATCAGGTTCAAGAACTGACTCAAACAGAAATTGACGCTTTAAATAGCAAACAGCGTGCTGAGATTGCAGCCAATATTCGCTATATGGATAAAAAGCTTGAGCGTCTTGGTCTGCATTTGGGCGACTTAGAAGATGATGCGCGCGACAAAGTTTCTGTTTTAAATCGAGACATCGCCACTCAAGTGGTTATGCCACGCATGGACTTAATTTTAAATAAATATGGTCAAGTGAAAGGCCTTGAAGATTATTTAAAACAGTATGCTCAAGATATCATTGACAATGTTGAGTTAATTTTAGAACAAGAAGAAGATGACTTTGCTCCTGCTATGTTCAATCGCGTACCGGCGCGTTATCAAGCAAATGTGATTGTCTCAAACAAGCCAAATAGCGGTGCACCAGTTATTTTTGAAGATTTCCCAACGCACTACAACTTGCTGGGTCATGTAGAACAACTCACCCACAACGGCACAATTACCACAGATTTCACTCTTATTCGCCCTGGTGCCCTACATCAAGCCAATGGTGGTTTTTTAATGCTTGAGGCCGAGCAATTACTCGAACAGCCTTATGCATGGCAAGGTTTAAAGCGTGCCTTAAAATCAGGCCAACTCAAGCTCTCTTCTCTTGAACATATGTTGACTTTAACCGGCAGTATCTCGATAGAGCCTGCTGCTATTCCACTTGATATTAAAGTGGTACTGATGGCAGAGCCTGAGATTTATTATGAAATTTTAGAAGTAGAACCAGAGCTTGGTAGCGTATTTAAAATTCGCGCAGATTTTACCGATACATTACAACGTAATGACGAAAATGAACAAGCTTATATGCAGCTGATTGCAGACTATGTACAAGCCGATAAACTACTTCCATTTGACCGCAGTGCTCTAGCGGCATTACTGACAGACTCAAGCCGTCAGGCCGAAGACCAAAGCTCCTTGTCGTTACATGCTTCAACGTTGGGTGATCTTATTCGTGAAGCGCATCATCATGCATTTAAAGCCAATGATAAGATGGTAACCGACCAGCACATTAACCTTGCCCTACAACACCGACAATATCGCTTAGGCTATTTAAGAGAACTTTACTGGCAAGATTTATCGCGTGGAACCCAGTTAATCGAAACTTCTGGCCATCGTTTAGGTCAAATTAATGCCCTCTCTGTCATTCACTATGCAGATGTTGAGTTTGGTTTACCTTCACGCTTAACTGCCTCGGTTTATCAAGGCGGTGGTGATATTCTTGATATTGAACGTAGCGTAGAATTAGGTGGTTCATTGCATGCCAAAGGCGTGTTACTCATGTCTAGCTTCTTAAAAGCTCACTTTGGCCGTGAACAGATTCTACATTTTTCTGCTGCTCTGGCTTTTGAACAAAGTTACGGCCAAGTGGACGGCGACAGTGCAACCGTTGCCGAGCTTTCTGCATTAATCTCTGCAATTAGTCAGTTACCAATTGATCAGTCATGGGCAATTACCGGTTCTATGAACCAGTTAGGTCAAGTTCAACCAATTGGTGGCGTAAATGCAAAAATTGAAGGCTTCTATGATGCATGTAAGCTACAAGGTTTAACTGGCAAACAGGGTGTCATTATTCCACGCCAAAACATGCAACACTTGATGCTACGTCAAGATGTGATTGATGCGGTGCGAATGGGTCAATTCCATATCCATGCAATTGATACAATTGATCAAGCACTTGAGATTTTAATGGCTCGCCCTGTTGGTACTCTCGACAAAAAAGGCAAATACAGCAAACACTCTATTTATGCTGCTGTAATGGAACAGCTTGAATACTGGCAAGCGATCGAAGATGGCGCAGAAGTTGAAGAGGAGCCAAAGAAGAAAAAGAAAAATAAGAAAAAAATTAAAAAACATGAAGAACTCACAGCCGATGATCTTCCTCAAGAAGCTCAAGAGGAAGTTGCTACGCTAAAGCAAAAATAACACTGACATAGAAAAAGGGCTTGTAATAACAAGCCCTTTTTTATGAATAAGGTAAAAATTAACGAACAATCTGCATTGCTCTTCCGCCGGCCAACTGACTAAAGTATTGCTTAAGCGCTTCGACACAACGTTGAATTTTCATTGGCTGTTGATCGTGTTTTGCAATCTCTGCATATAAAGTGAAAGCTGGGAGTTTCCAATCTGGAAGGATTTCAATTAAAGAACCATTCTTTAGTTCTTTTTGAGCATCTAAATATAAAATTCTGGCAATTCCATGCCCTTGCTGGCATAGCGCTTTAGCCACTTGTAAATTATTACTTTGCAAACGGCTTGTCATCTCGATATTTAATTTTTCACCAGTTTTAGCGTGCTGAAAATTAAAACTACGTGAGTCATTCATTGC
Organism: Acinetobacter sp. 148; assembly: GCF_031196675.1. Classification (NCBI taxonomy): domain Bacteria; kingdom Pseudomonadati; phylum Pseudomonadota; class Gammaproteobacteria; order Moraxellales; family Moraxellaceae; genus Acinetobacter; species Acinetobacter sp. 148. Next base: position 195,671 of record NZ_JAVIMT010000081.1, on the reverse strand, counting down.
ATTGATAGAAAGCAACTCATGGTTGTTTAAATCATTTGGATGCAAGATCGGGCTTGTTTGATTGAGATAGCTGGGAGAAGCTACCAAAATCTGATCGACAAAAGCCATAGGAATAACAGAGTCACTCTCTTCTACCGCTGTAGAACTCATGCGCACTGCAATATCAATTCGCTCTTCGATTAAATCGATATATCGATGCCCCACTTCAAAATGAACAGATAGACCACGATGGGCAGACATCCAGTGAGATAAAGCAGGAATAATGTGCTGAACCGCTAAATCAGGGGTAGTTGCAATACGCAAGTCACCAATCAAATCATCTCGCAATTCATTGATTCTGATTTTGCCTCTTTCTGCTGCTGCCAACATTTCTTGGCAACTTGAGAAAAAAGCCTGCCCTGCCTCAGTCAAACTAAGTTTTCGCGTAGAACGATGTAATAAAATTACATCCATTTCATTTTCAAGAGAACGGATTTGCTGACTTACAGCACTTGTTGTAATGCCTAATTCACGTGCCGCACCACTAAATGAACTTTTTTCAACCACACAAGCAAAAACACCCATCGCACGAAGCTGATCTAACATAGGTTTCCTCAAATCTAATTCTAAATTTATAAAAAATGCTTATTGTTGTAATGAAAGCAACCAATTGTATTATACGAGGAAACCTATATTTAATGCATTAGCTAATTTGGTAAAAGATTTGCAGGGTTGATCGGTTTACCGTCAAGGCGAATTTGGAACTCAAGCATAACGCGAGATGCCCCTGAAGACCCCATTTCAGCAATCTTTTGGCCTGCGGTTACATTGTCACCACTCTTGACCATCATCTTGCTATTGTGGGCATACGCACTGATGTAACCATCAATATGTTTAATTAAAACTAAGTTACCATATTCTTTCAGACCATCGGCTGCGTATACAACTTGACCATCAGCCGCCGCATAAATCGGGTCACCTTGGTTACCACCGTAACGGATTCCTTTGACATTATTCGCCAAATTAAAGCCTTGAATAACCGGACCGTTATTTGGTTTCACCCAACGTAAGCTTGAGCTTGGAATAGATGCTCCCACTGTTGTATTGGTTGATGGCGCAACAGTTGCTGGTGGCGGAGTGGTTGTAGTTGGTGCAGTAGTTGTCGGTAAAGCAATTGTTTGACGCTTAATCGGTTCTGGTTGCGCCATGACTTGTGTCGACACGGTTCTTGGTGAAGAAGATTTCTTCAATCGTAATGATTGATTAACATAAATACGATATGGCGGTGCAATACCATTCATCTCTGCAATACTGAGATAGTCCAGACCATAACGCATTGCAATACCACTTAAAGTATCACCTGAACGGACCGTGTAATAGTTAGGAGCCATTGCATAGCGAGAACTATTATTAATTTGTGGTTTAGAAGCACATCCTGCCATTGCAACAGTAAAACCTACAGCTACAGACAACATCATAATTTTCATTATTTTGTCTCTTTGAATATGCAATCTGCTTTGTTGCCCAGTTAAATGCATCGATCTCCCTCACTAAATGCTACAAATCATTTCGGCTAAGAGTACCAAAAAAGTAAGAGGAAACATGTTCCTCTTTTTCTTTATTCACAAAGTTATAACATTCGGCTCAGTTTATTACCCCAAACTGGCCTGCAAATCTTCTAAAACCGCATAGTTTGTTGCATCCATCTGAATTGGCGTCACGCTCACAAAACCATTCGCGACCGCAAAAAAATCAGATTGTATTTGACTGGCAATACGCTGTGGATCAGTTACCGCCTCACCAGCGAGACCAATCCAGTAAACCTGTCTTCCTCTAGGGTCTACATGACTGGTGATAGGTTTAGATTGGGCACGGCGGCCTTGGTAAGTAATTTGTGTACCTTTAAGCTGAGGTACATCTGGAATATTAATATTAAAAATATGTCGTGGTGGCAATGCTGGTAGTCCTTTTGCAATAAAGTCATGTACCCATTTGGCAGCTTGCGCATAATCATCTTTATGGTCGTATGAACGTACATCAGGCCCGGCCAAAGAAACCGCAATTGCCGGTTGTTTCATTAAACGACCTTCAAAGGCGGCGCCAACAGTTCCCGAATATAAAACATCATCGCCTAAATTTGCGCCACTATTGATTCCACTAACAACCAAATCAAATTCGAAATCAAATAATCCATTCATGGATAAATAAACACAATCGGCTGGTGTGCCATTAACAGCCCATACATCTTCAGCAATTTGAATAGGACGTAAAGGACGATCTAAAGTTAAGGCACTCGAAAACCCGCTTCTTTCACTTTCTGGTGCAACCATTACAACACGGCCTAGTGGTTTTAACGCGTCAGCTAAAGCTTGTATACCTGGTGCAAATACACCGTCATCATTGGCAATTAAAATATTCACAAAAAATCTTTCTCGACAAATAAACCCAGAGGTTTTCTCAATTGAATTATTTGTTGAATTATATATATTTATGCCTCCATAGCATTATAAAATTGTGAAAAAATGAAAACTTTCGCTCCTTTTTTTCAAGTATTGGGGATCAGTATCACATTGTGTACTCAAGCGGTTTTTGCTGATGAGGGTATCTCAACACAAGAAGCTGACAGCTTAATTAAAGATGACATTGCCTCGACTCAAGTCTTACAAGAAATTTGCCCTACTTTTGTTGGCGCAAATAAAAAACTTGAAACCAATACTCAAAAGATTATTGCCATGTACCTGAGTGGTTTTTCCAATAAATCAATTACCTTCTCTGCGCTGCAAAATGATTCAGAATATAAAACCCTGTTAAGTGAAGCACGTCAGGCTGCCAAAGAAATGGATCACCACGAACAACATGAACTTTGTGAGGAAGTGGTAAATTACAAAGATTAAGAGCTTAGCTCAATCAGTAAGCTTATCTTTGGGGTTTTCTGTTGAGATAAAGCAGAAAACCTACATAACAATACATTTTTTCCATTTTTTTAGCGTTTAAATTGTTTAAGCTATCGGCATATTTCAAATTTTTGTTTCAGGTTATCCATGTTTATGAAAAAAAGCTTAGTTCAATCACTTTCTGTTGTTTTACTCATGACAATGGCAACAGTGGGTTATGCTGCTGACAAGAAAAAAACAGCTGAAAAGAAAACTGAAAATGAAAATGTTGTTGAAGTTACACCGTCCAAAGGTACTACACCGGAAGAATTAGCAGCAATTCAAGTACTTTCTGAAATTTGCCCAAGTTTGATTGGTAAAAAAGATGCCGAATTTGCTCAAGGTTATGAGCGTCTTGTAAAAGACTATTTACCAAATGAAGCCGATCCAGTTGCAGCTTTAGAAAAACGTAGTAAAGACAAGAGCTTCAAGAAAGTCTTAAAAGAAGCACGTAATGATGCAAAAGCTGCTGGTAACGAACAAAATACGTTAGTTTGCCAAGACGTGAAAGCTTATCAATCGCAAAACTAAATTAGTTAAAAACTCTCTAGTTACAATACTGTTTGAAAAAGCCGACTTCCCCCATAGAAGTCGGCTTTGCTTTATCCTAAAATGCTAGGCTCTTCTGCTTCATACAAGATATTGGAATTACCTAGAATGACTCGAAAAAGCGCTATTGCTGCACTCCTCCTCTTACCAAGTTTTTCTTATGCAGCAACTGTCTTATCAGCTCCGCCAGAATTAAATAATAAGTCTTATGTATTAATGGATTACGAGACAGGACAAATTCTCGCTTCTAAAAATGAAAATGAAAAGCTTGCTCCTGCTTCTATGACTAAAATGATGACAAGCTACATCATTGAACAAAAATTATTAAAAGGTGAGCTTACCGAAAATGAACAGGTTCGTATGAACGAATCTGCTTGGTGTAAAGGCAGTAGTTCTGAATCATGTATGTATGTTCCATTAAATGGCACAGCAACTGTTTTAGAAATGCTTCGCGGTATTATTATTCAGTCAGGTAATGATGCATCAAAAGCAATGGCTGAACATATTGCTGGGAATGAAGGTACTTTTGCTCACATGATGAACCAAGAAGCAAAACGTATCGGAATGACCAATACCCAGTTTATTAACTCAACAGGTATGCCAGCTGAAGGTCATTACTCAACTGCAAAAGATATGGCTGTTTTAGCACAACATATTATTAAAGACAGCTCAAAATACTACCCAATTTATTCTGAAAAAGAATTTACATTTAACGGTATCAAACAAGGTAACCGTAATGCTTTACTTTACACTGACCCAAGTGTTGATGGCTTAAAAACAGGCCATACTGATGAAGCTGGTTACTGCTTAACGACTTCAAGTAAACGCGGTCCAATGCGTTTAATCTCAGTTATTTTTGGTACACCAAGCATGTCTGAACGTGCTGACCAAACTCGTGCATTATTGGCGTGGGGTTTTGCAAACTTTGAAACTGCAAATGTACAACCTGCAAACCAAGTTCTTGCAAAAGCTAAAGTTTGGTTTGGTAAAGAAAATGAAGTTCAGGTTGGTTTAGCTGAAAACTTTAATGTGACTATGCCTAAAGGCAAAGCGGACGGCATTAAAACTCAATTGGTTGTTCAACCGAACCTAAATGCACCACTTCAAAAAGGTCAAGTCGTTGGTAAGCTTGTTGCAAGTTTAGACGGTAAAGTTATTGCCGAAAAACCATTGGTTGCTTTAAAACCTGTTGAAGAAGCTGGTTTCTTCGCACGTTTAATTGACCATATCAAACAATTCTTCAGCAACTTATTCTAAATTTAAATAATTTTAGAATAGTTGAATTAAGCACTCATGCTATTAGCGTGAGTGCTTTTTTATTTTATACTTTTACTAAATTTTCTATTGATACTACTCATGGCAAAAAACATCCGTCCTTATTTAGACCATCACCCACAAATTGATCCAAGCTGTTACATTGATGAAATGTCTGTGGTTGTAGGTGATGTTAAATTGGCCGAAAATGTTTCGGTGTGGCCTTTTGCAGTCATTCGCGGAGATGTAAACAGTATTCAAATTGGCAAAAACAGTAATGTACAAGACCACTGTATGCTACATGTCAGCCATAAAAATGATGCAAAACCTAATGGTTCACCTCTTATTATTGGTGAAGATGTGACAGTAGGCCATCATGTTACCTTACATGGCTGTACTATTGGTAACCGCGTACTAGTCGGAATCAATACGGTTATTTTAGATGATGTTGTTATTGAAGATGATGTGATGATTGGTGCGGGAAGCTTAGTTCCGCCTCGTAAAGTCTTAAAAAGTGGTTATCTTTATGTTGGAAGCCCCGTACAACAAGTACGTCCTCTAACCGAAAAAGAATTGGCATTTTTACCTTACTCAGCAAGACATTATGTAAAAGTGCAAAATAACCATAAAGATAATCAAATAAATTAAAACAAACCGAGTTTTTCAAACGATAGAATTATTCGCATGCTCTATCGTTTGTAAGATGACCGTAGCCAAAAACCCCTAAATTTCGTATCATACGACTTTTAAATTCATGGTGCTTTTTTATGGCCGCATGGACTCCTCATGTCACTGTCGCTACAGTCGTAGAAAAAGATGGACGCTATCTTTTTGTCGAAGAACATAGCGAAGGTTTTGTACACACAGTGTTTAATCAACCTGCTGGTCATGTGGAGTGTGGTGAAACACTAACAGAAGCAGCGATCCGTGAAACGCTTGAAGAAACAGGACATCATATAGATATAGATGCCCTACTTGGTATTTATACTTATACCCCCCCTATGTTTCCGGACCGTACTTATTATCGCTTCTGCTTTTTAGCGCATGTGACCCACGTCGAAAGCGACCCAAAACTTGATACAGGTATTGTTTCTGCTGTCTGGATGACTCTAGATGAACTTAAAGAATCTGCCCGTGCACGTAGTCCTCTTGTCATTAAAGCCATTGAAGACGCCATGAAAGGACAACATTATCCTTTAGCTCTTATTTATGAGCACCCTTTCTCTCCCTCATTAACTTCTCATTTGGATGCCTAGTCCTATGCAACAACGTGTCATCGTCGGTATGTCTGGTGGCGTAGATTCCTCTGTTTCTGCGGCGCTCTTACTTCAACAGGGTTATCAAGTTGAAGGTCTTTTCATGAAAAACTGGGAGGAAGATGACGGCACGGAATACTGTACGGCAATGGAAGATTTAGCCGATGCTCAAGCAGTCGCAGATAAAATCGGTATTAAACTTCATACTGCAAACTTTGCTATGGAATATTGGGACCGCGTATTCGAACACTTCTTGGCTGAATATGCAGCCGGTCGCACTCCAAACCCAGATATCTTATGTAATAAAGAAATTAAGTTTCGCGCATTTTTAGATCATGCCATGACCTTAGGTGCAGATTTTATTGCAACAGGTCATTATGCTCGTCGTGCTGAAACTGCTTATAACTCTAAAGGTGAGGCATATGCACCTTTATTACGTGGTTTAGATAACAATAAAGACCAAACTTATTTCTTACATGCAGTGCATGGCCGTGAAATTAACAAAACGCTCTTCCCTGTAGGTGAAATTGAAAAACCGGAAGTTCGTAGAATTGCTGAAGAACTGGACTTAGCAACTGCGAAGAAAAAAGATTCAACTGGTATATGTTTTATCGGTGAACGTCGCTTTAATGACTTCCTTAAACAATATTTACCCGCTCAACCAGGTAAAATTGTACTTGATAACGGCAAAGAAGTTGGTGAACATCACGGTCTGATGTACTATACGCTCGGTCAACGTGGCGGTATTGGTCTAGGCGGTATGAAAGGTGCATCAGAAGGTGCATGGTTTGTACTTCATAAAGATGTTGCCAATAACCGTTTAGTGGTCGGCCAAGGACATGATCACCCACTTATGCAAAGTACACAGCTTTGGAGTGAGGCCATTGACTGGGTAGCAGGCGAGCAAAATATTCCGGCTGAAGGATTACGTTGCACTGCTAAAACACGCTATCGCCAGCCTGATCAAGCTTGTACAGTGTTTATTGATGAAAATAGTGAGCATGGTGTTCGTGTTGAGTTTGATGAACCTCAACGCGCAGTTACACCAGGCCAAAGTGTTGTATTTTATTCGGATGAAGTTTGCCTAGGCGGGGGTGTTATTCACCATACAAACGCCCCTACACCAAATTTTATTTAAGGGAATGAATGGCATGGTGGAGTTACCCTTTCAACAATCACAAGCCTTGAATGTTCGCCAAAACCGTGCCCTCGCCTTGGCTGGGGTATTTCAAGCGACCCAGCTTACGCATATGACCGCCATGACAGGTCAGCAAAGTATTGGTGAAAGTGGTAACTTTTATTTTGAGTTATTAATAAAGGCGAGTTTAAATATTCGCCCTACAACAAATAATAATACTGTTCAGACGTTGGATTTTTTTAATCAATTGGCTGATATTTCGTTGGGTCTTAAAACTCTTGAAAATTGTATCACTCAGCCTTTTACCAATGCGCCTAAATCTCGTTTGCCTAAAATGCGTAGTGCAAAACTTCCAATGTCTTATGCGATGTCACTTTTGCAGTTAGAGAAAAAGGTCTATAGCAATCCTGAATATGTGGCGATTATTGAAAAAGCGCAGCAGAAGATTTTAAAACAGCTTTCTTTTTTTGATAATAACTATTTACATCCAAGTATTTTAGCCAATTTGGCGCAAACCTATGTTGATACTGCCGGACAGATTAATCCACGTATTCTTGTTCGTGGTAATGCTGAGGCATTTAAAGATACCAACCATACCAACCGTATTCGTGCTTGTCTGTTTACGGGGCTACAAATGGCCCATTTATGGCGACAACTCGGCGGTAGTTCATGGAACATGATTTTTAGCAAACGTAAATTGCTACAGGATATTCAAGCACTTGCTCGTTTACAGTACCAAGTTATCTAAGGCTGTAACGAGATTATTTTTGTTTTATGTTTATTCCAGCATTAAGGAATCGTTATGAACGCTTTAACCGCACTATCACCATTAGATGGACGTTATGCCAGCAAATGTGATGCGCTACGCCCTTTTCTTTCTGAGTTTGGTTTAATTCATGCTCGTGTCATTGTGGAAGTGCGTTGGTTACAAGCGCTTTCTAACCGTCCGGAAATTGTTGAAGTTGCTCCTTTCTCAGCTGAAACAAATGCAGCTCTAGATGCAATCGTAAGCAACTTCTCTGAAGAAGATGCGAACCGCATTAAAGAAATTGAACGCACAACTAACCATGACGTAAAAGCAGTTGAATACTTCTTGAAAGAGAAAATTGCAGGTATTGCTGAATTACAAAATGCGGGTGAGTTCATTCACTTTGCTTGTACATCAGAAGATATCAATAACTTGTCTCATGCACTTATGCTTAAAAACGGTCGTGAAGTTTTAGTATCAAGCATGAAGCAAATTTTAAATGCAATCTCTGCTTTAGCTACAACTCATGCTGAACAACCGATGTTGTCTCGTACACATGGTCAAACTGCTAGCCCAACAACTTTGGGTAAAGAAATGGCGAACGTTGCATATCGTTTAGCTCGCCAAATCAAACAATTTGAAAATGTTGAATTACTAGGCAAAATCAATGGTGCTGTAGGTAACTACAATGCTCACCTTTCTGCTTATCCAAATGTGAATTGGCCAGCGCATTCACAAGCTTTTGTTGAATCTTTAGGTTTAACATTTAACCCATATACAACTCAAATTGAGCCACACGACTACATGGCTGAATTATTTGACGCATTACGTCGTTTCAATACAATTTTGATCGACTTTAACCGTGACGTATGGGGTTATATCTCTTTAGGTTACTTCAAGCAAAAACTTAAAGAAGGTGAAGTTGGCTCATCAACTATGCCACATAAAGTTAACCCAATCGACTTTGAAAACTCTGAAGGTAACTTAGGCATTGCAAATGCAGTGTTGGCTCACTTAGGCGAAAAATTACCAATTTCTCGCTGGCAGCGTGACTTAACTGACTCAACTGTACTTCGTAACATGGGTGTTGGTTTTGCTCAAAGCTTAATTGCTTTTGATGCTTGCTTAAAAGGTATTGGTAAACTTGAACTCAATGCAAACCGCTTAAATGAAGATCTTGACCAAGCTCAAGAAGTTCTTGCAGAGCCAATTCAAACGGTTATGCGTCGTTATAACGTTGAAAAACCATATGAGAAGTTAAAAGCATTAACTCGTGGTCAAGCAATGACGCGTGACATGATGGTTGACTTCGTAAATGGTAACGAACTTGCTCAAGTACCAAGTGAAGAGCGTGCTCGCTTAGCTGAGCTTACACCTGCAACTTACACAGGTAATGCTGCTGAACAAGCTAAACAAATTAACGAATTAATTAGCAAAATCTAATTAAAAAAGTTATAAAAAGCGAAGCTTAGGCTTCGCTTTTTTATTACACTCATACAAATCAGAATAAAGACTTATTTATAAAATGATCGAAAAAGAATTCAAAGTTAAACACTATATTGCACTTGGCCTGCTTTTTATTGCCATTATCATTTCAGGTATTCAACCACTTGAGTTTGAGGCTTATTTGCTTCATCAAGCTGGCACTGTTTTTATGGTGATTCTGCTTTTTATTATTTTCAAAAAAATTGGACTCGATTTCTTAAGTTTTACTTTTTATCTACTGTTTTTATTAATCCATATTATTGGTGCTCACTATCTCTACTCCTACGTTCCATACAATGACTGGATACAACAGGTGTTCCATTTCAACCTAGATCAATATATGGGCTGGTCCCGCAATATGTATGATCGTTTAGTTCATCTTGCCTATGGTGTTTTGCTCTATCCTCTTATTTATCGTGTATTCCAAGTATGGTTACCCACTGCACGTCCTTTTTCTTTATTCTTACTTGTAGTCCAGTTTGTGATGGCGTCTAGTGTCTTTTATGAACTGATCGAATGGGTAATTGCAATCGGGCTATCACCTGAACAAGCTGAAAATTATAATGGGCAACAAGGTGATATGTGGGATGCACATAAAGACATGTTACTCGCTACAATTGGCGCAATCCTCTATGGGCTAATCGCTCTTCTCACAACACCAAAAAATCAAACAATAAATTAAAATTAAAAAAGCGCTCATTGAGCGCTTTTTACATGTTGTCTCAAATACCCTAAACAACTGGATAAGTTTGATCTAAAAGGTTTTGTAAAACCGAAGAAGTTGTATCAGGTAAAGGATGATCAGGATTTGATGTTATCTGACCAACTGATGCATTTACTTCGATTGGCTCAGATGCCTGAGTCGTTTTTAACGCTGTTGATGAGAGAAGCTTTGCGATTGGGTCTGATTCACTAGCCGTAGAACTTTTTAATAAATCATCTAAAGGAACCGATTTCTGCGGGTTATTCGTCTCAGTTGTTGTACTTTGCGCTGCCTTTAAAGTATGCAGTCCGACACTATCTGCCAAAGATGGCCCTTCTGTACTTAAAGTATCTACTGAAGTTTCAGACAGGCTCGCAGTTTTCGGTGCAACTACATAAAAGGTAAATGGAGAACTTGCCTCACTGGTAAGGCCTGCCGCATCAGTTTGAGTCAAAGTAATAGTATGCTTACCAAGAGCTAAGTCTTTATCAAATGTAAATGACCAAGATCTACCACTTGTTACCGTCACAACTCCAATTGCAACACCATTATCATAAATCGTAAGAGTTGCATTTGCTTCACCTGAGCCTGTAAGTTTTGGTCTAGCATCGTCAGTTTCAGAACCAGCCGTTATAGCTCCTTTAACAGCGCCTACATCATCATCTACGCTATTTAATATAGGTTTTGCTGGTGGTGTTGTATCTTTTGTACCTACAATATCAACAACTTCAGACTTATTTCCAGCATTATCTATAGCTGATACCGAAGCATGTTTATTATCCGTTAAAGCTGGTGAAATAGAAATTGTAAATTTTCCATTCGCATCCGCTGTTCCACTACCAATTATCTTCCCTGTTGTATCTTTAATTTCAATTTTGGCATTGGCCTCAGCCGTACCGGTTACAGAAGTACCATCTGTATTAATTTGAACAGTCGGTTTATCTGGTGCAATCGAGTCAAAGCCTGGCGTAATTTCAACTGGTTTAGATACATTACCAGCAGCATCTTCCGCAACCACTGTGCCCTTTTGCGCCTCTTTTAAAGCAGGTGAAAGTGTAATTTGAAATTCACCTTGAGCATCGGCGGTCCCACTTCCAATCACTTTACCATCGGCATCTTTTATTTGAACTTTTGCATTTGCTTCAGTTTTACCATGGATTACCGATCCTTCTTTATTTACTTCAACAAAAGGAGATGCTGGTGGTATGGTATCTTTACCCGCAATAGTTTTAACTTCCTCAGATTTGTTACCCGCAGCATCTTCGGCAACCACTTTACCGCCCACTTCACTGGTTAATGGTGGAGTAAGTTTTAAAGAATAAATACCATCTTTATTCGCAAAAACAGTTCCTAATACTTTGCCAGTGGCATCATAAACAGTGATTTTTGCATTTGCTTCTGCTTTACCTGTCACTAAGGAACCATCATCACTCAATTGAGCTTGTGGAACATCTGGGGCAATTGTATCTTTTGTTCCTGTTACCACAGTAACTTTAGAATTATTTCCAGCCGCATCTTGGGCAATAACATTTAATTTATCCCCATTCACTAACGGCTTATCTAATTTAATCGTGTAATTTCCGCTCGCATCAGCAACACCTGAGGCCACTGTATTACCTGCTGCATCTTTAATGTAGATTTTCGCATTTGCTTCAGTTTTGCCAGTCACTGTCACAGTATCATCAACAAGCGTAGCTGTAGGAGCAGCAGGTGCTATTAAATCGGGAGTGCTGGGTGAATCATCTTTGTCATCTTTATCAAATGCCCAAAGATATAAACCTTCAGCGGCTAAAACTGCTAAGCCTGCTTTTAGTACATTACCCATTGAAAAGCTTGGATCATTATCAACGGCCATTGTTGCAGCTGAAGGACTCGTACTGGTATAGGCCAAATCCGTAACATGATTTAAGCCTCTATAATCTATAACCTTACCTTGGGCATCAAATTGTGCTTCAACAAATTTTCCTTGTTCAGTTGGAAAAACGAGTGAATGCTCTGTTGTATTCGTTGCTTCATTAAAGAAATTTTCTAAGACAATTATTTCTCCATTTTTTAAATGGATGACTAGACTTCCACCCTGCTTTTCCATCGATGCGATATCTTTTTGACTTACACCAATTTGAATAATAGTAGGTTGGTTTAAAACCACCTTATTGAGCTGACCATCTTGCAGAACGTCCAAACCCTCTTTGGATGCTACAATTATTCTTGTCATTATTTCCTGTCCTAAATTTCAGTTATATTTTTAAATGTTTATCTTTTAAATGGATCATCTAAAAGCTATTTTATTGTTGCCTAAAATATCAAAATCACTTATTTATCACAATTCAATAAGTATATTTATCAACAATTTTTTTTGAATCTTTATTCAATATCTATTTTTTATAAAAATGAATGGGCATTCCGGCAATTCAAACTAAATTCTTTTAGTCTTTCGCATAAAAAAGAGCACCCCTAAAAGGCACTCTTTAATTTGAAAATATATCTTAATTAAAATTTAGTATCGCGCATTTGAACTAAAGTTGAATTCGCTTTTGCTAAAGTATCAGCCACTTTATTCATTACAGCCGGGATCAGGCTATCTGCCATTTGAGCTGCTTGTAAACCTAATTTTTCACCCAAAGTTGCTTTTTTACGGGTATTAATTACATATACATCATGCTGAGGTAACAATGCTAATAGATACTCATCGGAAGTTTGTAGTTTGTCTACAAGGTTTAAATCAAGTGCATCTTGACCATACCAATGTTCACCTGTAGCAACCTTGTCCACATTAAGCTGTGGACGATATTTCTCTACAAAGTGCTTAAACAACACATGCGTTTGTTGTAGCTCTTCTTCAAACTTCGCCTTACCTTCAGGGGTATTCTCACCAAACATGGTGACAGTACGTTTATATTGCCCTGCTGTGTAAAGTTCGAAGTCCACGTTATGTTCTTTTAAAAGACGATTGAAATTTGGTACCTGAGCCACAACACCAATCGAACCCACGACAGCAAACGGTGCAGAAATAATTTCATTTGCAATACAAGCCATCATGTAGCCGCCACTTGCCGCAACCTTATCGACACAAATCGTTAAATGAAAACCTGCATCACGCAAACGAACCAATTGAGCTGCCGCCAATCCATATCCATGAACCATACCACCCGGACTTTCAAGACGTACCACAATACGGTCACGTCCAGCTTTAGCCGTTGCTAAAATAAGGGTGATTTCTTCACGAAGATTTTCAACCGCAGATGCCTGAATGTCACCTTTAAAATCTAAAACAAAAATTTTCTGGTTGTTCTTACGGCGAATTTTAGCTTCTTTTGCAAGTTGTTGAGCCAATTGTAAAAGCTCTAAACGGCTTGCTGTGGTTTGTGCAATTTTTTTTCTCTGTTCATTTACACGTGCATTTAAATGACTGACACGTATTTCCGCAGGGAGTTTAGGCAAATGGAATAACATAAAATTCTATGCTCATAAGTTTGTCTTTATAGCCTTAAGATGTGGTTCTTTTGATTAAAATTCAATAGCGATTTTGCAAAATAGAGTCATTTTCATTTATTAAATAAAAAAAAGAGCACTAGGCTCTTTTTCTTTTACAACGATCAATTAACCGAAACGGCCAGTAATGTACGCTTCTGTTAATTGGTGGTCAGGCTGAGTAAATACTTTCTCTGTAGAGTTTACTTCAATCAAATCACCTAAATGGAAGTAAGCTGTACGGTCTGAAACACGAGCTGCTTGTTGCATCGAGTGCGTTACAATAACGATTGTGTATTGATCAGAAAGCTCAGAAATCAGCTCTTCCACTTTCGCCGTTGCGATTGGGTCAAGCGCAGAACAAGGTTCATCCATCAAGATCACTTCTGGACTTACTGCAATTGTACGTGCAATACATAAACGTTGTTGCTGACCACCAGATAAGCCAGTACCCGGTTGGTTTAAACGATCCTTCACTTCTTCCCATAGACCTGCTTTACGCAAGCTATTTTCAACAATTTCTTCTAGGTCATATTTGTCACGTGCTAAACCGTGTAGCTTCGGACCATATGCCACGTTATCAAAAATAGATTTAGGAAATGGATTTGGCTTTTGGAACACCATACCAACCTGTGCACGCAGTAATACAACATCCAGATTTGGATCATAGATATTTTTGTTATCTAAAGTGATCTTACCTGTCACACGACAGCCATCAATCGTGTCGTTCATACGGTTTAAAGTACGCAGGAAAGTCGATTTACCGCAGCCTGATGGCCCAATAAATGCAATTACTTCATTTTGATAAATATCTAAATCGATGCCTTTAATCGCTTCAAAGTCACCATAATAAACATGGGCATCTTGTGCACTGATCTTGATTTCGGTTGAGTTTGGCTTTTTTGAAGCATGTGGTTCAAAATGCGAAACGTACGAAGTGCCATGATGCAGTTGTGTATCTGTAAGTTGAGATTGTTCAGTATTCACTAACTTATCCTTTTCTAAGGAATTCGTAATATCAATAGTATTCATGATTTATCCTCTATTACCAACGCACTTCGAACTTTTTACGTAACCAAATTGCAAGGCTGTTTAAACCAATCATTAATGCAAGAAGTACGATAATCGCAGCAGCAGTACGGCCTTCGAAGAAGTTACGCAACTCATTACCTTGCCATAGATAAACTTGGACAGGTAAAGCAGTTGCTTGATCAAATGGGGTGGTTGGAACACTTGCAACGAATGCACTCATCCCGATTAAAAGTAAAGGTGCAGTTTCACCGAGTGCGTGTGCAACACCAATAATTGCACCCGTCATGATGCCCGGCAATGCTAACGGTAAAACATGATGGAAAACGGTTTGTACTTTAGATGCACCTAAACCTAGGGCAGCTTGTCGAATTGAAGGTGGCACAGCTTTTAAAGAAGCACGTGTTGTAATAATGACTGTTGGTAGTGTCATTAAACTTAATACCAAACCACCGACAAAAGGAGCTGACAACGGTAAATGCATCCAACCAATAAAGATTGCAGCACCCAACAAACCAAACACGATTGAAGGTACAGCAGCAAGGTTATTAATGTTGACTTCAATAATGTCTGTAATGACATTCTTTGGAGCAAATTCTTCAAGATAGATTGCGCTGGCAACACCGATTGGAATCGAGATAATGATCACAATCAGCATCATGAATAATGAACCCATGAATGCGCCTGCAAGACCACTAATTGCTGGTGAACTACGAGAGTCAGGATTCTTAAATAAAGTGGTATTAAAGGTATTTTCAAGTACACCTTTTGCTTTAAGGTCATCTGCCAGCTTGCGGATTTCCGGATCAAGTTGTTGCTGGTCGTCTGGTAATGAGCGGTCAATATTACCCTTCAGCCATACATCTACATTGGCATCACCCAAGAAAGTTAGGTTCTCTTTTTTCCCAATGAGTGATGGGTCAGCAAACACCATATCACGTAAGCGATAAGCTTCAGAACTTGCATAAAGGCTACTTAAATAATCGCGTTGTGATGCAAGTGAAGGATCTTTAGCAATCATGCCATTTACGATCAGGCTATCCCAATCGACCATACCCATTTTCGTTTGCCAATCGACATAACGTTCTTGGTAATGTGCAGGTGTTTCACCTTGTGTGCGTACCGGCACTGGACCTGCATCAATTACTTTAGGATCGAAGTAGACCGGTACATTCATACTGGTTTGCCAGAATGCCGGTAAACCTTTTGCCAAAATACTGCCAAACAGTAGCGCAACGAATGCAAGGCCAATAACAACTGCTGACAAACCTGCAAAGCGGAAAGCTTTTTCTTTGCGGTGACGTTTAGCCAGTGATTTTTCAATCACTTTTTTACGGCGATCACGTGCTTGAGCAGCGGCTTGTGGATCAAATACGTTCTGATCCATAGGAGACGATGTATTTGATGTACTCATTCGTATTGCTCACGGTATTTACGCACAATGTACAGTGCAACAATGTTTAATCCTAAAGTGATCACAAAGAGTGTTAAACCCAGTGCAAATGCCACCAAGGCCTGTGGGCTCGCAAAATCAGTATCACCCGTTAACTGTTTTACAATGGTTACGGTAACTGTCGAAACAGCTTCAAACGGATTTGCATGTAGAAGTGGACTGTTCCCTGCTGCCAAAACCACAATCATGGTTTCCCCTACGGCACGCGAAACAGCCAATAAAAATGCCCCTGTAATACCCGGTAAAGCTGCTGGTAAAACCACTTGGCGAATCGTTTCTGATTTGGTTGCGCCCAGTCCTAACGAACCATCACGAAGTGCGCGAGGAACTTGAGTAATAATGTCATCAGACAAAGATGAAACGAATGGGATAATCATAATTCCCATTACAAAACCGGCAGTCAAAGCACTGGTTGCATTAATTTCAATACCGACATACGCACCAGCAGCTTTAAAGAATGGCCCAATAATCATCATGGCAAAAACACCATAAACAATTGTTGGAATACCCGCTAAAACTTCAATGGTAGGTTTTGCCCATGAGCGTAACCACGGCGAAGCATACTCAGCTAAATAAATAGCAATCATTAAGCCAACAGGTACAGCAACTAATAAGGCAATACCACTGACCATGAGCGTGCCCCATAGTAATGGTAATAAACCATAACTACCTTCTGCATTACCTGAAGTACTAAAGCCAGGGTTCCATTCTGTACCAAAGAAAAAGTCGATTGGACTTACAAAATGGAAGAAGTGCATTGCCTCACCAAACATCGACATTACAATGCCGATCGTGGTTAAAATGGCAACGCCAGAACATAAGATTAAACCAACATTAATTGCACGCTCAACTTGG
This sequence comes from Acinetobacter sp. 148, assembly GCF_031196675.1. Taxonomy (NCBI): domain Bacteria; kingdom Pseudomonadati; phylum Pseudomonadota; class Gammaproteobacteria; order Moraxellales; family Moraxellaceae; genus Acinetobacter; species Acinetobacter sp. 148. The sequence goes on along the minus strand of NZ_JAVIMT010000081.1, from coordinate 178,818 downwards.
TTACGTGCGCGATATTCTTGGCTGATTTTTTTCTTTGCCCACACTAAGCCCAACAAAGCGGCACAGACAACAACAGCAAATTTGGCAAAAGAGCCAATAGTTTGAAATTTTGCATATTGCTGAGCAGCAGCCAACTCATAAGCCGCGGGATGATCACTTACCCCAAAACCAGAAGCGATCGCTTGAACTCGATCAACGAGTACACTTCTTGCTGCTTCATCTAGAGAAGCTGTCACAGAAGCAGGTACGTTGTTAAAGATAATATGATTTAAAATACTTGGCTCAACCAAGTTCCAAATGATCAAAATTAAAAAAGCAGGGATACCGCACCAAAGCCCAACCAGTGCGCCATAATAACCAGGACGAGAATGTAATGTCGCCGAGTTGCTTCCCTTACCTGCTAGGTGGCGGCTCTTTCTCAGCCCAAGTTGATATGCAATTGCCACAAGGGCTAACAACACACCGATAAGTAGCAGATTCATGTATTCTCCACTGTTTTCTCAATTGTCATAATTTGGGAAAAACGTGTTAGACAAAAAGGCTGATGATCGCTTGAGATCACCAGCCCCTATTCAAACCAACTTATTTAACAGTTTTACCTGCTTTAAAGTCAGCTAAAACTTTAGCGCGTTCTGCATCAGACATCGCGATTAAACCATCACGCTCAGCTTTAGAACCTTTACCAGTCGCTTTTTTGCTTAGGAAGTATTCTACGTATTGTGGTAAACCTTTAACTGATTTTAAGTGCTCGCCTTTTACATAGAAGTATAGTGGACGAGATACAGGGTATGTACCATTTAACACAGTTTTCTCAGAAGGAACTACGTTGTTTACTGTCGCTACACGTAACTTGTCACGGTTCATGTCATAGAAACTTAAACCAAATACGCCTACTGCACTTGGAGAAGTTTTTAAGCGAGCTAGAGTTTCTGTATAGTCACCAGCAATTTCAATTACACGACCGTCTTTACGGAAAGTAGAACATGCTTTCTTTTGAGCGTCTTTGTCTAGGCTCTTGAAGTATTCATACGCTTCGCAACCAGCTTCAACCATTTTCTCTTGGAAAACTTCACGTGTACCGTGGTTAGACGCAGGAATAACAAGCGTAATAGGCTCATTAGGAAGTGATTTGTCAATTTGGTTCCAGTTTGTATAAGGGTTTGGAACCAATTTACCTTTTGAAGGTAACTGTGCAGCTAAAGCAGCAAACACATGATAAGGTTTTAATTTATAAGCTGCTTTGTTTGAGCTAGAGGCAAACACAATACCGTCATAACCAATTTTGATTTCTTGAATTTGTTTTACACCAGCTTTGTTACAAGCTTCGATTTCAGTGCTTTTAATTTTACGAGAAGCGTTTGCAACGTCGATTGTGTTGTCACCAACACCTTGACAGAACTGTTTTAAACCAGCAGAAGAACCACCAGAACCTACAACAGGAGTTTTAAATTGAGGGAATGTATTACCAAACTCTTCAGCTACAACGCTGGCAAATGGTAATACAGTTGAAGAACCAGCAATTTGAATCGTATCACGAGCTGCATTTGCAGTCGTTGTTACAGCGGCCCCAGTTACTGCTAATGCAATTGCGATTTGACGTGGATTTAAGCGCATTCTGTTCTCTCTCATTAATGCAATAGGTTGTACGTCACTTTTTGTTGAGTGCTTGTACGCTCTTCGATAGCTGCATTGTGAATAGAAAATATGACAAATAAGTTACAGTATTATGACGCTTTCATGATTTTTATAATGTTCATTGTCACATTTTTAAATCTATTTTATATCAATTATTTAAGATGATTTTATAAATACTTTGCTATTTAGATTTAATGGGAAATATGACAAACGTTTAAAATAATAAAATTGTAATTATGCTTAAATTATAAAAACTTAAGTAATTTAATGAATTGATGTTACAAAATTATTTTATTGACACAATTCTCAATTTTTTACGTGTCACCTTTATTTTTAAAAAATTATTTCGCCCGAACATGAAAATATTATGACAAAACAAAAACGGTTACCTGCCTTATGTCAGATAACCGCAATATCACTGTAAATTTAGCTTATTAGTTTGATTGTACTTCCGGCATTGCGACCATTTTTTTACGATACTTAAAGAAATACATAATCGCTAAAACAGCAAGCCAGATAGGCCCCAAAATAACAGCGAGTCTCATATCTGGTGTCATCGCCATAATAATGAGAATGAAACATACAAAACTAATAGTTAAATAATTACTCCATGGGCTCATAATGCTTTGGAATTTAGTTTGACGCTTTTGCAATTTCATTGCTTTGGTAAATTTCAAATGCGTGACTGAGATCATAAGCCAGTTAATAACAAGCGCAGCCACAACCAACATCATAAAGAGCTGAAAAGCTTGACCTGGAATTAAATAGTTGACCACTACACAGACTGCTGTAATTGAAGCAGACACAATTGCTGCAGGGACCGGAATACCGCGGCTGTTCACTTTTTTCAAAATTGCTGGCGCATTGCCCTGCTCTGCTAAACCATGCAACATACGACTATTACAGTAAATACAACTGTTATAAACCGAAATAGCAGCAATCAAGACCACAAAGTTCAGAACATTTGCAACGCCATTACTATTGAGGGACTGGAAAATTAAGACAAACGGGCTACCGCCTTCTGCCACCATATTCCATGGATAAAGACATAAAAGAATACCAATTGCACCGATATAAAAAATCAGGATGCGATAAACAATCTGGTTTACTGCCTTTGGAATTGTTGTTTCAGGTTTTTTCGTTTCAGCCGCAGCAATACCGATAAGTTCTAGACCACCGAATGCAAACATAATAACAGCCAAAGCCATAATAAAGCCATGAATACCATGCGGAAAGAAACCACCGTGTTGCCATAAATTTACAACGCCCGCTTGCGGACCTGCTGAGCCTGAAAGTAAAAGATAAGCACCGAAGCCAATCATACTTAAAATCGCAACAATTTTAATGCAGGAAAATAAGAACTCCGATTCCCCAAAAAAGCGGACATTTACCAAGTTAATGCCGTTAATTAAAATAAAGAAAAATAGAGCGGTCAGCCATGTCGGAATTTCTGGCCACCAAAACTGAATAAAAGTACCAATCGCACTCAGTTCGGCCATACTCACCAGTACATACAAAACCCAGTAGTTCCAGCCAGACATAAAACCAGCCATTTTGCCCCAGTATTTGTTCGCAAAATAACTAAAAGAACCACTTACCGGTTCTTCAACAACCATTTCACCTAAATGACGCATAATCAAAAAGGCAATAATTCCTGCAATTGCATATCCCAATAAAATTGAAGGACCTGCCAGTTTAATTGTTTGTGATAGACCTAAGAATAACCCTGTTCCGATCGCCCCTCCGAGTGCGATGAGTTGAATATGCCGATTGGATAAGCCTTGTTTTAACTCGTGCTTATTGTTTGCATCCATAACATTATCTCCAATGTTGGTGTCACTTCCTGTACACCTTTATTCAGCACCATATCCGAAGGCCAGAAACCGACCTTCGGACATAAGTTGCTTTAGTATGAGTCCATTTAATTTTTGAGAAGACGTGTCCTATCTTCTATTTAAAAAGAGATTGCATCCTTACATTTAACGGGTTGGGAACGCTCCTTTAAAATTTCGTAGCCGCGATCACCGTAGTCAAAACGTGCAATCACAGAAGCAAATTTTTTCAAACTCACTGGTGCATCCATTGCTGGTAGTTTCAATTCAATGAAAGTTAACTGATCATTTTGCTGAACATTATCTAAAACGCTCTTCAGCTGTCCAGCAGTCTCAACCACATAAGTTGTATGGCCTTTTTTACCGTTAAATACCGCTGGAATTTCAGTGTATTTCCAGTTTTGCACGTCGTTATAGGCAGCGTTTTCACCCATAATTAAACGTTCAATGGTGTAGCCGCCATTGTTCAACAAGAAAATAATTGGTTTTAAACCATGGCGGATAATCGTAGAGAGTTCTTGTACCGTAAGCTGGAACGAACCGTCACCAATAAACAAAATTTGACGACGCTCAGGGGCAGCTAACAAACTACCAAGCAAAGCTGGCAAGGTATAACCAATAGAACCCCAAAGCGGCTGCGCAATATATTTAGCTGTAGCAGGAAGTTTGATACCTGACAAAGCAGAGTTTGATGTTCCTACTTCACCAATAATCACATCATCTTCTTTTAAGAACCCTGAAATGTAGTTCCAAAGCACATCTTGACTAAGCTTCTGTTGGGCTGGCGCTTCAATTACTTTCTGAGGTTGTTTTTCAAGAAGAGGTATTGACGATTTACGTGGCGCAACTTTTTTATTTAGCTCGACAAGTAATTGTCCAATTTCAATACCCGGAAAATCCTGACCAAAAATATTCAAGCCATAAGATTTAATTTCGATGTAGTTCTTAGTCTCAATTTGATGCGTAAATACAGCTGAGCCTACATCGGTAAAGCGCGCGCCAACACCAATTAAACAGTCAGATTGTTCAATGATATTTTTCACATGCGGTTGGCTTGCCCCACCCACATAAGTTCCGATGTAACGAGGTGAGCCTTCATCCATAATATTTTTTGCAGTATTCATACCTGCAAATGGAATTGAGCATTTCTGAGACAAATCATTTAAAAGTGAAGTTACACCAAAAACTGAGGCTTCATTATCAATTAAAAGCGCTGGACTTTGAGCATTCTCAATAATGTCACAAAGTTTGCTTACCACACTTTGCAATAATTCAGGTTCAACAGCTGGATAGCTTAAGTCGAGTGGACGTTCAGACACTTCAATTTTAACGTGAGTAATATCACCAGGTAGTTGGATGTGTACAGGACGGCGTTCAAGGAAACACTGACGCAATACGCGGTCAATTTCAGAAGCTGCATTTGCAGGAGTTAAACGAGTTTGGGCAACTGTGAACTCTTTCATACAGTTCATAATATTGTCGTAGTTACCATCAACTAACGTATGGTGTATGAGAGTGCCCTTTTGAACTGCATGTAAAGGTGGAATACCTGAGATGTGAATAAGAGGTACATTTTCTGCATAGGCACCGGCAATACCATTAATAGCACTTAAGTCACCTACACCATAAGTGGTTGCCAAGGCAGAAAAACCGTTAATTCGTGCATAACCGTCTGCTGCATAGGCAGCATTTAATTCATTACAATTTCCAATAAATTCGAGTTGTGGGTCTGCTTCAACTTGTTCTAGATATGAGAGGTTAAAATCACCAGGTACACCAAAAAGATGTTGGATACCCATTTGTTTTAGACGAAGATTTAAAAATTCACCAATTTCTATGAACATTGCTCTATATCCTTTGAGACCAATTTTTATTCCATAGAAAAATAATATTTCATCTATCTTTTAGATTTCGTGCATAATGAAAACGCATTTTAATAAAAATACATGATTTGTGTATCATAAAAGGATTTTATGCAATGGATAAGTTCGACTGGCAAATCATTCAGGCACTACAAAAGAATGGACGACTCACCAATCAGGAAATTGGAGATTTAATCGGTTTATCTGCTTCTCAATGTTCAAGACGACGTCAATTGCTTGAACAAAAGGGCGTGATTCTTGGCTACACAGCACGCATCCAGCAACAGGCGCTAGGGCTGGAAGTTACAGCGATGATCCACATAAACTTAAGAACACACGAGGCGAAATCACAGCAAGCTTTCCAAGAGCTGATCGAAGCTGAAGATAACATTCAGGATGCTTTTTCAATTAGTGGTGATGCTGATTTTATTTTAAAAGTCGTTGCTGAAAATTTAGAACAGCTTTCTCAATTTGTAACTGAAAGATTGCTTTCTTATAATTTTATAGGTCACATAAAGTCTTACATTGTTCTGAAAAAAATTAAAGAACAGAATCATTTTTTAATCAGGCCTAAAAGCATGAGCTATCATCACTCTCAATAAAGTAACTCAGCTTTTCACTCTTAAAAGTGAAAATAAAAAGGCGGATACTAAATCCGCCTTAAAATTAATCTTTAGACTTTACTGATGTGAACCGTTTGCCCAATCGTATTTTCAAGCAAACCTTCCAAACCAAACTCAGCGCCTAAGCCAGACATTTTCCAGCCTCCGAAAGGAGCATGAGGCAGTACTTCTGCATGGGTATTAATCCAAACTGTTCCACATTGAAGCTGTGTAGCATAGGTCTGCGCAGCTTTAAGATCAGAAGACCAAATTGAACCACCCAAACCAAACTCACTGTCATTGGCACGAGCAATAGCATCGTTGATATCGGTATATTTTAAAACAGGCAACACTGGACCAAATTGCTCTTCTTGCACCACACGGCAAGAGTCAGAAACTTCAGTCAAAATAGTTGGTGCAATAAAGTAGCCCTGCTCTGGTAGCTGTTGTTGTCCAGAAAGTGCTTTTGCACCTTGTGCAATCGCTTCAGTAATCAGAGCTTTTACCTTGTTATATTGCATTTGGTTTTGTACTGGTCCAAATGTTGTAGAAGATGCCATACCATCCCCCACAACTTGAGCGTTGGCAATATCAGCTAACTTTTGAAATAAAGCTTCATATTGGCTTTCATGCACATATAAACGCTTTAACGCCGCACATGTTTGACCAGCATTCAAGAACGCCATATTAAAAATCTTAGCAGCAATTTCATCGATATTTGCATCTGGTAATACAATACCAGCATCATTACCACCAAGCTCTAAAGTTAAATGTTTTAGCTGCTGTGCTGCACCAGCCATAATGTGTTGACCTGTTCGAGTTGATCCCGTAAACACGACTTTTTGCACATCTGGATGAGAAGATAATGCTTCACCAATCTCACCAGCACCAACCACAATTGAGATTACACCTGCTGGAACTTCTTGCTGAATGATTTCACATAAACGTAAAGTCGATAATGGTGTGTATTCAGAAGGTTTGCTAATGACAACGTTACCTGCACGTAAAGCAGGCATGATATGCCAAACTGCAATCATGAGTGGCCAGTTCCATGGCGTAATTGAAGCCACTACACCCAGTGGTTGGCGATGGCGCTCAATACGCTTAGTTTCACTGTCTTCAATTACTTCTACCGGTAAATCCATAGAAGCCGCATAACGCGTCCAGCCAATTGCACCCTGCACTTCCATTTGTGCCAGTGCGAGTGGTTTACCTTGTTCAAGCACCACCAGCTCTGCAAGCATTTCAGCGTGCTTTTCAATACCGTCTGCAATCTTGTTTAAAATTGATTTACGCTCATCATGCGAGACAAGCTGCCAAGCTTTAGAAGCCTGTTTAGCTGCACTAATAGCTTGATTCACTTGTGCAACTGATGCTTTTGCACAATGTGCCGCAGTTAAGCCTGTAGCAGGATTAATAATTTCCAGTTCACCTTGTTCACCTGAACAAAGTTGACCGCCAATAATAAGTTTAAATTCATTAAGCATATTCGCTTGTTGCATTTCTTCTTCCTTGTCTTAATTGTAATTACGACTTCTTACTTTATGCAAAATGGTTTAAAGCAAGTGCCGTATTGATATATCAATGCGACCAAAAAAATCGGGAACATACCAATACAATAAGAAATTTGCTCACCATAAATCATGCATAATTATTTTTGTTTTTTGAAAATATGCATGTTTTGTGCATATACCCTTCTTCTGATACACACTTTTAATAAAAATAATATGTAATAAAAAAGCCCGGCAATAAACCGAGCTTTTTGGGGTATCAACTCAATTAGTCGATTGGTGGTACGTAGTTACCAGAAGCAATCGCATCTTTAATGCGTTCAGCTTCAGCCAATACTTGAGCTAAAAGGTTCTTAACGTTGTCGACAGTTACTACAGGGCTTAATGTTGTCATCTTCAATGACTGTACATTACCAACTTTTGTTACACCGATATTTGCTTCACCACGTGCAAACAATTCATCTGCTACGTTTTGGTTCAAGCTATCGATAAACTCAACTGGGTAACCTTCCGGAACAACACGGAACAATACCGAAGCAAATTGTGGTTCAACTAAAAGCTCTAAACCATCAGTTGCCTTGATGTAATCTGCAACTTCACGAGTCAGTTTTACACCATGGTCAATCATTGAACCATATCGCTCTTCGCCGAGTGATTCAATGGTCATCCACAATTTTAAAGCATCAAAACGACGAGTCGTTTGTAATGATTTAGACACAAGGTTAGGTACGCCATGCTCTTCATCATAAGCAGAGTTCAAGTACTCAGCTTCATAATGCATGAAACGATAGTTCGCTTCATCTTTTAACAAGAACGCGCCACAACTGATGCTTTGGAAGTAGTGCTTATGGAAGTCGAGAGTGATCGAATCAGACAATTCAATACCATCAAGCATTGCACGATAGTCATTTGACAAGATCAGTGCACCGCCCCACGCAGCATCGATATGCATCCATGAACCATACTTATTAGTAATTTCACGGATTTTTTTCAATGGATCAATTGCACCAGCATCGGTTGTACCCGCTGTCGCAACGACACAAGCAACAACTTTACCTTCAGCTTGAAGATACGCCATTGTTTTTTCAAGAGCATCAACATCCATCTGTGCATTTTCATTCACAGGAACAGTTACAACTGACTGGAAGCCCATACCCATCATTGCCATGTTCTTTTGCACAGAGAAGTGAGCATTTTCAGAACAAATGACTTTGACGTTTTTCATTGCTTCAGCTGGAATACCATCACGCTGTACAGACCATGGGTTACCATTTTCGTCTTTCCAGTTTTTCGAGATACACCAGTCACGAGCAAGTAATACACCCATCAAGTTAGATTGAGTACCGCCAGAAGTGAAAACACCTGCCTGACCAGAACCGTAACCTACTTTTTGACGCAACCAATCAATAAGCTGCACTTCCATTAATGAACCTGCCGGGCTTTGATCCCATGAGTCCATAGACTGGTTAGTTGCATTGATTAACACTTCCGCGATCTGGCTCATCACCATGGTTGGGCAGTGTAAATGTGCTAATGAATGTGGATGGTGTACTTTCAAGCTTTTATTTAAGAAAAGCTCAATCATACGTTGAAGAGATTGTTGTACACCCATACCCTCTTTTGAAGGTTGGAAAGAAATTGCTGAACGCAATTCTTTAATGCTACCGCCTGTGTACATTTTTTCATTTTGCAACCATGCTGAAACGGCTTTTACCGCTTCGCCCATTGCTGACTCATAGTCAGCAATGGATTGTGCATCATTGCAGAGTAACGCTTTACGATGTTCTGCAAAATCCACCATATTTACGCGCCTCGCACTGCAACCAATGCTTCTGCAACTGCTTTCTTAAAGCGAGCAATTACTTCTACACACTCTTCTTGAGTAATGATGAGTGGGCAAAGTAAACGAATTACTGTACCGTTACGACCACCTTTTTCAAGCAATAACTTGTTGTTAAAGCAAGCAGTCTGGATCGCAGCCGCTAACTGAGAGTCAGCAGGGTGAGAACCGATACGGTCAGCAGGTTTACGCTCGTCAACGATTTCAACACCAATCATTAAACCGCGGCCACGTACGTTACCGATACATGGGAATTCAGTAGCTAATTTTTTCAATTCAGCTTGTAAGAATTCACCACGCTCTTGTGCATTTTGAGCAAGGTTTTGTTCCTTGATCGTTTCTAATACAACAAGACCTGTACCCATAGCAAGTTGGTTACCACGGAAAGTACCAGTGTGACCAGCAGGCTGCCAAGCATCAAATTTACGCTTAATACCTAATACTGCAAGTGGTAAACCACCACCTACTGCTTTAGACATTACAACGACATCAGGTTCAATACCGGCATGTTCAAATGCAAACATTTTGCCTGAACGAGCAAAGCCTGCTTGAACTTCGTCTAAAATTAAAACGATGTTGTGCTTTTCAGTCACTTCACGGATTTTTTGCAACCATTTTACTGGAGCTGTAACAACACCGCCTTCACCTTGAATTGCTTCAAGAATAACAGCAGCAGGCTTAGTTACACCGCTTTCAACATCTTCAATAAAGTTTTCGAAATAGTAAGTTAAAGCGTCAACACCAGCTTCACCACCTAAACCAAGTGGGCAGCGATATTCATGCGGATATGGCATGAATTGTACGCCTGGCATTAAGCCATTCACTGCATTTTTTGCACTTAAGTTACCAGTCATGGCAAGTGAACCATGAGTCATACCATGGTAACCACCAGAGAAACTGATCACTGAGCTACGGCCAGTGTAAGTTTTAGCAAGTTTAATTGCTGCCTCAGTCGCATCTGCACCAGAAGGACCACAGAACTGTAAGCAATATTCTTCTTTACCACCTGGTAAATATGCTAACAACGCTTCAGTAAACGCATCTTTTAAAGGTGTGGTTAAGTCTAAAGTATGCAATGGCAAACCACTTGCCAATGTGTCTTGAATACTTTGAATCACCGCAGGATGATTATGACCTAAAGCCAATGTACCTGCCCCAGCTAAACAATCAAGGTACTGTGTACCTTCAACATCAGTAACCCAGCAACCTTGTGCTTTCGCTATCGCTAACGGTAATTTACGTGGATAGCTACGAACATTCGATTCCATTTGACTTTGGCGAGTCAAATAATATTCGTTGGTAGCATTAGTGGCAGGGTTGACAGAAGTAACGCTCATATCGGATTACCATCTCTGATAAGGGTAGAAAGAAATAAGTCTGGTGACTTTTGGTCCTTTGACTCGGTGCTTTATAGAACTAGCGAAGACACATATTTTATATCTTGTAACTAGGAGCGCGATGATACCTAATTTTGCAAGAAAAAAAACGTCTTTTGTGTACTTTACTCATCTAATCTTATTGAAAAATTGTATTATCCCAATAGTTATGATGAATTATCATCATACTATGTGACAACCTAAAGAAAATATTCTTTTTTTATATTCGTGTGATTTTTTAAGTTACATTGAAACACTTTAATTCTAAGCTTTTTATTTTTAAAGAATTTTATTCTTACCAAAAATTAAAAAACTTGATTTAAATATTACAAATACCCCACAAAATCTGCAAAAGTTATGCATAACTTATGTTTAACATTTCTTAATGAAAAAAATTAAATTTATATTAATTTTTAAAGGATAAATTTATGCGTACTTTAGCAATATCTACTCTTCTCCTTGGTACGGTACTCAGCCCTATGGTTTTTGCCCAAGATGATAATGCCCTTCACTACAATATTGTAAATGTTCATGCAGAAGCTTCTCGCCAAGTTTCAAACGATGAAATGCATGCAACTTTATATATTGAAAAAAGCAATAAGCAGCCTGCAGAGCTTTCAAATCAAATTAACCAGTTAATGAACCAAGCACTCGCGACTTCGCGTAAATATCCACAAGTGAAAGTGGAAACTGGTGCTCAAAGCACTTATCCAATTTATGACAATGACAGTAATAAATTAAAAGAATGGCGTGGCCGCGCGGAAATTCGTCTAGAAAGTAAAGATTTCAAAGCTGCTAGTCAATTAATTAATGAGTTACAACAAAGCTTTCAAACTCAATCCATTAATTTTAGCGTCTCAGATGAGCAACGTAAAAAAGTTGAGAATGAATTGATGGTAGAAGCATCTAAAAACTTTCAACAGCGTGCGCAAATATTGACTCAAGCATGGAATAAAAGCCAATATTCTTTGGTCACTCTAAACCTGAACACGAATAACTATTTTCCTCAACCTGTAATGCGTGCCAGCCTAGCTAAGTTCGCTGCTGCTGAAGCGGCACCAGCTCAAGACATGGCTGCTGGTGAGTCTAAAATTACTGTAAATGCAAACGGTTCAATCCAGTTTAAATAATTCATTTTTCAATCTAAAAACCGCATTCTTCATGCGGTTTTTTATCGCTCGCTATTAATGCTCTAAACGCAAATCCTGTAATGAATTCCAAGCTGCTTTTGCCAGAATTTCTCTATAGTCTTTGGGGTCAGCTTTTACACGTTGTGATAACCACGCACGGCAATAGCTCTCTGTAGAACCAATCACTAATGAAAGCAAAAGTTCATGTGGAATTAAACTAAATGCTTTAAATTCTTCAAAGTTTGAAATCAAACTAAATATCTTTTGGTTTCTACTCTTATTTTTTTGTGCAAGTTGCTGCTGTTCCTCCCCCTCTATAATGTTAAAACGTGCAGTAATTAAGAATTTTGCAAATTCCGGTTGCTCACTTACCCAGTCCACATAACTATAAATTAGAGCTTCTATAACATCTTTTAATGTTTTGGACTGTTTTAAATATTCATCTCTCAGAGCTGTTTGATCATCTAAAGCTGAAAAAAATAAGGCCGCAACTATACCCTCTTTATTTTTAAAATGATGATAAATCGCCCCAACGCTACTTTCTGATTTGGCACGAATCATTTCAATACTAGCCGTTTCAATGCCCTGCTCTAAAAAACAATCTAAAGCATCTAATAATATTTGTCGTTTTAAAGCAGCTCTTCTTCCAGGATATAAGCGTTCTAATAAATTTTGAGCAGATACCATTTTGTATTCTCTGACCAGTCATCGGAGATATTTTGAATGACTTGACGCATATTTGTAAACAGAACTATATTCCTAAACAGAATAATATTCTGTATTTTTTAAAATTAAAGGAAGTCAAATCATGGCAACCACATTAGAACTCTGGAATAAAGTAACGGCTTTTCCTAAAGGCAAGTGGACTTTCTCTCGTATGCTGTGCTTAAAAGCACCTTATTTCGGCAGTATTTCCCCTCTTTTTATTGAGTTAAAACCGAATTATTGCGAAATTTCTATTAAGAAGAAGCGTTCTGTGCTTAACCACATTGGAACAGTCCATGCGATTGCGATGTGTAATATGGCTGAACTGGCGGGTGGAACAATGACAGAAGTTACTGTCCCGTCTACCCATCGCTGGATTCCAAAAGGAATGACTGTTGAATATTTAAAAAAAGCTGAAACAGACTTAATTGCAATTGCTACACCAGTGGAAGCTGATTATAACTGGGAAAAAGCTGGAGAATATTTAGTCAACGTAGATATTTACGACACTCACAAAGATAAAGTATTTCATGCCACAATTACCATGTGGATTTCTAAAAAGAAATAAAAAAAGCCCTGAACTCTCAGGGCTCTTTTATCTTATTTTTTAAATGGGAACGCATATTTCACAATACGTCCAACCACTTGTCCAAACTGCTTAACAAAGCTGGCATTGTTATAGTTCAAGCCATATTTCTTACAAACCGCCTCAACTTTTGGAGCCATTTGGCGATAACGACGAGCAGGAATATCTGGGAATAAGTGATGTTCAATTTGATGACTTAAGTGACCAGACAAAATATGGAATGCTTCTGAACCTGTTAAGTTAGAAGAACCACGAATTTGGCGCATATACCAGTGTCCACGGCTTTCTTCTTGTAAAACAGATTTTGGAAACACTTCTGCATCTTTCGTAAAATGACCACAGAAAATAATACTAAAGGTCCAGATATTACGAAGGCCATTTGCGACCAAGTTACCTGTAAATACTGGTAATGCTGCCGGCCCTGCAATAAGTGGGAAGAAAACATAATCTTTAAAGAGTTGCTTGCCAATCTTTTTATTAACTGGTTTTAACTCTTCTAAAAATTGTGCCTTAGTTTTACGCTTGTAAAGTACACGCCCAATTTCAAGATTCTGAATTGCTACGCCCCACTGGAACAATAAGCAAAATGGAATACTGTAAATAGGCTGCAATAAGAACCCAGGCTTCCAACGTTGCTCAGGGAATAAGCGAAGTAAGCCATAACCAATGTCATCATCAATACCTTTAATATTGGTATAAGTATGATGTTTATAGTTATGGGTTTGACGCCAGTTATCAGAGGTACCTACAGTATCCCATTCATAAGTTTGACCATTAAATTTCGGGTCATTCATCCAGTCATATTGACCGTGCATAACATTATGGCCGAGCTCCATGTTCTCCATAATTTTAGAGAAACCTAATAAACCCGTACCTAAAATCCACGCTGGCGGGAACCAACCTGCAAATAAACAAGCCCGGCCTAAAAAGCTACTATAACGAATAGCAGCATAGACACGGCGGATATATTTAGCGTCTTTTTCACCCAAATCATCCAATACTTCTTGTTTGATCTGATCAAGCTCTTTTGCAAATGCTTCAAGTTCTGCTGGAGTCAAATCTCGATTTTTAGGATTTTTAAAATATTCGACTTTCACTGGCATATTCATAAGAGTTCTCTCTTAAAGATCAATAACTAGATCGGATTGTGCTGAGTTCACACAAATTTTAAGTAATTGGCTTGGTTCCGTATTTTGGCTACCGTTTAGTAAATTACGTGTAGAACCTTGCGTTTTACTACAAACACATTTATTACAAATTCCCATACGACAGCCATGTGTCGGCTTAAGGCCTTCATGCTCAAGGCTGACCAAAATGGATTGGCCTTTAGGAATTGCAATCACTTTATTAGACTGGGTTAATGTGACATTCACATAACCAATGTCATCCGCAGAACTTTCATTAGTTAAACTAAATGCTTCAGTAAGTACAGTTGGTGCTTTTTCAAAAAGCTGTTCAACAGTTGAAACAAAACCCGATGGACCACATGCATAAACTGTGCTGTTTTCAATACCATCAACCAGTGCAAGATGTTCGGCATTTAAACGTTCATCATTTGGTGTTTCTTGTGTGTAAAACACCTGATAGCTAAAGTTTGGGTTTTGTTCAGCCACCTGTTCAAAGTACTCTGTAAAAGCAGCATCAGAACGCTGTTTAACCCAATATAAAAGCTGAACCTGCGTTTTTTCTAACTGTTGGCTTTGCTTAATTGCTGTGATTAAGCTCAACATTGGTGTAATACCACTACCAGCAGCTAACATAATTAATTTCGGTGTCTGAATGTTTTGTTGCATGTCGCCATAAGGCTGCCCAAGCTCAAAAACATCACCAATTTTGCTTTCTGCAATAAACCAGTTACTGACAATACCATCAGCAACTTTTTTAACTGTTAAACGTAAGTGCTCTGCATCAATTTGCGTCAAGCTATAAGTACGTTCATAGCGACGGCCCGCGATTTCAACAATCACTGGATGATGTTGACCTGCCGCGCCCATTTTCACCAAGCGGTTGCATTTTAATGTCAGACTCACCGTGTCATGAGCTACGAATTCTTTTTTTACAATTTGAACTAGTCCATGCTGCACAGACCATAAAGGATTTATTTTTTGTAGCCAGAAGTTCGCCATATTTTTGTCAAATACAGCTTGTGTTAATGAATTGAATAGAGAATTTCTCTTTTCGATTGCTTGCATAACTGAGGGCTCTGTCGCTCTTTTTTAATTATTATACACATGTATATATATTTGTATATACACTCGTACTTTTAATTACAATTTCACAAGTTCCCTGTCTAACGCTATAATCCAGACAGTTTAAGAATATATTGAAAAACATGACCCAAACCTCACTTTCTCAGAGCCCAAATGACACAACCTCATCACAAGATGTCATTGAAATAAAAACAGTAACGCGTTCTGTTGGAAGAAAAGCGACGATTACGAAAGAAGAACTTTTTCAGGCAGCTCTTAACCTGATTGGTCCACAAAAAAGTATTGCCTCACTCAGTTTACGTGAAGTTGCAAGAGAAGCTGGTATTGCCCCAAACAGTTTTTATCGTCACTTTAAAGATATTGATGAGTTAGCTATTTCACTCATTGACCGTGCTGGTATCGTTTTACGTAAAATTATTCGTCAAGCACGCCTTCGTGCATCTTTGCAAGACAGCATTATTCGTAGTTCTGTAGAAATTTTTCTGCAACAGCTGGATGCTGATGAAGGCAATTTAAGTTTATTGTTGCGAGAAGGTTTTACAGGTTCCGCCTCTTATAAAGCTGCTGTAGATCGACAGCTCAACTTCTTTCAGCAAGAGCTACAAGAAGACTTAATTCGCTTAGAACGCCTCAATAACAATCATCTATATCACCCTGAACTTGTTGCAAAAGCAATTACACAACTTGTTTTTCACATGGGTGCCAAAGTGATTGACCTTCCTATTGATCAGCGTGCGGAAGTCGCAGAACAAACAATGATTATGATCAGAATGATTTTAGAAGGTGCCCGTCATCTAGACGAAGCAAAAATAAGATAGATTCCACATAAAATGGTTTGTGATTTTACAAGCCATTTTTTATACGCCTGTGCCTGCTGATTAATAAAAATATAAACCATAGATTGAAGCAGCTTAGATGCAAGAGTATAAGTAAATAATTCTAGCAATACATATCAATACTTCCCCACGTTATTCAGGGATTCACATGCAAAGTTTGAGTAATCGTCAAAGCCTGATTGCAAGCTATATTCTGATGGGCATTTTTTTGCTTTCAGTTATCCCCTTGCATCTCTTAGCAAGTTTTTTTGCAGGCTTTCTCATTTATGAAATTATTATTAGTTTAAGCTCTATTGTTGAACGTTATATTGATGGTCAAAGAGCCCGCATTTTTATTAGTATTTTATTAAGTATTATTACTATTTCTCTTCTTGCCTTTTTCATTACAAGTTTAATTAGCTTTGTAGTTTATGATTTAAAAGGAGTCGGTTTACATAGTATTAACGGTAAAGTCGACCAAACACTACTGCACTTACAAGCGGAGATTGGGAAATATTTACCGGGCTATATTCCAGATAGCGTTACAGAACTGAAAGATGAAATATTCGCGTTTATGAAAGATAACGTGACTACATTAAAAAATGCCAGTTCCGATATTTTGCATAATCTAGTGACTATGGTGATGGGTCTTATTATCGGTATATTGGTTGCTATTCACGGCTTTCACCGACGTACACCCCAACCTGTTTTCAAATCCTTACTGATCCAACGTATTCAAAAATTATCAATTTCTTTTAGAAATGTAGTTTTTGCACAAATTAAAATTTCAGCGATTAATACGCTACTCTTTATATTATTTGCTTTTGTACTATTGCCGATCTGGGGTGTTCACTTACCTTTCGCCAAAACCTTAACCATTCTTACCTTTATGTTTGGCTTAATTCCAATTTTAGGGAATTTAATTTCAAATACTTTAACTTTTATTGCGGCTCTTACAATTTCACTCGGTCTAGCAGGTGTTGCGCTACTCTACCTCGTATTAGTTCACAAGTTAGAATACTTTATTAATGCCAAAATTATTGGTCATAAAATTAATGCCAATGCATGGGAAATTTTATTGGCTATGTTAATTTTCGAGTCAATCTTTGGCTTAAGTGGCTTAATTGCAGCACCGATTTTTTATGCTTATTTAAAACTAGAATTAAAAGATGCCAGATTGATTTAACTAAAATTTACTCAATAAAAAAAGCGCCTGTGTGGCGCTTTTTTTATTACTCATTGCTTATGGTTTGACTACTACAAGCACTTGAATCGCTTCAGGGGTTACGGTTAAGCCATCAAGCAAGCTTAAACCTTCTTTTTGCAACTTCTGTAAGCGCTCAATTTCGTCTTGGCGAATGCTCGGGTTGAACTGTTTTAAGTAAGTTAAACGATCAATCTCATATTGCCATTTATTACCATAATGCTCTTTTGCTTGCTGTTGAAGCTGAGGTAAACCTTCTTTAGCAATATCAAGCGCTTGTTTATAACGCTCTTCAATCACTTCACGGCGGGCTTTAACCACTTGGCGGCAGCTATTGCCATCTAAGTGATGCAAATACGGTTTTAAAATGGTTGGATCAATCTTTTCAGATAAGTCCTGACCATTTTCACTTAACAATACGCGAATAAGTTGTTTTGGTAAGCTTGATGGCAAGTTCAAGGATTTTGGTGCCACCACATCAACTTTAAACCAGACTTCAAGTAAAACCGAACCTTGCTTTAATGCATTGGACTTAAGCACAGCAACATTGGTACTACCAAATGATTGTGTACGGATCATTTCCATGACACTTTCAATAAATGGATGTTCTAAAGTTAGATATTGAGCGTCTTCACGCATTTGCGCTTGGTCACGATAGAAAGTCGCAGTCATACCTTCTTCATCTAATGCCAAACCTTGCACTTGCATCTGGTCGGTTGGACGAATAATGACTGTACCGTTACTTTGCTCATCAAAGTCAATATTAGTTGAAGACATGAAACGCTTCACAAACATAGGCAGCGTTGTGTTGTCATCATAGTCTTCTAATGCTTGAACAATTTCTTGTGCAACGATAGGACGACATGAGTTGTACTCAAGCAGACGATCTCGACCAGCTTGTAACTCTGCTTCTAAAGCTTGGCGTTGAACATTAACTTCTTCGAGTAAATCTTCAAATGTTTGACCTTGGTCGGCAAGCAAGCAATCTTTTAATTCAACAATAAAGTTTTCTTGTAGCGTTTGAGCTGTTGGAGAAATATTGCTGAAAATATTCAATGCTTCATTATACCAACGGAACATACGCTCTTGAGCGGTGCCCATTAAGTAAGGTACATGAATCTGGATACGGTTTTCTTGACCAATACGGTCTAAGCGACCAATACGTTGTTCTAAAACGTCAGGGTTTGCAGGCAAATCAAATAAAATTAAATCACTCGCAAACTGGAAGTTACGGCCTTCTGAACCAATTTCTGAACAAAGTAAGATTTGAGCACCGTAGCTTTCTTCTGCAAAGTAAGCAGCCGCTTGGTCACGCTCAAGCAAACTCATACCTTCATGGAACATGGCTGTACGAATCCCTGCATGCAAACGAAGCGCACTTTCTAAAGACTCGACAACAGGACCACTACGGGCAATTAAAAGAACTTTTTTATGCTTAAGTTCTTTACGTAGAATTTCCATTAACCACGGTACACGTGGATCATTTTGCATCCATGAGCCATCAATTTGTGCTTCTTCTGGCCACATTTGCTCGCGTAATTTACCGTCTTTTGACCAATCTGCTGGTGCAGGTAAAGGCGCAGGTTGGCAATCACGGCCAGGGAAGCCTTGAATCGCTTCACGCGTATTACGGAATAAAATACGACCTGTACCGTGACGGTCTAACAACTCATGAATCGCTCTGAAACGTTGCTCAGGTTGGTCTTCAATTGAATGACCTAACAAACCTTCTAAAGCAGATAAATGCTCTTGAGTTAAAGGCTCATCCGACATAAGCACTTCTGCAATTTGTGCAGTTTGCTGATATTGAGCTTCTTCATCCAAGAAACGCTCTAAACTGCTAAAGCGCTGTGGATCTAACAAACGTAAGCGCGCAAAATGACTTTCCACACCCAGTTGTTCAGGCGTTGCAGTAAGCAACAATACACCTGCCGTATTTTCAGCAAGCTCTTCAACCAAGTCGTAACGATCGTTACCGCCCTCTTCTTCGCTCCACATCAAGTGATGTGCTTCATCGACGACGAGTAAATCGAAACCAGCTTCTAATGCTTGCTCACGCAAATCGTCATGGTCCACCATCAAATCCACGCTGGCAATAATGCATTGCTCAGTTAAGAACGGGTTAAGTTCTGGATCATGTTCTTTGATAGATGCAGTACGGGTTAAATCAAACAGAGAAAATTGCAAATTGAAACGGCGTCGCATTTCAATCATCCACTGATACTGAAGAGAATCAGGGACTAAAATCAGGATACGTTCAGAACGGCCGGTTTTAAGCTGTTGGTGGATAATTAAACCAGCTTCAATTGTTTTACCTAAACCTACTTCATCAGCAAGTAAAACACGTGGTGCGAAACGTTTACCGACTTCATGTGCGATATAAAGCTGATGCGGAATTAAACCCACACGCGCCCCAACCAAGCCGCGTAATGGACTGGTTTGCATTTGCGCCTGCATCAGCATTGCTTCAATGCGTAGGTCATACCACTCTTTATAATCAATCTGGCTTGCGAGCAAACGATCTAAAGGTTTTGATAATTGAATTTGTGCACCAATACGTGTTTCGTTTAGCGCTTTACGTTCTTGCTCGCCATTTTCTAAAGTACGAACCACGTTGTAACGCAAAACACCATGACGGTCTTCAATAGACTCGACATTCCACTTATTGCCTTCTTGGTCTTGAACTTCATCATTTACATTAAAGATGATACGAGAAAGCGGTGCATTATTGCGTGCATAAACACGCGTTTCATCGCTTTTGGGGAATAAAATGCTGACAGATCTTTCATCTACATCAATAAGAACGCCTAAACCGAGCTCAGTCTCTGTATCTGATAGCCAACGTTGACCAATAGCATACTGCTGCAATTTTTCCACCTTTTTCTCAAGTTCGCACTACATATTGTACGATGCAAAGTAGCTTATTTTTGCATCTTTTTATGTAGTCTTTAAAGCAAAATTTTGCAGCAGAAACCAATTAAATTATTTCGCTACAAAAATTACTCATTGAAAGTTTTTACATTAAAACGGTACAGGACAGTTAAAAGTTAATGATTCCCCTGTGACAGGATGATTAAAGCTTAACTGTTTAGCATGCAAGCACAGACGAGGAACAAGTAATTGTTCCGGTGTTGCATACAATGTATCACCTACAATTGGATGTCCCAGATATTGCATGTGTACACGGAGTTGATGAGAACGTCCGGTAATCGGTGTTAATTTGACACGCGTAACCGGTTGTCCTTGAATCTGGAAATGTTCAATTGCCTGCCAATGTGTTAAAGCAGGTTTGTTATGAGAAGCATCGACAATATGTAAAGGTGGTCGACTCGGATCATAGACGACAGGGATATCCACTGTCCCTTCACCCTCTAAATGACCAGCAACTAGCGCTTCATATATTTTCGAAGTTTGACGGTCTTGAAATTGGCGCGCAATCGCACTCTGTCCACGCTTAGATAAACCAAATACCAAAATACCCGAGGTATCGCGGTCAAGACGATGAATGAGCAAAGTTCGTGGTTCAATTGCCACCAGTCTTGTCAAAACGCTGTCATGTAAATCACCTTTCCCTGGTACACTCAAGATGTCCGAAGGTTTATGAATCACCATAAAATCATCATCACGATAGATCAGATGTTCACTTAGAAAATCACTCAAAGTTGTATTCCCAAGGCAAGATGAAAAACAAGCGGGCAATAATAAAAAGCTTACGTCCGAATTACAATGCCGTTCGGGTAAATTAACGACAGAATTTGCAAATATTATGAATCACATTACGGCTAAAGCCGATTAGCGCTTCAATAACTGCATAATATGTTGCAATGTAGGGGTTTGCATCAACTCATCAACAGTTAGGCTCGCACCATTAGCACGCCATAATTCCACCAAATAATTGACTCCCGAAGCGTCTAGACCATAGTTTCTTAAATCTATTTCGGGATGAATTTCCATTGGATGTCGCCCTATCTGTTCAGCAACTGCCAATAAAATTCCTTTATCGGACAACACCTGTAATGACGGCGCACTTAAAGACCATAAGCGCATTAAAGTCTGCGTGTTTATATGTTGAATATGGTCAAAACTTATTTTTTCAATCCATTGTATATGCTGCTCTAAACTACTCGCCAAGATTGCATCATTTACAACAGCTACATAATCGGTAATGGATAAAACAAGCTGCATGACTTGCTTAAATAGCGGTGATAAATTCCCCGCCATAATTACCTGTGCCTGAGTGTTTGATGACAAGTGCTGCCCAAGCTGTAACATGGCCTGTTGAAGTTGAGATGACTGAATCATCATGAGCGGAATTTCGAGTGCTTGTGCTCTTTTACTTAGCATTTCTAAATGATCAGCTAATGGCTGATGCGCCCAATCAGATATTTTTTCAAGATCATCTAGCCCGACTAGGAGCAATATGCTTTGCGTAGATTCAATAGGCCAATTTGAAGTACTTGCGGCTAACTGAATTTTTCGAGGTAAGGAATAAAACATTGTTCTCTACAAATATAAAATAGCTCAAATTAAAAAGCCCGTTTAAAACGGGCCTTTTTGCTTACTTCATTTCGGCGAAGGTTTCTTTTGCAGCCTGAATGGTAAACTCGATATCTTCATCAGAATGAGCAGATGAAATAAAGCCTGCTTCAAATGCTGACGGTGCCAAGTTTACGCCACGTTTTAACATGCCATGGAAGAACTTTTTGAAAGCTTCAATATCACATGCCAACATAGAGTCAAAGCTTGTGATGTCTTCTTGATCGGTAAAGTAAAGCCCAAACATTGCGCCAGCTTGCTGAGTTTTAAATGGAATACCCGCTTCATCTGCTGCTGCTTGTAAGCCTGCAAGTAACTTTTCAAGTTGAGCAGATAATTTGCTGTAAAAGTCCGGTTGACGTAAATGTTTAAACATTTCAATACCAGCACGCATAGCAAGTGGGTTACCAGATAAAGTCCCCGCTTGGTATACACCCCCTAAAGGTGCGATGCATTCCATGATTTCACGCTTACCGCCAAATGCACCTACAGGTAAACCAGCACCAATAATTTTACCCAAAGTCGTTAAGTCAGGTTTAACGTTATAAACTGACTGAGCACCGCCCAATGCAACGCGGAAACCTGTCATTACTTCGTCAATAATAAATACAGATTTGTATTCATCACACACATCACGAATCGCTTGTAAGAAACCATCAATTGGTTTCACCATATTCATATTACCTGCTACAGGTTCAATAATGACGCCCGCAATTTCATGACCAAATTTAGCAAAGCATTCTTTTAATGCTGTAATATCGTTATATGGCAGTGTTAAAGTATGTTTAGCAAAGTCAGCTGGTACACCTTTTGATGTTGGTTCGCCCTCACCTTTAGTTAATAAACCAGAACCTGCTTTTACTAACAATGAGTCAGAGTGCCCGTGGTAACAACCTTCAAACTTCACGATTTTGTCACGGCCAGTATAACCACGTGCTAAACGAATAGCAGTCATGGTCGCTTCTGTACCAGAGTTGGTCATACGTACCAATTCAATAGATGGCATGATTTCACAAATAATATCTGCCAACGTTGTTTCGTGTACGGTTGGTGCACCAAAACTTAAGCCATCTTCTGCTGCTGTTTGCACAGCCTTAATAATATCCGGATGAGCATGGCCCAAAATCATTGGTCCCCAAGAGCCAACATAATCTACATAGCGCTTACCATCTACATCCCACAAATACGCACCTTTGGCTTTCTCAATGAAAACCGGTGTGCCTCCAACGCCATTAAAGGCACGTACCGGAGAGTTCACACCACCTGGAATGTGTTTGCTGGCTTGTTTAAATAACTGTTCTTGCTTTGGAGATAAACTCATGGAAATGCTCGTCTTAAATATCTAAAAAATAATTTTGAAAGCTTAAGAAAATAATTGTGCCCACGCTTGTACACGGGCAGGAATTTCAGCAGTTGATCGACCTAATATATCACTAATGACTGCACAGAGGTCAGCTCCAGCCTCAATCACGGGTTTTGAATTTTCAACAGTCAAACCACCAATTGCACAAATAGGTAAATCATATTGAGCTGCTGCTTGCTTAATCACTTCTATACCTACATTGCCAGCTTCCGGTTTAGTGGCAGTTGCATAAACCGCACCAAAGGCAACATAAGTTGCGCCATCGGCAATTGCTTTTTGAGCAAGCTCTAAAGAGTTTAAGCAAGTACGGCCAATAATGACACCTTCTGGTAACTGCGATTTTGCATCGGTAATTTCACCGTCACTTTGGCCTAAATGCACACCTAAACCAAACTGAGCAGCCAGTTTTAGGTCATCATTAATGACAAAAGGAACCTGATATTTTTCACATAACTGTTTAATCTGTTCAACTTCAGCAGGCTGTTCGGCTTTGTCTATTTTTTTACGGCGGTACTGTAAAATTGCGATTTGACGGGTTGCGAGTGCGGCGTCTAATTTTTCTAATAATAATTGGATTGGGTCATCATTGGTAATGAGGTATAAACCGCGCATACTCTACTCTCGCTTTTTAAAAACTTCGCTAGTATAACGGATTTATAAGTCATCATAAGTACCGATTGATATAGGCTTATCAGTACCAATCGGTATATTAAAAATAGAAATAAAAATTAACTTGGAATTTTATCGTGCTTGCGATCAATTAAACTTAATCGACCAGTCGCAACATCAGAGAGCATTCGCCAATCAGAAATAAAGCTATAAAGCGGTTGTTTAAAACTGGCAGGTTTATTTTTCTCAAACATAAAATGTCCAACCCATGCACATGCATAGCCAGAAACTAAACCATAGAGTGCATATTTGGCCTGTTTCTTACGAATAGCTTTTGAAAAAAAGTATAGACCAATGCTACTGCCCACCGCATGTAAGCGCCTACTCATAATGTTACGGTGTTCAGTTAAATAAAAACGATAAAATTCCTGATAGTTTTTAATAGGTAACTCAAACTCTGGCTGAGTTTCATGATTAAAATTTACGGGTGCATTCACGATCATCTTCCTGATTTTTATTTGATCAAAACATCACCTGATTGTACACCTAAATAAAAGTGTAGCGTCATATGTTTGATTGTAACTTTCTCTATCAAAAACATTATTTTTAGCGCTAAGCTATTATACTTATTCAAGATAGTTTAAATACCTGATTCAGGGAGATCTGTTATGGTTGAAGTTGAGCTTAAGTTTCAGTTACCTGAATCGAAGAAAAAAACCGTCCAGCAATATTTAAAAAAACATAAAGCACAGCATATTCATTTACAGGCCAAGTATTACGATACGCCAGATCGCCTACTTGCAAAAAATGGTATGGCCTTACGCTTACGTAAAGAAAATGATCTGTGGGTACAAACCTTTAAGGCTGCCCGCCAAAGTCATTTACATCGTGTCGAAGAAGAAGTTTTTTTAGGAAAATGTGATCAAGAACCTGACTTAAACCTTGAGTTATATAAAGACAATAAAACCGTCACAGATTTGATTACTCAAGCTTTAGGCTCTGAAGTCGAAAAGCTAAGCTTACAGTTTGAGACTGATGTACAACGTACCTATCATGTTTTTGAAGCAGATGACACGGCAATTGAAGTCTGTCTTGATGACGGCGCCGTAAAAACAGCAACAGCACAAAGCAAAATTTGCGAAGTTGAGTTCGAACTTAAACAAGGTGCAGTTAAAACACTTATTCAATTTGCTCAGCAATGGATTAATCGTTATGAACTTTGGCTCGATGTGAGAAGTAAAGCCGAGCGCGGTAATTTACTTGCATTGGGGCAAGCTGCTTCACCGGCTGTTCACGCAAAAAATCTGAACTTAGATAAAAACATTTCAGCAGAACAGGCACTCAAAAAGATTGTAGAAAACTGTTTGGGACAATTCTTGCCTAACATGGCCGCAATTGCCGATGGAGTTGCCGAGGCTGAGCACATTCATCAGGCACGCGTAAGCTTACGCCGTTTACGTAGTGCACTAAAACATTTTTCAGCATTGTCAGACGAGTTAAACCCTGTGTGGGAAGAGCAAATTGCCGAACTGTTCCGTCAGCTTGGGGACACGCGAGATGAAGATGCTATTCGTACCGAAATTTTACCTATGATTGTGCAGCATGGTTCACCTGAGCTTTTACTTCCGATCTCTGAACAGCCATTAAAAGACCTTGCCACACTGTTTAAATCAGCAGACACCATTAAGCTTATACTTGCCTTATTAGCATTTGCCTATTCAGAAGAAGACAATCAAAACGGCAAAGGAAAATTGAAAAAATATATAGGAAAAAGCTTAGATAAGTTACATCATCAAGTGGTGAGTAATGCCGATCATTTCACTGAGCTTGAAGTCACCGAACAGCACAGAACGCGCAAGAAAGCCAAACAGCTTCGTTACTGCATTGAGTTTATATCGAGCTTATATCCTCGTAAAAATGTTCAGCAGTTTTTAAAACAATTACAGCCTGTGCAAAATACTTTAGGACTTTATAACGACTTATTTATTGCCGAAGATCTATTTAATAAAGCGATTGAACACGACCCACATTTTTGGTTTGCATTAGGATGGGTTAAAGCCAAACAACCTTATTTACAAAATCAGTCTGCCGAAGCTTTGCAAAAATTTAAACAGGCAAAAACATTTTGGTAAGAATCTTGAAGTCGCGGCAAATATGCCGCGACTTTTTATCTATATTTACCAAATACTTTCCATACACCATTATCTGCTAATGGATCACTATAACTATCACTACGTTGTTTTCTTGGCTTATCGCGAGCATCAACAAGTTTAAAGTGAGGCTCTACACCCAACACAATCCCATTTGTATAAAACCGTGAACGCGTATATTCACTTTGACCATGCTGAAATACATACGTCCGTAAATCAATAAATTCACGGTGTGCTACTAGCGCTGCTGTATCATCACTTTGCAACCATTCTTGCATGGTAAATATCTGGTTTGTGTCAAACTGCCCACATTTTTCAATAAGACTGGCCACACCACGGAAAGTTTTTGATTCTTTTGCGCGTGTTTTATTAATCCGAATTCGGTCTACATGGAAAAAGAATAAGGGTAAGTTTAGATGGCTTGGTAAATGAATTGCATCTGGTAATTCATCTTCCATAAAAGGTTGAAAAAGCTCTTGTGCCCTTTCTATTAAATCTTTCCATTGCTGATAATAGGCCACAACTTCTTCTTGCAAACCATAATAAATTGGCAGCCCTTCTACATGCTCCAAATATTGGGGTGGAAAAATATGCTGGCGTAATAAAGCAATGTCTGTTTTTAGACTTTGAACGGCAATTGCATCTTGCATATTAAAACTCCCAATACTTAGGCTATTTACAGACTAAGGCAAAGGTTTTGTTTCCGCAAGGCTTTGCCTATAATAAGCAGCTCTATTTTTGCGGGAATAAGTCATGTCTCAAAAGATTAATGCAACAGATATTACTGAAGAAGAAGCGTTAAATGCTGTTTTCTTTGAGCGTGCGGATGAATTCATTAAACAAGCAAATGATTTTTGTCGCCCGCCTAAAGGCCAAAAGCCAGACCCGGCCGAGCTTCGTGGTCAAGTGAGCGCAGCCATGTTATTTGCAACTGCTCGTTTTAATACATGGGTGGCTGCCAATAATTTTAAAGATGGTAATGAAATGCGTGATGCAAAAGATCAGGTAATGTCTTATCTTCTTCAACAGTTCCAAATGATGCTTGAAGATAACTTTGATGAGTATTGTGAACAGTTCGATAACTACTTACGTTTCCGTAAGAATGAAGATTTTCATACTCACAAACACGACCATTAAAATATTTTACCACTCAAATAAAAAGCCACTTCATGTGGCTTTTTATTTGGCAATTATTTACTGCTTTTGGGCTTGACCATACTGGTCAGCCATAACTTCAACAAGATTTGAAGGTTTAATATATTTTTTAATAACTGCGTTCACATCAGCAACCGTTAACTTTGTTAACGCTTGGTCATGTTTAACACGGTCAAGTAATGTTTTACCTGACTCAAGCTCTAGATTTAACATACCGTGGATATTACGTTCATCTTCTAAGGCAGTAACACGTTTCTTCATAATATCCGCCTTCGCTGCTGCAAGCTCCTGCTCTGTAATACCATGAGTAATTAAGTCATTTAGAACCTTATGAACTGAAGCAGAAACTTGTGCCGAGCGACCAGCCGTATAATTTGCACTAATGCTTAACGCACCTACATTCGTGTCTCGATCTAATTGCAAACCAGTACCAAAACCATATACCAATGCATTTTTTTCACGAAGCTCTTGAGCCAAACGTGATGAAATTTGAGATTCACCCAAAATGTAATTCATTAAAATTAATGCAGAAGCGTCAGGATGATTTTTCCCAACCGGTAATGCAAGTACACTTTGATAACTACCAAACTCACGCTGCTCAGATAAGACATGTACTTGCTGAGCAGGGAAATCAACGTGCTGAATCAAGATTTTTTCATACGGTTGTTTGCTATTCCAGCTTCCGAACTCTTGATTCAATAGCTTTTTCATTTTTTGGGCATCAAATGCACCTGTAATCGCAATTTGCGCATGATTCATGGCAAAGAAATGCTGATAAAGCTCTTTGACTTGCTCTTGAGTCACATTCTTTAATTGTTTTTTAGCCAGCTCCGGTTCAAAGTGATAACGCAAATCACCCGGCTGGTATTCTTCTACCAAGCGAGATAATGTTAGACCTGCTACCACATCCGGTTCTGTATAAGGACGATCAAGACTAGATAAGCTTTGAGATTTAATTAAGTCAAATTGAGATTGTTCAAATTTAGGATTTTTCATGACCTCTAGAACAAACTTGAAAAACTCATCAAACTTTTCAGTTTTAGATTGAATATTAATGGTCATGCCATTGCCATCGGCACTCGCATAAGCCGCGCCACCTGCATCAATCGATTTATCGGCAATATCTTGCAAGCTATATTTATCAGAACCGCGAAGCAATAAATATGAAGTTAAATCAACAACCGTACCTTTATCGAATAAAGATTTTTCAGTACCAAAATCCATAGTAATGGTGGCATAGGTACGATCATCACGGGTTTCTACAGGGAATAAAGCATACTTCATTCCATTTTTAAGTTTTCCGCGAATGATCTTTTTCTCATTACTTTCGGCATATTGCTTAGACGTTTTTAAAAACTCGGCAACTTCTTGTTGATAAACTTTCGGATCTTTTAAAGGCTCTGCTTTAACATCTGTTTGATCTAATGTTTTAGGCTTATCTTTTGCGTCGAGTTGTAATGCTTTCTTTTGGTCTTCTGGTGTTGGCAAAATATCGCCATCAATACGATGACCTGCAACAAGGAACTGTTTTAAGGTTTGATTTACCTCATTGAGCTTCACTTTATCAATTGAATCTAAATCTTTAAAATATTGGTCCCATTGCCCATCCGCTACAGTGTAATCACTTAAACGGGAACCCAAAGCAACGGCATCTTTATTGACTAACTCACCTTGCGTTTTCATTAAGCTTTTTACACGATTTAGCTCAGTCTCTGTAAAAGGTTTACCCTTTTCAATTCCAGAGAGCAAAGCGCTTTCAACTTTTTTAGGGTCATTTTTTGGTGAATAAATAGCACCTAAAAATACGACGTTAAAATCTTGATCTAGCCATGTTGATGCCTGAACGTCTGTACTAACACCTGTTTCAACCATATTTTGGTACAAATGACCACTTGGCTGCATGGTATACAACATAGGTGCGAAAGCCAGTTCCGGTTGAATTTTTGTGTTTTTACCATCCATATAGATATGGAATTTGGCCAAATCACTGCCCTTTTTCACCACAAACTCACGGTTTTTGAGTTTTGTAGAATCTAACACAGGCACTTGAACAGGCTTAGGCACAGCTCGCGCAGGAATTGGGCTAAAATATTGGTCTATCGTTTTCAAAACATCAGTTTTATCAAACTTGCCTGAAATCACCATGACCGCATTATTAGGCGCATACCAACTGCGATAGAACTGGTTCAACTCAGGCATTTTAATTGACTTAAGCTCAGGTAAATCACCAATCGGTAATCGACCTAGATATTGATTACCATAAGCCGACTTCCACATTTGATCCATCAAGACAGCAAAAGGCTGATCCATACGGACTTCACGTTCACGCTTTACGATTTCAATTTCAGAAGGCACAAATTTTTCTTGTAGAACTAATTTGTCCATGCGCTCAGATTCAAGGTACAGCACTTGATCGAGTGCTGTTTTTTCTGGACGGACAATATTGGTGTATTTGGTTGAATAGTAATCCGTGCTCGCATTCGTCATTAACGTATATTGATCTAAACGGCGTTGGAATTCTTCACCTTTTACATTTTGCGTGCCTTTAAATGCTAAATGTTCGAGTAAATGTGCTAAACCACTTTTACCCTGTGGATCATTTAAAGAACCCGTTAAATAAATGGTATTAATAAAGATTTTATTTTCTTTGTCATTCGGCGCAAGCACTACCCGAAAACCATTATCTAATTTATATTCCTCAACATTTTGCTTACTTTTTACTAATGTTGTTTGTGCAAAAGAGGCAGCACTTAAACCAAAAATACATAGGGAGAGAGTCAGTTGTTTAAACTGCATAAACATATAAATACCAATTAATTTGAATAATAAAAAATCAATAGTTGTGTGACTATAGTAGGAAATTTGAGCTGACTTTCATAGTAAAGATTTGAAAAAAAAGCCGTTTATTTAAACGGCCTTATATTTTAAGGAAAAATTTCGGCTTGCATATAAAGTTTGCCATATCCCGAAATTTCAATACGTTTCTGATTTAAGACATTACAATACAATATGCCTCCACGGCTAGAAGCCTGATAGGCCACAATATTATTTTTAGCGAGTTTCTCTGCCCATAGCGGCGCTATTGCGGTATGAATTGAACCAGTAACCGGGTCTTCATCAATGCCTGCGACAGGTGCAAAATAACGAGAAACACAGTCATATTGATCGTCAGCTTTTGAGGTGATTGCAACATCCATTGCTGTAGTTGTAATTGCAGTCCGTTTACCTAAGGCTTTAAGTAAGTTCATGTCAGGTTGCTCATCTAACACATCTTGCACTGACTCATATTCAACAATGTAGGCTTGAACATTTTGATAAACTGCTTTAAACGGTTTTGTTAATGCTTGACGTAAAATAGCCGGATAATCTTCAACTTGCTGAGCTTTACGAATTGGAAAATCCATTCTGATTTTGCCGTCTTCATCTTGATGAACTACAAACAAACCTAAGTTTCGTACATGAAAATTAAGAGTCTTTTTCTCAGTAAAATCTTTAAATAATACGAAAGCACTCGCAAGAGTCGCATGCCCGCAAAAATCCACCTCAACCGTTGGAGTAAACCAACGTATTTCATAATTTTCAGAGTCTATAATTTTTACAAAAGCAGTCTCAGATAAGTTATTTTCAAGCGCTATCTTTTGCATTAAATCAGCATCTGGCCACTCTTTTTCAACGATCACAGCAGCCGGATTTCCACGAAATAACTCTTTGGTAAAAGCATCGACTTGATACATTTTCATGTTAGTGCTCTCTTTCTTAATAGGCTCATTTTCGAAAATTATTTAAAAGAAAAACAGATACAGTTTTTTAAAAATTAACATCACAGTTGCAAGTTACACATATAAAAAAACGGCTCATCCAGAGTGGAGAGCCGTTTAATATTAACTCTTAATGATGTTGAGTTAATTCAATTTCATCTTCGCTATTCATTATAGCTTTGTCGGTCTGCCCCATAAATTGGCTTGTAACTACACCAGCAGTCATCGAACCATTTACGTTTAACGCAGTACGTCCCATATCAATGAGTGGTTCAATTGAAATAAGAAGAGCAACCAATGTTACAGGTAAGCCCATAGCAGGAAGTACGATCAATGCTGCGAAAGTTGCACCACCACCAACACCTGCTACGCCAATTGAACTTAAAGTCACAATACCCACTAACGAAGCAATCCACATTGGGTCTAGGGTGTTAATACCCATAGTTGGCGCAACCATGACTGCGAGCATGGCTGGATATAAACCCGCACAACCATTTTGTCCAATAGTGGCACCAAAAGAAGCAGAGAAACTTGCAATAGACTCAGGCACGCCCAAACGACGAGTTTGCGCTTCAATGCTCAGTGGAATACTTGCAGCACTTGAACGACTCGTAAATGCGAATGTTAGAACCGGAGCAACTTTCTTGAAGAACTTAAGTGGAGAAACACCAGTCAGAGTCAAAATAATGGCATGCACGACGAACATAATCGCCAAACCTAAATAAGACGCCACCAAGAAACCACCTAGGTTCAAGATATCTGCGACATTTGAACTTGCCACAACTTTCGTCATTAGGGCAAAAACACCATATGGTGTAAGCGTCATCACTAAACGAACAAGCTTCATTACCCAAGACTGTAATGTCTGAATAGCCGTCAGAATACGTTGACCTTTTTCTGCATCATCTTTCATTAAGTTGAGTGCTGCTATCCCTAAAAAGACAGCAAAGATAACCACGCTAATAATTGAAGTCGGATTTGCACCCGTTAACTCAGCAAAAGGGTTACTCGGAATAAAAGAAAGAATAAATTGCGGTACACTTAAGTCTGTTACTTTACCCACATAGTCAGTCTGAATTGCAGTAAGTCGAGCTGTTTCAGCCGCCCCTTGTACCAAACCTTTGGCAGTTAAACCAAACAAATTCGTCACAAATACCCCAACCAGCGCAGCGATGAGTGTGGTAAATAACAAAGTCCCGATGGTGTAGAAGCTGATTTTTCCTAAAGAAGAAGCTTGGTGTAGCTTCGCTACCGCACCTAAAATCGAAACAAAGACCAAAGGCATCACGACCATTTGTAAAAGTTTTACATAGCCGTTACCAACAATATTAAACCAGCTAATAGATTCAGCAAGAATCGGATGGCCACCGCCATAAATCAAATGTAGTCCTAAACCAAACACTACACCTAAAATTAAGCCAGCTAGAACTTTTTTAGATAAGCTCCAGTCCGTTTTACGTGTTTGGGCGAGTAAAAATATTAACCCGACAAAAACCACAATATTGATGATTAAGGGTATATTCATTCCCAAACTCCAAATTATTGCTTGTGTCATCTTTTAAGGGGGCATATTTGACCATAGCCGGCCTATATAAACTACCCTTTTCAACAATTTTCTAGCATGCAGATCATTACCGATCTGAATGAGAATATAAAATGACTTTTAAATACATATATATCACTTTTAAAACATAAGTTACGTTAGATATTTATGTATAAAAATTAAGCGCATTTCTGTATAAATTGTTGCTCAATAAAACAAATAAACTGCTTTAAATTACTGCCCCATGTTTCAGGAGGCTGAGCGACCAAATAAGTAGTGAAATGTGCAGATTCAGTATTAATTTCAAAACAACTTAATGAGACTTTATCGGCTACTTTATTCAGATATGACTTTGGCAATAAAGCAAAACCGACACCTAATTCCACACAGCTTACAATGCCATCCAGACTGCCCATTTCCATAATTTGCGAAGGTGGCACACTGTGATCATTTAAAAACAACTCAATTGCATGCCGATAGGAACATCCTTGTCGAAATGCAATAAATCGAGTCTTTGCGAGGGTGGCAATGTCGGGAAAATCAATTTGTTGTTTTGGGCAAACCAAAACCAGTTGTTCTTGCCACACCGGAAAACTATATAGCTCTGGAATCACATATTTAGAAGCGACAAAAGCACAATCGACTTCTCCTTGTTGCACAGCATTTAACAAATATCCTGTCGGGTGAGTTTGAAGTTCAAGCGGCAAATTCGGATGTTGCTGCATACATTCATTAAGCAATTGAGGAAGTCGTATTGCTGCTGTCGTTTCCATACTGCCCAAACGAATAGTTTCATTCGGGTCAATATCACCTTCTCGGAAGATTGTCTTCGCTTTATTATGCAGTGCGATCATTTGCACAGCATAACTATGTAGCTGGTGTCCTGCATTGGTTAATGTAACGGGGTTATGACGATTTAATAAAATCACACCTAATTCTTCTTCAAGCTTTTTCACGTGGCTCGTGATATTGGATTGAACCGTACACATTTTTTGTGCAGCCAATGAAAAACTTCCACTCTCTGCAACCGCTAAAAAAAACTCTAAAGACTTAAGCAACATGCCACTATCTCAAAACAAGATAATTAATATCATATTAAATCATTTCTAATGATAAATAAACTCGCTTTTAATAATAAAAAAATTGAGAGATTTCTCATGTCTACGTTCTATCGAATGAGCCTGCTTGTCTTTTTAGCGACTTGCCTAGGAATTGGTATTTTTAGATTTTCCTATACCGCACTCATGCCTATTATGATTGTGCAATATGGATGGACTCATGATTTTGCAAGCTACTTAGGCAGCGCAAATTTATTGGGCTATCTGGTTGGTGCACTATTGGCCCTGTTTAGCATTAAAGAAAAATCTATATCCGCTTTGATTATAACTTCGGCGGTTTTAGGCAGCTTAAGCCTAATCTGCTGTTCTTTTATACACATGCCTTTGGCTTGGTTTGTTCTCTGGCGCACCATTTCAGGTATCGCAGGTGGCCTACTCATGATTTTGGCGCCCAGCTTTGCCATGAAAAATATTGCAATTAGCCAAAGGCTTAAAGTCAATTTTTTAGGGTTTAGTGGTATTGGCGCAGGCGTATTATCTGCCACTCTCATTATTCCTGCACTTAAAAATATGCCTGTTCAATATGTCTGGGAAATTTTTGCCGCCATTTCCATTATTGGCAGTTTGGTGCTTTTTCAGTTATTAAGACACCCACCTACCGAGTCCGTTCAAACGGCCAATCACGCTCCTCAAAACTTCAAACATTCACGTTTAGGACTGGTCATTATTATTGCTTATATGTGCAGTGCTTTTGCATATATCCCACACTCTTTGTTTTGGATGGACTATTTATCGGGGACCCTACATTTTCCATTACAACAACGAAACTTATTTTGGGTTCTTTATGGAGTCGGAAGTTGTGTTGGCGCCTTTGTGGCGTATTGTTTAAGCCGCCTTATTGGATATTTGCAGGCAATTAAATGTCTATACGGTGTCTATTGCTTGGCAGTTGCCCTACCATTTTTTTCACATGCTACTGCTTTGCTCACTTTATCGTCCTTTCTTACAGGTTTACTCACACCTGCCACCGTATTTATTAGCTCTTACAGCCTGCTACAGATTTATGAACAGCGTTATCAAAAAATCTGGAGCCTTGCCACCATTGGGTTTGCCAGCACTCAGTTATTAGGTGGCGTTGTTATTAGTACTTTACATCACTTGCATTGGTCTTATGCCCACCTGTTTTTAATGGGCGGTATTGTTTTGTTATTTGCATTGAGCCTTTTAATTCCCATCCGTTCTTCCATGCCGAACACTCTCGGAGAAACCGAAACGTGAAAACTTTATTCTTTCCTCTCTTTTTGATTGTTTTCGTACTCCTTATTCAGGCTTTAGACCAAAGCTATCAAAAGAAAATTGGTGTTTCTAAGCCCCAGAAACATCCAGAATTTATGCAATAAAAAAAAGCCCCTATACATAAGGGGCTTTTCCATTGAGTAGTCGTATATTGTCAAAATAAAAATTAATGAATAGATCAGTAGAACAAACCGCATAACAACTATTTTAGTACGCTTATTAAAACCGCTTAACTGACAAAAAATGTCATATTATGTCAATGTAGAGAGCTATTTTCTGATCTATATTCAGTCAAAATTTATAATTTTTAATACTTAAAATTGAGCAAAACATGAGCAATAACAATTATATTGATGAGCTTTTAAAGCTCTTGGCAATGTTCGCTTTTATCGGTGTTTTATTACTGGCATTTAAATGTCAGACCATCTTTGCACTGGATATGACAACATCATACGAAGTCTCTGTAAGGATTGTTATCTATATGGTCACAGCAGCTATTTTGGGCTTTTTAACACGTAATCATATTGAGTTTACAACACAATTTTTAATTGCTGTTCCATTTGCATACTTTTGGCTAGAGCCAATTCTTGACTACAAGGCCATTCAAACTATCCCAGATGTTCCGTTTTATCTCTCAGGTCATGGTCAAAGTTTAGGGCTACTCATCGTGATCATATTTTGTTTTGCCCTATGGGTATTTAAAGAAACAAGCTCAAACTCGTTTGAGTCTCAAAATGTCTAAATGAGGATTTTTAAGGAGTTTTATAAAGTTAAAAATCGTCACTGTACTCTATGTTTTTATAATATATATTTTAAGCAAATTAATTTATATCAATTAAAAACTCTAAAAATGTTCAACGTATCAAACCCAGCAAATGCCATTGTTGTAGGTATTATCGCAATAATTGCTACAGTTAGTCTTCTGATATGGAAGTTTAATTTTTATCTCGGTATAGATATATACACCAGTGGAGAAGTGCTATTTAAAACATTATTGTATGCCGCCCTAATAGGACTATTTAGTTACTATTTTCGCCATACAATTAAAATTAGTAATACAGTGATTTTATCATTACCGCTTTTTTTCTTTTGTATTCGGCCTATTCTAAACTACAAAATGACGCATACCATTGGAAATGTACCTCTGTATGCAACACATCATGGGCAAGGCTTAATATTGCTGAGTTTAACGATATTAGCATGTATATTGTGGGCATATACGGCTAATTCCTAGCTAAAATTTTAACATTTAATATTCTTATTTTTTATTATTTTTCAATATTATAAATCTAAAGACTTTAAAAGCCCTCAATTGAGGGCTTTTCTATGAAAGTTTAATCTTCCATATGTTGAATTATGGCGTCGCCAAATTCTGAGCAACGTAACAAGGTCGCTCCCGGCATTAAACGCTCAAAATCGTAAGTTACGGTTTTAGCTGCAATCGCCCCTGAAATACCTTTAATAATCAGGTCCGCTGCTTCTGTCCACCCCATATCACGGAGCATCATTTCAGCAGAGAGAATAATTGAACCCGGGTTGACTTTATCTTGCCCAGCATATTTAGGTGCAGTGCCATGCGTTGCTTCATACACTGCAATAGCTCCACCAATATTCGCACCTGGCGCAATCCCGATTCCCCCTACTTCTGCTGCTAAAGCATCTGAAATATAGTCACCATTTAAATTAAGGGTTGCAATTACAGAGTAGTCAGCAGGACGCATCAAGATTTGTTGCAAGAAAGCATCTGCAATCACGTCTTTAATAATGATGTCTTTACCATTTTTAGGGTTCTTAATTTTAACCCATGGGCCACCATCGATTAATTCACCACCGAAACGATCTAGCGCTAACTCATACCCCCATTCTTTAAAGGCACCTTCGGTATATTTCATAATGTTGCCTTTATGAACAAGAGTCACTGAAGGTTTGTCATTATCTATTGCAAACTGAATGGCCTTACGAACTAAGCGCTGTGTTCCTTCTTTGGAAACGGGTTTAATACCAATACCACATCCTTCAGGGAAACGAATTTTTGTGACCCCCATTTCTTCTTGAAGGAATTTAATAACTTTTTTAGCTTCTTCAGAATCTGCTTTCCATTCAATACCCGCATAAATATCTTCCGAGTTTTCACGGAAAATTACCATGTCAGTTAACTCAGGATGTTGAACGGGTGAAGGGACGCCTTGGAACCAACGCACAGGACGTACACATACATACAAATCCAGTTCTTGGCGTAGTGCAACGTTGAGTGAACGAATGCCGCCACCGACTGGTGTAGTTAAAGGGCCTTTAATAGAAACTACAAATTCACGCAGCGCTTCAAAGGTTTCTTCCGGCATATAGGTACCGTAAATTTTATTGGCCTTTTCACCGCAATACACTTCCATCCATTCAATAGAGCGTTTGCCGCCATAGGCTTTTAAAATTGCCGCATCAACAACTTTTTTCATTGCCGGTGTAATATCTACACCAATACCGTCACCCTCAATGAAAGGAATAATTGGATGATTTGGTACATTCAGTGACAGGTCTGCTTTTACTGTAATTTTATCACCGTCAGCAGGAACCACGATCTTCTGATAACCCATTATGTAGATTCTCCCTTTTATAATATTTAACTAACCAAACAAAAATAATTATCGATAAACAATACTTTCAACTTTTATTAACGCATAATAGCTTAATCGAATTTAACCCTTTTTGAGATTTATGTGGGAAATAAGCAAATTTCGCACTTAAATATAGCTCAATGTTTTTACCGCTTATTTGAAAGAAGAAGTCATTTTTTATGAAAATCGTCATTCTCAACAAACCATATGACGTTCTCTCCCAGTTTCGTAAAGACGAAGCACACATGACGGTCTCTGACTTTGTAGATGACCCGACTTTGCGCATAGCAGGCCGTCTTGATATGGACTCTGAGGGTTTAGTTTTCTTAACTGATCATGGTGGTTTGAATCAGTTCATTACTAACCCTGCGAATAAAAAATACAAAACGTATTTAGTTCAAGTTGATGGCGATGTAACCGAAGAAGCACTCGAGCAGCTTCGTAAGGGTGTAGAGCTTAATGATGGTATGACTTTACCAGCTAAAGCAATTAAGGTAAGTGAGCCTGAATGGTTATGGGACCGCGATCCTCCTGTACGTTACCGTGCCAGCATTCCAACATCTTGGATTGAAATCTCTATTTGTGAAGGTCGTAACCGCCAAGTTCGTCGCATGACCTCTGCGGTAGGTTTTCCGACTTTACGTCTCATTCGTACAAAAATTGGTACGATTGACTTAGTTCAATTGGGATTACAACCGGGCGAAACCAAAGAAATTGAGCCTCTACTCTACCCAGACTTTAAAGATGTTCCGGCTGAACAACCTTATCGTTCACGTTCATATGTGAAAAAACCGGGTGGCACTGGCGGTAAGCCAATGGTTCGCAAGAACAAAGATGGTTCTGCGAAAAAATCTGGTACAAAGCGTATTTGGCAAATGGATGAAAGTGAAAAACCGCGTCGTAAGACTAACGGTACAACGCGTCCAAATACCAAAGCACCACGTGGTCGTAGCCGCAATAGCCGATAAAAATATTTAAGTTTTAAAGCTCACGTTAGTGGGCTTTTTTTAATGACTTTTATTTTATAAAAATAAAAAGCCGGTGCTTATGCACCGGCTTTTAGCTATGTACTAATGAATTAGTAATTAAGCCTGAACAGTTGAAAGCGCTGCATTGAATGTAGCACTTGGACGCATTACAGCGCTTACTTTCGCTGGGTCAACTGCATAGTAACCACCGATATCAGCTGGTTTACCTTGTACTTGAGCAAGCTCAGCAACGATCTTCTGTTCGTTTTCAGCTAATGCTTTTGCAAGTGGAGCAAATTTAGCTTTCAACTCAGCATCTTCGTTCTGTGCAGCAAGTGCTTCTGCCCAGTAAAGTGACAAGTAGAAGTGACTGCCACGGTTGTCAAGTTCGCCTGTACGACGTGATGGCGACTTGTCATTGTCAAGCAATTTACCAGTCGCTTCATCAAGTGTCTTCGCAAGTAACTTCGCACGAGCATTATTTTCTTTAATACCCATTTCTTCTAGAGAAACTGCAAGCGCAAGGAACTCACCAAGCGAATCCCAACGTAAGTGGTTTTCTTCAACAAGTTGTTGTACGTGTTTAGGTGCTGAACCACCCGCACCAGTTTCGTACATGCCACCACCCGCCATAAGCGGAACGATAGACAACATTTTCGCAGAAGTACCAAGTTCCATAATTGGGAACAAGTCAGTTAAGTAGTCGCGTAAGATGTTACCGGTTACAGAAATTGTATCGAGGCCACGAACTACACGCTCAAGTGTGTAACGCATTGCACGTACTTGAGACATGATCTGGATATCAAGACCAGTCGTATCGTGATCTTTTAAGTACTTCTGTACTTTCTTGATCAATTCATTTTCGTGTGGACGGTATGGGTCAAGCCAGAAGATCGCAGGCATGCCTGAGTTACGTGCACGAGTTACTGCAAGTTTTACCCAGTCACGAATCGGAGCGTCTTTCACCTGACACATACGCCAGATATCGCCTTCTTCAACATTTTGAGTCAATAACACTTCACCAGTGTCAAGATCAGTAATGTTTGCAATACCTGCTTCAGGAATTTCAAAAGTCTTGTCGTGAGAACCGTATTCTTCAGCTTTTTGAGCCATCAAACCAACGTTTGGTACTGTACCCATTGTTTTTGGATCAAAGTTACCATGCCATTTACAGAAATTGATCATTTCTTGGTAAATACGGGCAAATGTTGATTCTGGCATTACTGCTTTAGCATCGTATTGCTTACCATCAGCACCCCACATTTTACCACCAGCACGGATCATTGCAGGCATAGAAGCATCTACGATGATGTCGTTAGGTGAATGGAAGTTAGTGATGCCTTTTGCTGAGTCAACCATCGCAAGTGCAGGGCGGTGTTCTTGGCAAGCATGTAAATCTTCAATGATTTCTTCACGTAATGAGGTTGGAAGAGTTTCGATTTTCTCGTATAACCCAGCCATACCGTTATTTACGTTAATGCCTAATTCGTCAAACAACTTACCGTGTTTTTCGAAAGCTTCTTTATAGTAGATTTTCACACAGTGACCGAA
Source organism: Acinetobacter sp. 148 (assembly GCF_031196675.1). Classification (NCBI taxonomy): domain Bacteria; kingdom Pseudomonadati; phylum Pseudomonadota; class Gammaproteobacteria; order Moraxellales; family Moraxellaceae; genus Acinetobacter; species Acinetobacter sp. 148. Next base: position 138,911 of record NZ_JAVIMT010000081.1, on the reverse strand, counting down.
AACGATCGGGTGTGAAACTTTCATCATTGTCGCTTTTACGTGTAATGAGAATAAAATTCCTGCTTCACGGCAGTCATCAAGTTGTTTCTCATAGAAGTCGCAAAGCGCTTTTTTGCTCATGAACATTGAGTCAATGATTTCGCCTTCTTGAAGCGCAACTTTTGGCTTAAGAACAATGCTCTTACCACTATTTGTGATAAGTTCCATTTTTACATTGCGTGGACGGTCAAGTGTCATTGACTTTTCACCGTGGTAGAAGTCACCTTCTTCCATGTGTGAAACGTGAGTTTGCGACCATTGTTTCCACTCGCTCATTGAGTGAGGGTGTTTCTTAGCGTAATTTTTAACGGCAGCAGGAGCACGACGGTCAGAGTTACCTTCACGAAGAACAGGGTTTACTGCTGAACCTAGGCATTTGCCATAACGAGCTTTGATTGTTTTTTCTTCTTCAGTCGCTGGGTTTTCCGGATAGTCAGGAATTGCATAACCTTTAGATTGAAGTTCTTTAATACATGCTGTCAATTGCGCAACAGAGGCACTAATATTTGGGAGTTTGATAATGTTAGTATCTGGATCTTGTGTAAGACGACCTAGCTCAGCAAGGTTGTCGGATACCTTTTGCTCTTCACTTAGGTAGTCAGCGAATTCTGCGAGCACACGTGCAGCTACAGAGATGTCACTTTTAACAATCTCGATACCAGCTGGCTTAGTAAAGGTCTCAATGATCGGCAGTAGCGAATAAGTCGCCAATAATGGCGCCTCGTCAGTCAGTGTGTAAATGATGGTTGACTTTTCACCAGCCATATATAGCCCCTTCCGTTGAATTGAGTTTTGAGGACCGAGCTTTTGGCCCAGTGCCTACGAACCGATATGCTTAAATAAAACCCTGAGAGTATCGGCTCTCATTGGCTTTCAGTCAACGAAATATCCAGTGATAACGACATTTCGCAGCGAAATAATACATAATTTAAATCTATCGATAATAATCTTATACCTAACTTATGGTAATAAATGTGCTTTTACCAACTTTTTAGGTATAGAACAGTCTTAAATTACATGAGATATCTTTCAGAGTTCTGACAATTATTATACTTTTCATTCAAAACAAACTCAAAGATAAAGACTCTTTCTATGTTTTGAAGTTAGGAAAAAACAAAAACCGATGCACGAAACATCGGTTTTTTATAAATTAATTAACGGTTATTTAGGCTTTTAACCATTTGTCAGCTTTGCTTTGATCTTCAATAATAAGTTCAACTTCAGTTAAGTTTATGCTGTCACTTGTAACTTCAAACGACAATAACTCATCACGGCGGAAAGCCAAGACTGAGTAATTACCCTTTTGTTTAGCATATTTCTCAATAAGTTTTGTGGTCGCTTTTAGTCCATCAATTGCAATAATGACATCATTAGCAGAAATACCCGCTTTAGCACCAGCTCCCTCACGGTGAGCATTTTGTACTAACACACCTTCAGGCTTATCAGCTAGCTTTAAACCATAAGCTAAAGTCTTATCATTTTTAAGCGTATAACTTAAACCAAACTCAGGGAATAACTGATCAAGTGGTAACTCTTCAGTAGTATTAATCAAATGATTGATTTGCTCTAACCAACTATCACCTGTTAGCTCTTCACATAAATCAAAAATTGTACGCTCATTAACCTGAACACCGTTTTGCGTATTTTCATACAATCGACGCATTAAGGCATCAAGGCTAGAACCACGTAAACGTAAGCCTAAGTCCAAACATAAGGCAACTAATGCACCTTTGTTATAATAGCTCGTGCCTGCATTATTCGAATTTTCATCTTGACGATAAAATTTAATCCAAGCATCAAAACTTGATTCTGCTACTGTTTGAACAAAACGTCCCGGGTTTTGCAAATAGCGATCAATCTGTGACTTCAACAAATCTAAATAAGACTTTTGGGAAATCACGCCACTGCGCAATAAAATTAAATCATCGTAATACGAAGTAAACCCTTCAAAAATCCACAGTAGCGAGGTATAGCCTTCTTGATGCAGGTTGTAGTTCGCAAAATTTTCTGGACGGATAAACTTTACTAACCAAGAATGAAAATATTCATGACTGCATAAACCTAAGAAACGTTGATAATCTTTCGAAGGTTCAGTGGGTTCATTCGATTTCGGTAAATCATCTCGTGGAGTAATCAGACTTGTGCTATTGCAATGCTCTAACCCACCGTAACTATTCCCTGTTGCCATAGTCATGAAGGTATAGTTTTTAAACGGTGCTGAACCAAACAGATCAATTTCGGCTGCACAAATTTTTTCAATATCCGTTTTTAAACGATTAACATTCGTAGCGTGAGTACCTGAAATTACAAACTCATGTTCAATTCCATGCGTTTCGAAGCTAAAACGCGTTTGATCAGCCAGTTCAAATGGACTATCAATGAGTTGATCATAATGATCAGCTTTTAAAGTAAAACGTCCTTTTACTAAACTTTTTGAAGCTAATCCTGTTGCTAATTGAAAGTGTTTTAATTCATCCGGCAAAAAGATTTCTAATTCACATGCAGATTGTTCTTGGCCTTCTAAGCCTAAACACACACAGGCAGGGTTAATATATAAACGCGTTTGATCTACATAAGCACCACGTACTGATAAATCATATGCATAAACATCATATTCAACAGTAATTAACTCGTGATCGGTGTTAAATAAACGCCAGCGATTTTTTTCAGTCTTTTTAATATTGAGCATGCGTCCAGCTTCATCATAGGCCTTTACTGCCTCGATGTGCTTAGAAAACTCTCGAATGAGATAACTGCCCGGAATCCACGTTGGCAACCATAGTTCCTGATTTGGATTCGCTAAAAAGCGAATTGTCACGTGAACAAGGTGTTGTTTGTAATCATCGAACTCAATTTGATAATGCAACATAAATTCTTCAATTTAAAAATAAGAACGGTTTCACATTAGATTATCACTTTTTTGTATCGACTTGCGTAGATGTATTTTTTGGCAACAATTCACACTAGCCTTCTACAAAAAAAAGGCATAGCATGCTGGGCATCTGTGTTCCGTATTTGCCAGTAAACGTCAAGGTCACCTAGTGAAATTCTTCCTATCTCTTTTTACGCTGTTTAGTATTTTCTGTACTACTCTTACCAATGCTGCTCTACTTAATATTGCTCCTGAAAGTGTTGAAGCCGCTGCATGGACAATTGTAGATACCCAATCTGGTCAAATTATTGCTGAGCATAATAGTCATGTACAACGTGCGCCAGCATCTTTAACCAAAATGATGGTGGCCTACATTGCATTAAAAGAGATTAAGGCTGGAAAGTTAAAACTGAACGAAGTCATTACTGCAACACCAGTCGTAAGCGTGGTGCAGTGGGATGAATCACAAATGTACCTCAAAGCGGGCGAGCAAATTTCAGTTGATCAGCTCTTGGCTGGTTTAATTGTTATGTCTGCAAATGATGCAGCTGTGACTTTGGCTGAAAAAATTTCTGGTGATGTGCCTCATTTCGTACAACGTATGAATCAAGAAGCACAAGCACTGGGTATGAAAGACACGCACTTTAGTAACCCTGCTGGTATTACAATGCCGGATCATTACACGACAGCTCATGATTTGAGCTTATTAAGTCAGGCAGTGATTCACCAGACCCCTGAATATTTACATTATTCGAAAATGCCGAGCTTTAGCTACAATCAACGTTTTCACCACGCGACGAACCTTGCGCTCAAATACGATCCATCTGTAGATGGCTTAAAAACTGGCTATACCAAAGCAGCAGGTTATAACTTGGCTCTAACAGCTTCACGCCCTTCATTTTCACCGAACTTACCGCAAAGACGTTTACTGGTAATTGTCTTAGGTACACCAAGTGCTGTGAAACGTGCTGAAATTGCAGATAAATTAATGAATCTTGCTTATGCTTATACACGTGATGAAGTGGTTATTCCTGAGCAAAAATTAATTGCTGAATTGCCTGTTATTAAATCAACTTTAAAAATGTTTAAAGTAGAAACTAAGCAGCCAACCATTGTTACGACTTCTTTATATGCTGAGCCAACACCAATTGATTTAAATACGTTTGATTATGCTACACAGCGTATTCAAGTTCTTGATAGCAATCAACAACCTAAAGTTATTGCTCCACTTGAAACAACTCAAACACGTGTAAATATTCAGTTAAATGAGCAAAAGTTAACAGCACCGTTAATGAAAGCGATGAATTTGGCAACAGTTTCAATTTATCAAAACAACCAGCTCATTCGCAGTCTTCAAATTGAAAATGATGTACACATTGAAGAAGCAAATATTTTCCAAAGAATTATGATGTGGTTCTCAAGCCTATTCTCAATCTTTTCATCAAGTGAGCACAGTGCAGCAAAACTCTACCCTATAGATTCGCACTAAAAACATCAAATTGTGCACAGATGCACAATAAATTTTATAAAGAAAAGATGGCATAATTTAGCCATCTTTTTTTATAGAAAAATAATTAGGTGATAAAAATGACCCAAAACTTACATCATATTGTTATTGTCGGTGGTGGTGCTGGTGGTTTAGAACTCGCCACACAACTTGGTGAAACTTTTGGGAAAAATGGTAAAGCCAAAATTACATTGGTTGACCAAAATCTAACTCATATCTGGAAACCATTACTTCATGAAATTGCGGCGGGTTCTTTAAATCCTCACGAAGAGCAAACCAATTATTTTGCCCATGCAGAGAAACACCACTATGAATTTGTGTTGGGAACATTAACAGCAGTAAATAAAGATAAGAAAATAATTGATTTAATTCCCCCTCAAGTCTCTAAAGAACAAAGTACCCATATTCAACAACTCAGTTACGATACACTGGTTTTAGCGCTTGGTTCAGTATCAAATGATTTCAATACACCCGGTGTTCGTGAAAACTGCCATTTCCTCGATAGCCGTAAACAGGCGGATATTTTCCAGCAAGATCTTTTACACTTATATATCGAAGCGCAAAATCAACCCGATCAACGTACATTAAATATTGGAATTATTGGTGCGGGGGCAACAGGTGTCGAACTTGCGGCTGAATTGATTGAAACGACCAAAAACTTTTATCGCTATGGTTTAAAAAAGATCCATCCGAATCAAGTCAAAATTACACTCATTGAGGCCTCAGAACGCATCCTCCCTGCTCTAAGTGAAAAAACAGCTGAACATAGCGCAAAACAGCTTCAAAAAATGGGGGTTGAAATTTTAACTAAACACCGTGTTGAAAAAATTGATGAACACTGTATCTATTTTAGTAATGGTAACCAGCTCAACAGTGATATTACGGTATGGGCAGCTGGGGTAAAAGCACCAAAAGTACTTGAAAGTCTTAGCGATTTCGAACGTGACAATATTAACCGCTTAATGGTCTATGCAACGCTGCAGACCTATTCCGATCCTCATGTATTTGCATTTGGTGATTGTGCCCATTGCCAACTTGATGCAAGACACCCGCCTCTCGGACCACGCGCTCAAGTTGCTAGTCAACAAGCAAGCTTTTTAGTCGATGCTATGGCTGCTAGACTAAATGGTCGATCACAACCGATGTTTACTTTTAACGACAAAGGTTCACTTGTGTCTTTAAGTCGTAATAAAGCGGTTGGAGAATTACTGGGGGATGTCAGTGTCCAAGGATATATTGCCAAAACGATGTATGTATCTTTATATCGTTTACATCAAGCAACAATTCACGGATACACTCAAGCTGGACTACTCACAATGAAAGATTTACTTACAAGACGAGTACGACCAAAAATTAAGCTGTATTGAGTTGAATTTTTTAAGTTCATCCCTATTTAGATAAAAACGCATTAGAAAAAGTGTTAAAGATTGAGATTTTGTAGTCTACAAAATTTATTTTTCACTTTATGATGTACGCTTTAATTGATTGAATGGATCAAAAACATGACTGCAATTGCAAATAACCACGTGGTTTCATTCCACTATAAATTAACAAACGCTGAGGGTGAAACACTTGATCAATCTCAAGGTGAACCACTTGCCTATTTGCATGGCGCAGGCAACATCATTCCTGGTTTAGAAAATGCATTAACTGGTAAGACTGTTGGTGATAAATTCACTGTTAACGTACCAGCTGCCGAAGGTTATGGCGAATATAACCCAGACCTAGTACAAGAAGTTCCTGCTCAAATGTTCCAAGGCGTTGATAACATTCAACCAGGTATGCAATTCCAAGCTCAAACAGATGACGGCGTTCAAATCGTTACTGTTAAAGCGGTTGAAGGTGACAACGTTATCGTTGATGCAAACTTCCCACTTGCTGGTCAAGATTTAACTTTTGAAGTTGAAATCGTAGAAATCCGTGAAGCTTCTCAAGAAGAATTAGATCACGGTCACGTACACGGTGCGGGTGGTCACCACCACTAAGTCTTCTTTTAGAAGATAATAAAAGGCAAAGCTTCGGCTTTGCTTTTTTTATGTCTTTAATTTATATAATATTCATAGAGTTAATTTATTTTTAGGGACTTGCATGTCAAATGCTTATCAGCTCATTTGGTTTCGCCAAGATTTGCGTATACATGATCATGCAGCTCTATGGCACGCCAGCCAGCAAGGACCTTCACTGGGTTTAGTCATCTTATCGCCAGAGCAATGGAAACAACACGCCGATGCTCCATTAAAAATAAGTTTTTATTTACGACAACTCAGAACGCTTCAGAAAGAGTTATCAGCACTTCATATTCCACTAGTTATTCAAGTCATTCCCTATTGGAAAGAGATCGCAAACTTTATTTCTGATTTCAGCAAGAAATATAATATTGAAAATGTGTATGCCAATATCGAAATAGGCGTAAATGAATTAAAAAGAGATAAAACGGTACAAGACTATTTAAATCGGCATGGCAAAGAACTATTTTTATTCCATGACCGTACTATTTTTCCTTTACGTTCAATCCGTAACCAATCACAACAACCATATCAAGTATTTAGTGCATTCAAAAAAGCTTGTTATACAAAGCTCGACACAAGCGGTTTACCTCAATGTTATCCGGTCCCTAATAAACAAAATGAAGTACCACTAGATTTTTTACAGAGGAAAAATATTGATTTAGACGAAATTGAAAAGCTATTTTGCTCATCTCTCTCAAAAGAACAGCAAGATTTATGGCCTGTTGGCGAACAATACGCATTAGAACAATTAGATCAATTTATTGAAGAATCGGTTTGTCACTATAACGTCGAGCGCGATTTTCCTCATATACAAGGTACAAGTAAGCTTTCGCCTTATTTAAATATTGGTATTTTATCTATTCGACAGTGTTTACAAGCACTCTTTCGTAATCAACATGGCAACTTTCACTTAATCAATGAAGGCCAACAAACATGGTTAGACGAACTTCTTTGGAGAGAGTTCTATCAACATATTTTATTTGATTTTCCGCATGTTTCTAAACACATCCCATTTAAAAAAGATACTCAGAAGATTAAATGGAACCATAATCCAGAACATTTAACCGCATGGCAAACGGGTCAAACCGGTATTCCTATTGTTGATGCTGGGATGCGACAACTTTTACAAACAGGCTGGATGCATAATCGAATACGTATGATTACGGCCATGTTTTTATGTAAAAATCTTTTGATTGATTGGCGCATTGGTGAACAATGGTTTATGCAACATTTAATTGATGGTGACCTCGCCGCAAATAATGGCGGTTGGCAATGGTGTGCCTCAACAGGAACAGATGCCGTACCTTATTTTCGGATTTTCAACCCAATTGCTCAATCAAAGAAGTTTGATCCGGAGGGTGAATATATTCGCCAATGGATAAAAGAATTGGCTCATTTGGACAATAAAACGATTCATGAACCCTACTCAAGCAAAACCGATCTTGGTTTAAATTATCCCAAACCCATAGTAGATTTAAAAGAAACACGCCTTAAAGCAATTGAAACTTTCAAGAATATTTAGATAACAATTGAGTCTGCTCTGTTTATTTTTGATGAAAAATTAATAACAAGGTTTGACTATACAGTTGCTTTAATCTACAAATAAACATAATAGATACCTAAAAAGGACAGAAACAACAACCACTTCGCAAATCAACACCTTTCATTATAAAAGTATAAAAAAATTAACATTACAAAAAAGGTAGCATAGGCCACATGCAACAAAAACACCCCGGTAGAACACTCGTCTTATGGATTATCGCAGCTCATCTATTTATGGGAATGGTTGCATACGAGTGGCTGCCTGTGAGTTTTAGAGGAAGTTGGATTTTTATTCTTCTTCTTTTAATTTCAGGTGCTTTTTTAGAAGTCGGTTTGTCTTTAATTGTAGGTTTAGTGGCTTTTATTGGAGTTGCCGTATACTTTTTACTCGACTTAGGCGCACAAACACATATTGAACGTCAGTTACTTTTACTATTCATTATTCCCCTAATCCCGCTCTTTCTAAGTGCTGTACGCCACAATATTGAAATTAATGTACAGAAATATCGTGATATTCAAAGCTATGACCGAAATTATCGCCGCGATATTTTCCCGCTAAGTGCTTTAAAATACTTTCAGCGTAGTTTTTTTAAATTACTTGATCACCACAATGTACAAGATTATGAAGTATTCGAAATTCGAATTCTTAATCGCAGTCTGATTAAAGAAATGTTAGGCGATGATGTCTGGAAAACAACTCAAAATGAAATGATTAAAATTTTGAGCCAACATGAACCCAACGAAATTGTTTTCCAGTTTGCAGATGATGATCTGGAAAATATTTACAGTATTATGATTCGCCAGCAGAAAACAGAAGAAGACCCTGTATTCTTAAAAAAATTAAAAGAAATTACGACCTTGCGTCTTGAGGTGGAATACAAAATTGTTCCTATTCCACCTGAGGAGATGAGCTAATGTCTAATCTTCTTAATATTTGTGGAATTGTGATTGCTTCTAGCCAATATCCAGACGCTACTCTACAGCAGTTCTATCGGCAATATTATCATTGTGAAATTAAAGCGGAACAAACAAAAGCCGAAATACAAAGTTCTAATGATCTTTCCATGTTTTTTCCTTATCAAGATACATGGTGGCCAGTCTTTACCATTGATCAGATTAGTTCAGAAAGCTTTCAAAAGTTTGTTCATAATGGAATTCGACCCGGCATTATCTTGCCAGATGAAGTCTTTGGTTTCCCCCACTATTTTTTATTAAAAGAAGCAGTAAGCCAAGGCGCTATTCCGATCGTACTTTTTAAAACTGAACAGCCTCAATATTTTGCTGCTAAGGCGACATTTTCAACAGCTATTGGTTTACGGCCAATGGCTGCATTTGTGAGTACAGGGTGGGATGAAAATTTAATTTCACAACCAGCGGGTAGTTATATTATCCAGTTAAATTCGGCAAACTTACCCATACCCTCAAGAGAGGTTAAACAAGGTAAACATTTATTTTATTCGGCCAAAGGTTTTAACGGTCATGTTTCAGGTTATGAAATTATTATCAATCCTCCTGCCGATTTACCCCTCTCCAATATTCGCTATCCGCAACTCGGTATTTCGTGGAAATTTAATAATATTGATTATGTAAGCACCCCTGAACATGTCAGTACCAATCTTATTGGTTATATATTTATTGGTTTAAGTATAGTTGTTGTCCCTCTTGATCTGATTTTAACAACAACCTATCCAGATCTACTCGGTACATTTGGTAGCTACATTTCATGGATCTCCTTAGTAGTGGGATTAATTCTATTATTACTACTCATCTCTTCTATTATTAGGAGGGTCCGTAAAAATGGCTCCAATTGATATTCTGTTTTTATTTGGCTTTCTAGGTATTTGGATTCCACAGGCATTTTGGGCATGGTTAAGCTATCAAGCGTGGAAGTATTCAAAAACGGCTGAAAAGGAACTACAAAATCTGCCAATACCAGAAAGATGGCCAGTCTTAAGTGTTTTAATCCCTGCTTATAATGAAGGCGTAGTGATTGAGGACACTTTGCATGCCATTGCTCAACAAGATTACCCAGCAGAGTCTTATGAAGTCTTACTGATCAATGATGGCTCCAAGGACAACACCCTTGAAATTGCAGAAAACCTCGCAAAAATTTATTCGTGCATAAAGATTGTTAATGTCCCCAAAGGTATGGGTGGTAAAGGTAAATCAAGAACACTCAATAACGGTCTTCCTCATGCTAAAGGTGAGTTAATCGTTGTTTACGATGCCGATAGTACTCCTGAACCTGATTGCGTTCGTTTACTTGCACAGACCTTACTAGCAGATAAAAAGTTAGTCGCAGTAAATGGCAAAGTAAGAACCCGTAACTGGCAAGATAGTATTTTGACTCGTTTTATTGCGATTGAGTTCATCTTTTTTCAGTGGATTTTTCAAGGCGGACGCTGGCAACGCTTTGAACTATCAACATTAATGGGGACTAACTACGTTATCTGGCGCGATGCATTAGAAACTTTAGGTGGTTTTGATGAAAAGTCGCTAGTCGATGATACAGAAATGAGTTTCCGAATTTTTATCGGACAAAAACGAATTAAATGGGTTCCCTATGCAATTGGGTGGCAGCAGGACCCGCCTTCCTTAAGTGTATTTGTTAAACAGCGCTCACGTTGGACTCAAGGTAATTTTTATGTGACACGCAAATATTTACCCGTAGCACTGAGAACCCCATTCCCAATCGGAATTGAAATTCTAAATAACATTATGTGCTATATCCTTTTTGTACCGGCTTTATTCTGGAGTCATATTACCTTAACGCTTGGCTTACTTGATATTGCAGGTATTTCAGTTCCTGGTCCATTTACACTACTGTGGGGACTCTCATTTTTTCTCTATGTAGCACAAATGTGGTTTACGCTTTCTTTAGAAAAAGTTAAACCAGAACTCTATTTTTATTCTGTCTTATCTTACGTAAGTTACTCACAAATCTTCTTATTTATTGTGTTTAAAGCCGCATTCGACATGCTAAAAAATAAAATACAGGGCAACTCCCTTCAATGGTACAAAACGGAACGTAGCAAGGAGAAAAAATAAATGAAAAAGACTTTTGATCTTTACCAAACAGCTCAAGTGCTCCTTGCCAGCACCAGTTTTTTGCTTGCCATGTCTACTCATGCTTATACATGGAAACTCGACGATATTAGTACCTCGACTAAATATACAGTCGAGCCTCACTTTTTCTATATTGGAAAAGGTGCTGAATGGCAAAACATTCAGTTTTCGAGTGACTACTCAACTGAAAATGACACAACAGTACTCGTCAAATATGACGATAAGCTCATTTATAACACTACGCTTAATGGTGATGGCCAATTCAAATTTAATATTCCTGCCAGCCAGAGCGGTTTTCACCGTTTAGATTTTATTATTCAACAATATGCAAAACCAACGACGCTTAACCAAACAAAAGAAACATTCTGTACAGAAGATATTGATCACTTAACTTATTTGAGTAATTCTCAACTCGACTTTACGCCTGTTCGAAATGAGTACCGTTTAAAAGATCTACCAGACGCTTTATTTAACCCTCAGGCTAGACGACCTACACCTTTTGTCGGGATCTTAAAATATAACCGTAAAGAAATTACCGAAGCCTCTATGTTGGGCCGATTAGTAAGTTCGTGGAGCTCCGTAACGCCAATTGAATGGGTTGATTCAGGCCAAACCAATCTAAATCCTGAAACGAACTTTATTATTGAAGTGATTCGTTCGGCAAGCCCACTCAAAGGAGGAGCCTTAGTACAAATTGCTAAACCGGCTGAAGGTGTACCGACGCTATCTATTACTTATCACACTCCACAAGAGCTTACCGCTGCCATTAACGGGCTAATTAATCCAACTTATGTGCAACAGCTTGATACGGGTAGCGCTATTTTTCCAACTACAATCTCAGCACCAGCTTGGGCGCAATTTAAAAAAATTGATACGCTTGCAGATCTAGGTATTCAGGATTTTCGACTAAATCATGCCGAAAAGAATTTATTTCTTGATTTTCCGGCAGTATGGCAACCTACTGATATTCTGCAAGGGCAAATCGCACTTCGTATTCAAAGTGGACTATTACAAGGTTCAAATATTACAGCATGGATTGATGGAGGACTTGCAGGAAGTATGAAAACGGCGGATCTCGCATCCGACCCTGTAAACCGACAGTTCAACATCTTTGCCAAGGAAATTTCAAATACAACCAACTTTAGCTTGAAACTTGAAAACTCGGTTATTGCCAACTCTCAATGTTTACCCAATGCTCACGGCTCACTCTGGGTTGATACCGCCAAATCAACGGTAAAACTTCCCCATAAACTTAAAAATGGTGTTGCCGCTCTTTCAATGACCTTAGCCACCAAGCCAACAATCGCAATTGATGACCAATCCGGGGCATTAAATATTGCCATTATTTTAGGACAAGTCGCTAAAAATATGCTGCTGACACAAGCACCAATGCCAGTGAACCTAGTACGCTTCTCTCCGACCTCTCCACAAGCAGTGAATGTGAGAGTGAACAAAGAGATTTATCAGCAACAAGTCTTAATGCATCAAAATATTATTTATGCACCCGCAGCAGCGAATGGCTTTATCGTAAGTTATAACAATAACCGCTTCGATGTAATTACAGACTCTGAAAACGGTGCACAAACCTTTATGCATTTATGGGGAAAAATACAGCATAAAATCCCAAATAATGTGACTAAAATGCTGGTTTCTGAAAACGGCAATATTTATGTTCTTCAAAAATTAATTGTGGGTAATCAAAAAGCGCCATTAGTTCAGCAATCATCATTCTTTTTATTAGTTGTGATTATCTCTGCAATTATGATAATAGTGATCTTCTTGTGGTATTGGTTACGACGTAATAATGAAAAAACAGATACCAATTAAAATAACTGCTTTTATTATTTTAATTATATGTAGTGTGGTGGGTTATGCGGGGTTGTTCAAAAATCATGGGCAACCTCCCATTATTGAGGGTATTTTCTGGCAACCTGACAATGATACTACTCCTCCTAAAGGAAACTGGCATTACTTAGGAATAAATACTTTTGTTCCCCAATGGTCAGTCGTTGAATCTAAATCTTGGTGGAAAAACTCCAACCTCCCTCAATGGGAAAAAGCCATTGATTTACAAAAAATTAAACAGCAACCTTGGGCTAAAAATCTTATATTGGGGTTAGCAGGTGAATATAATGAACACGAAGCGCGTGCTAATGTGGTTGCTTTGGGAGAAAAATCTGCACAAATTATTCAAGAACAAAATGATGCATCTTTAAAAGGCTATTATTTTCCAGTAGAAGCCGACCCAACATGGCTAAGAGTAAGTACCTTAGGACATGTTTTGGAAAAATTACCCTCTCCTATTTGGGTTAGTGTTTATAGTGGTGAAAGTGAACCTGAAAACTACGATTTATGGGTTAAAAGCTGGCTTCCTCAACAAGCAGGCGTTTTTTTCCAAGATGGTGTAGGTGTCGGAGTACGAACTCCCGAACAAGCTAGACGTATTTTAGATCAACTTGAACAGACACTTGGAAAAGATAAAACAGTTATTGTTTTAGAAGCATTTCGAACCAAGAAAAATGGTCAATTCCGTGCAGCCTATCCTTGGGAAATTATCTCTCAAATTAAGGCGTATGAAGGGAAAAAAATTTATATTTTTGATGGCCCCCACTATATGGGCCGATGGTCCGTTTATATAGTCGGTCTATGGTATCGACTCGTTTATGGCAGCACACCCGCCACCATAAACGAATCAGAAAACTCAAAATAAATGATCTCTAGTTATAAGTTCTGGCAATTTCATCTAATATTCGCTGGGCAGCGCGTCCATCACCAAACGGGTTTTCAACATGAGCCATTTTTTGGTAATGCTGCGAATCCGTTAAAAGTTTCTCAGCCTCTTCAATAATTTTCTGCTGATTTGTTCCAACCAATACCCCTGCTCCCACCTCTACCACTTCCGGGCGTTCAGTCGTATCTCTTAAAATTAAGACAGGCTTATTAAATGATGGGCTTTCTTCTTGTAAACCACCAGAGTCCGTTAAAATAAAGGTGGAGCGGTCGATAACGGCTAATAAACTTGGATAATCGAGTGGCTTCACAAGATGAATTTGAGCATGATTTTTAAATTTATCGTGCACTACATTATGTACAGCAGGATTTAAATGTACAGGCCAAATAAAATGTAAATCAGGATGCTGTTTTGCTAAATACTCAACAGCATTACAAATATTCTGAATTCCTTCGCCAAAATTCTCACGGCGGTGAGCAGTTATAAGTACAACTTTATCGTTTTGTTTTAATTCAATTCCGTAAGGCTCAAGTTGATTTTTCAAACCTGTCTTTTCAGCTATGAGTTTCCTTCCTAAATACACAGCATCGACTACCGTATTCCCTGTCACTGTAATCAACGAAGGTGGAATCTGCTCATTTAACAAGTTACGCTTTGATTGTTCTGTAGGGGCAAAATGCCATTTGGTAATACGAGAAACTAACTGGCGGTTACCTTCTTCAGGAAACGGATGATCTAAATCATAAGAACGTAAACCCGCTTCGACATGGGCAACAGGAATCTTCATTGAAAATGCAACTAGCCCAGCAGCTAACACGGTTGTAGTATCACCTTGAATAACAATTGCATCTCTTTTTTGACCATCAGTGTAGATATTTTCAAGTTGCGTTAAGCCATGAATTAAAAGCTGATTTAGGCTTTGTCCAGCATTCATAATTTTAAGGCGATGATCAATTTCAACCCCAAAGAAATCTATCGCATCTCGAACTAATTCATCATGTTGTCCTGTAAAAATAACTTCTACCTGAAATCGTGCATCTTGTTTTGCTAATAAAATTACCGGAGCCAACTTTATGAGCTCTGGACGAGTACCAAATACAATTGAAATAAAAATTTTCTTCATTATTAGAAATCCTTATAAAAAACAAGTTCTACACGAGTATTGTTGTAATGATCTTTTGTATTAACCGGTACGTCTTTAAAATAATTGCCATATAGACGTTCAACCCGTAGTTTTATCGGTTGATAATTAAAAGGCTGCCATGAAATGCCTGGACCATATTCAAATAAATTATTGTAATATTCATCTTCGCTATCCGCTAAGCCATGCAATTTTACATAAGCCTGCACAGTCCCACTCTCACCCTTATAGAGATTTAAACCTGTGCGTAAGCGTAAATCCCCAATAACGTTATAGTCCTCTCTCGAATAAGTCGCGACATTGCCGTATAAGTCAGTAAAATAATTATCTAAACAAAGTGAATGATCGCAGTTTGATTGTGAATACCATTCTTGATAACCCGTTACACCGCCCACAACACTCTCACGAAATCGCTTTCTATTTCTATCAATCAAGTCATAACTTCCACCAACTTCGACATAGGCTCGCACAGGAATGGAAGTCCACGGTTGATAATTTGCCCCTAACCCTAAAGTGGCTGCATTTTCATCAATAATTTCAGGTCGGACCCCACCTTGTGATTGAGTATCGCGGTTTAAATTAAGAAAGGCATATACTTGGGCTCGCCCGTTATCGATGTTTTTGCCATACCTCATTTTTAAAGGAAAAATAACATCGTCATAACGTGACTCATAAGACGGTGCAAAATAAATATCTCTAAAATATGGTTTAACTTCTCCCCCACTTAAATTTTTAACTGCCTGAGTTGCTTTAGCAGCAATTTCAGGGTCTGAAGAGGAACTTAACTCTTTAAATAAAACCAATGCTTCACGATCTTTTTTCTGCTGATTCAGCAAATAAGCTTCTTGTAATTTTAAGGTGTCATCTTGAGGAGCTAAATTTCTTGCTTGCCTTAAGCTTTGTAAAGCTTCTTTCCTTTTTTCAAGCCGAATCTGTAAATAAGTAAGACTTTTCCAGACTTTAATATCGGTTGGTGTCAGTTTACTAAGCTCAACTAATATTTTTTCTGCTTCTTGCGGTTGAGACTGTTCAATTTTATAAAATCTATCCCATTTATCATAAATAGGGTTACCGGGCTTATATGCAGGGTCGACTTGCTCTTGTGCATAAACTGAGCTTATACCGATCATTCCCAAAGAAGAGATCACTGCTCCCATCAGTAATATTGAATGTGTTATAGAGTTTATTGTTTTGATATTTTTCATTTTCACCTCTACAGTAAATTAGATTTATTAGGGAGGGCAAGTCTTTGGAATGATCAATAAATATTATAATTAAAAATAATAAGTTACATCGTTAAGTTAGGTTAAGGATGTTTTAAAATAATTGTTTAATCTCCATTTTTATTATTGATCTATTCTGTCTTATCCCTAAATTTCCTATAATAATGACATATTTTTTGACCAATAAATTGTAAAATTTCATAGCATTTATAAAACATTAATAAGGAAAAACACATGGCTTTTCCACATCATACAGAGCATCATGCCATTCAGCGCTCAGGTTGGCTAAGAGCCTCAGTATTAGGCGCTAATGATGGCATTATTTCAGTGACTAGCTTAATTATGGGGATGGCTGCAAGTGGGGCAAGCTCACATACTCTATTTATCACTTGTGTTGCCGGGCTCATTTCAGGCGCAACCTCAATGGCTGCCGGAGAATATATTTCTGTTAAATCTCAAGAAGATATTGAAAAATCAGATTTAGCTATTGAGGCAAAAGAATTAAAAAAATACCCTCAAAAAGAATTGGATGAATTAACTCAAATCTATATTTCTAGGGGACTTTCAAAAGAACTAGCAAAGGAGGTAGCTATTCAGCTTACAACTCATGATGCTTTGGGTGCACATGCCCGAGATGAAATCGGTATTCATGAAAATACGGCGGCAAACCCAATTCAAGCAGCACTCTCCTCAGCAGCATCATTTTCATTTGGGGCATTTTTCCCCATGCTTGCCATTTTGTTTAGCCCAGAGCATTTAATTATGCCAAGTGTGCTTATTACAGGTATCGCGGCATTAGCAATTTTAGGTGCCCTTTCGAGTTATTTTGCAGGCACGTCTAAAATCAAAGGTAGTTTACGTATTACCTTATGGGGTATTTTAGCGATGGCTTTTTCAAGCTGGATTGGTTCCTTATTTAATGTCACTCCTTTATAAGAGAGTTTTTTAAATAAGACTCTTAATATTTAAAAATTAAATAGCCAATATTATTTGCTCTTCATTCTATTTTCACGTTATGGTGAAGAGAAAGAATTGAGGTGAATAAAATGAGCCTATTACAACAACTTGCAATCAAACATCCAATTTTTCTGGCTCCTATGGCGGGCGTCTCTACTCCTGAATTAGCAGCCGAGGTTTCAAATCAAGGAGGCCTTGGATCATTAGGCTTAGGAGCAAACACACCGCAAAGTGCACGTGAACAAATTTTAAAAACTCAAGCGCTCACGGAAAACCCATTTCAAGTTAATTTTTTCTGTCATCAATCGACTGAGCTTAATGTAGAAAAAGCAAAACAATGGCTTGATTACCTACGTCCTCATTTTGAAAAATTCGGTGCTCAACCGCCCCAAGAATTACACTGTATCTATCCAAGTTTTTTAGACAATGATGATTTTTTAAATGTTGTTTTAGAAACTAAGCCAAAAGCCGTAAGTTTTCACTTTGGTATTCCGCATCCGCATCAAATTAAAGCTTTAAAAGAGGCTGGTATTTTGACTATGGTTTCGGCAACTAATTTGATCGAAGCTCAAGCTATTGAGGCAGCGGGTATCGATATTATTATTGCCCAAGGGATTGAGGCAGGTGGACATAGAGGGATTTTCAACCAAACTTTTGATGGGGCAATTAAAACTAGTGACTTGGTTCAACTGATTGTGCAGCACTGTACACTTCCGGTTGTCGCCGCAGGTGGCATAATGACTGGCTTACAAGCCAAACATATGTTGGGCTTAGGCGCAGCCGCAGTCCAATTAGGGACAGCATTTGTTCAATGCCAAACTTCAAATGCTTCTGCCGAATATCGCAAAGCCCTATTTAGTAAACCTGTAACACAGATTAGTGCTAGTCTTTCTGGACGCCCTGCTCGGGGGATACTCAACCATTGGCATACAAAAATTGATTTACCTACTCGCCCTGTACAACCCGAATATCCTTATACCTATGATTTAGCAAAGCAACTAAATGCTCTTGCAAGCAAACACCAAGATTACGGTTTTGGTGCTTTTTGGGCAGGAAGTAACGTTGCACAAATACGTGAACTTGAAGCACCTGATCTGGTTAATCAACTGGTCGTTGAAATGCTAGACAATGAATAGGTAAAAATTCCAAGCAACCAGTCTCTGTACTGGTTGCTTTATTTTAGTGAGTATCTAATAAATTAACCTGTTCAACCTGAACATCGCTCATCAAATTACCTTCAGCGAGCAATTGATTAAAATAGCTCTCAACAACTAAAGCTTGTTCAGCAGTCGTTTCAACTTTATACATATTTTGTCGAAACTCATTACTTGAGCGTAAACCTTTGGTGTACCAAGCAATATGCTTACGGGCAATACGACAACCAGAGTATTCACCATAAAACTGATATAACTCAGACAAATGCCCTAAAAGCACCTCTTTAACTTCTTCAATATTCGGAGCAGCAAGGTGTTCACCAGTTTTTAAGTAATGGGCAATTTCACGAAAAATCCACGGTCGACCTTGTGCAGCCCGCCCAATCATAATTGCATCCGCCCCAGTATAGTCCAGTACATATTTTGCTTTTTCAGGACTATCAATATCACCATTAGCAATCACAGGAATATGGATTAATTCTTTAACATGCTTAATCAATTCATAACGGGCGGTATTTAAATACATATCTTCACGCGTACGGCCGTGTAGTGCTAATGCAGCGATGCCAGCCTCTTCGGCACGCTTAGCCACCCGTAGAATATTCTCTTGGCCATTTAAAAATCCCAAACGGGTTTTTAAAGTTACCGGAACATCAACTGCTGCAACGACTGCATCTAATATTCGAGCTACCAAATCTTCATCTTGTAATAATGCTGAACCCGCTAATTTATTACATACTTTCTTTGCAGGACATCCCATATTGATATCAACAATTTGCGCGCCATTTGCGACTTGGTAACGAGCCGCTTCAGCCAACTGTTCTGGATCAGAACCAGCAATCTGTGCAGAAATTGGAGCTAACTCTCCATCAAAATTAGCACGATAAAGACTTTTTTTAGTCATACGTAAAGTCTTGTCAGCAGTCATCATTTCACTGACTGCATGACCCGCACCAAAATACTTGCACAGCGTTCTAAATGGACGGTCAGTTACACCGGCCATAGGGGCAACAATTAAATTATTTGACAGTTGATAGGGACCAATATACATATATATTCATACAATTGATGATCGGCATAGTATACTTCATCCGCTTGATCAGCTCATCTTTTTATGCAGGTGTCCTCCTCTCCATGAACAAACCGTTGTCTTCCCGTTTTTTATTTAAATCATTCGGTATGGTTGCCGTATGCATGAGTTTAGCTGCTTGTGGAGATAAAGCCTGGTGGTCAAATAATGATGAGCCTGAATTAGAAAGCCAGCAAATCAAACGTCTCATTCCATCTCGTGTGCATGACCGTGAGTCATGGGCTAAAGATATTGATGACATTATGAAAGACATAGACATTCCTAAAACCAAACAAAATGTCTGTAGTATTGTGGCGGTCGTTGATCAAGAATCCAATTTTGTCGCCAATCCTCAAGTGCCAGGATTAGGACAAAAAGCGGTTGAGGAAGTCAGTACACGTTTAAATGAAAAATTTGAAGATAAGCTTGGCAAAACCATTGGTGGAACAATTGCAGGTTACTTTGAAGAAGTACTAAGAACCCAACCCTCTCCTGACAATAACTATATGAGTCAGATGCGTAAAGTTAAAACCGAGAAAGACCTTGATTTACTTTACCGAGAAATTTTCGACTTTATGGCCAAACACTATCACGTGAGTGCTTTAACTGGCGCAGCTAAATTAGTTGGACAAGATATTGGCGAAAAAATGAATCCGATCACTACACTGGGTTCAATGCAAGTTCATATTAACTATGCCAAAGCAAACAAACGCTCGAGTATGAATACTGCTGCACTACGTGATGACTTATATACCGAGTATGGCGGCCTTTATTATGGAATTCACCGTTTAATGGTTTATCCGGCAGATTATGATAAAGCCATTTATCGTTTTGCAGATTACAACTCTGGTATGTACTCTAGCCGTAATGCAGCTTTTCAAAAAATGCTAAAAGAACTCACCGACAAGGATATAAGTCTTGATGGCGATCTACTCCTTTACACAAAAGATGGTGATCCACGCGCAACTCAAAGCGAGTCAGAAAAAGAACTAATTACTGTATTTGCTAGTAATAATGTTTTAGTTACACCAAGACAGATTCGTGATGATCTAAAATTAGAAAAAGAGAAAAAGTTTGAGAGTACTCAAACTTATATTGCGCTGACTAAACTTTATAAATCAAAAACTGGCAAAGAGCCGCTCTATGCAATTATGCCGCAAGTGGTGATTTCTGGGCCTAAACTAAGTCGTGACTATAATACTAACTGGTATGCAACCCGCGTAAACGGACGATATGAAACATGTATGCAACGAGCGAAACGAATAAGACTATAAAAAATCTCGCCCTGTTCGATTTTGATGGAACCTTGTGCAGTAAAGACAGTTTTACAGGGTTCATCTTTTATGCGTTGTCTAAACGCCATATTGTGAAGCAAGGCTTGAAAATCCTGCCATGGATTCAAGCCTATTATCTTAACTTTTATCCAGCCCATGCGATGCGTGCTAAGCTATTTCGTAGCATGTTCAGAGATACTCCTGCAATTGAATTGCAAAGACTAGGCGAAGAATACGCACAAGAACTCGTCTCTGCACTTTCACCTGAAATTTTTGCACAATTACAGCAACACCAGCTATTAGGTGATCAGGTGGTATTAGTTTCTGCTTCCATTGATATCTATCTTGCTCCACTTTGCAAATTACTAGGTATCGAATTAATTTGTACAGAGACTCAAATTAAAAATGGCATGATGACAGGTTACTACTCAACTCCGGATTGTAGTAGTGAGCAAAAGAAGATAAGAATACATGAGCAATATTCTCTAAAACATTATCAGCGAATCTATGCGTATGGAAATAGCTCAGAAGATTTAGACATGCTTAGTCTTGCTACACATCCTTTTATGGTCGGTGAAGATCGAATCTTGCCCTCATTAACCCCACAAAAAAAGCTCGCATGATGCGAGCTTTTTTAATTTAGAACAACTTAGTAAATTGCCATATGATCGCGATGAATCATTTCTAATGAACGGGCTTCACCAAGTACTTGGTAAACTTTGTCTGAAGAAAGACCTTTAATAATTTCAGCAGAACGAGAACTAAAATTTACTCGCCCAACCGCAACACGTTTACCTTGTTTATCGACACATTCAACCACATCACCACGATCAAAATGTCCTTCAACAGTTTTTACCCCAACAGGCAATAAACTGCGATGTTTCAATTTAATCGCTTCAACTGCGCCATCATCAATTACAAGACGACCCGCTGTTTGTAAATGTGCAGCAAGCCATTGCTGATGCGCTGTCATACGGTCTTTATCAGTCGTAAACAACGTACCTAACATCTCACCAGCCATCACTCGTGACAACACATTGTCGCTTTCACCACTAGCGATCAGTGTTGGACAACCTGACTTGGCAGCTAAACGTGCAGCACGAACTTTAGTGACCATGCCACCTCGTCCAAGCACACCGCCACCACCAGCCATTTCAAATAAAACATCATCCATGGCACGCACAGTTGATAACAATTTTGCATCAGGATTATGACGTGGGTCTGAATCAAACATACCTTGCTGATCTGTTAAAATAATTAATAAATCAGCATGTACTTGACCAGCAACCATAGCTGCTAGTGTATCGTTATCACCAAAACGAATCTCATCGGTAGATACAGTATCGTTTTCATTAATGACCGGAATAACACGCCAATCAATCAAGTTCTGCAATGCATCACATGAATTTAAGTAACGACGGCGGTCTGCCAAATCATCATGTGTTAACAACACCTGAGCAGTTCGGATACTATGATTTTCAAGCACACTAGACCAAGTATGAATTAGGCCCATCTGCCCAATTGCGGCGCATGCTTGAAGACTGGGTAGATCGGTGGGTCGACTCGCAAGCTTCATACGAACCATACCTTCTGCCACAGCTCCTGAAGACACTAAAATAATTTCGTGTCCAGCATTGTGTAAATCTGCAATCTGTTTCGCCCAATGCGAAATAGCGTCCAGATCTAGACCCTGCCCATTTGCCGTGAGTAAAGATGATCCGATTTTAACAACGATTCGTTTACACTCACTGAGCTTACGTTGCCCATCGACCACTTCTATCATGTTTTCCTCGGTTTTTTAGTCACGAACGTAGATGCTTTCTACATCACCATCGTCTTCATCGTCATCGAAGTCATCATCATCGTCCATCATGCTTTCAAGGCGTTGTGCCTTACGCATAGCACGGTATGCTTCCTTCGCTGCAATGGTCTGTTCACGTGTTTCAGCTTCAAGCTGTTCACGGAATGCTCTTACTTCTGCTGCGTACTCAGGATCTTCAACTTCACGTTCACGTTGTTGTTCAATCTGATCCATGAGGTAATAAACAACTTCTTTGGTTCCTTCTTCGAGTAAACCCGAGGTCTTAAAGACAGGACCTGTCCATTGCAACTCATCTAGAATATGCTGACACCATTCTTCACGGCTTTCTTCAGCAATCTGATCAAGTTTATTAAGTACTAATACAATTGGTAACTTCGCCAAAGTAGGAGAAAACTTGGCCAGTTCATTCATAATTGCTTTAGCATTATGGGCCGGGTCTGAACCATCAATTGGTTGTACATCAATAATGTGCAAAAGAATACGTGTACGTGCTAAATGCTTAAGGAAACGAATACCTAAACCTGCACCTTCTGCTGCACCCTCAATAAGTCCCGGAATATCTGCCATCACAAACGAGCGGTGACGGTCAGCATCTACTACACCTAGGTTAGGAACCATAGTGGTAAATGGATAATCTGCTACTTTTGGTTTCGCGGCACTTACTGCACGAATAAATGTTGATTTACCAGCATTTGGCATACCTAATAAGCCAACATCTGCTAATACTTTCAACTCAAGGCGAATTTCACGGAACTCACCTTTTGTACCTGTCGTACATTTACGTGGAGCACGGTTGGTTGATGATTTAAAGTGAGTATTTCCTAAACCACCTTCACCACCGCTTGCAACCATGACTCTTTGGCCGTCTTCTACCAGATCGCCAATAATATCGCCTGAATCTGTATCAACAATTGTTGTACCAACGGGTACTTTTAAAACCACATCTTCACCACCACGTCCGGTACAGTTAGCACCTGCACCGTTTTTACCACGCTCAGCGCGGAATTTACGGGTGTAACGGTAATCGACTAGGGTACTTGTATCATCATCTGCTTGAATATAGATACTTCCACCACGTCCGCCATCACCACCATCTGGGCCACCAAATGGTACAAATTTTTCACGGCGAAAACTGGCTACGCCATTGCCACCGTCGCCAGCCTCTACGGTAATGACTGCTTCATCAACAAAGCGCATTTGCCAATCCTCTAAAAACTCTAAAACCGCCTATTCTGCCATATTTTCAGAAAATTCTCGAATAGAAAATCGAGAGAATTCTACTTTCCTGCTGCTTATTTTATTTCTTTTTATCAGGATATAAACCTACAGCAAGCCATGGTCTATTTTTATTGATTAATTACCTAAGGATGAACATTACGTAAAGGTAAATCCATCTTCATGTCCAAATTAGCTTTAGTGTGCTGAACAGAGTTATACATAATGGCATTAAAGCTTGAAATATTCCCCATTTCCATTGCATCGTTAACGTTCAAACTTGGGTTAAACTGATGTTTAATTGGCAAATTTATAGATTCATCAAACTCAAAATAAACCGGACCATTAAAAGCAATTTTAACCGGAATGGTATAACTACGTTTTAACTGAAATGGTATATCAAGTTTAATCGGGATATTTAATTTTAATGGAAACCTTGGTAATAACTTATTTTTGTAAATTAAGTCAGTGGTTGTTTCCAAAGGCATCACCTGATCGACTTTTAATGTTGTCGCATAATCAACACTTACTGTAATTGGAGTCTCGACTTCAAACTCTAAATCAGCCAAGTATCTTCCTTTTAATGGAACTGAAATCTGACGGTCAATATCAATAGATGTGTCTAATTTACCTATCGATTGGACTTGCAAATTATTGCCAACATGTATTTTAGTTTCTAATGATTCTGGTAATCGAATATCTGACTCATGTGCTGAAACCACAACTGAAGCCTGTATGTTTAAATAAAACCAAAATAAGATTGCCGTGAGTATCATAATCAGAAAGAAACTGATTAATATACTTTTTAATGAGCCAAACATAAGCCATTCACCTATTTTGTCTGGTTCTGAACAGGTGAAGAGTTATCTTCGCCAGATTTAACGCGATTCAGGCTCATGCTCGATAGTGGTATTTTTAACTCACCATGCTCGATTTTAACTGGCAAGGTATTTTTTACATCTACCGACGCATTTAAAGCTGTTTTCACAGGGACATTCAAACTTCCCTGAATTGGAATATTTGTTTTTAATTGAGCATTTAATGGAATATGAAGATTTTCTTTCAAGACCGTTTTTACTGGCGCATCAAACTTCAAATGAACTTTTTGATCGAGTGGAACTTGTATATCAATAGGTACATCCAACTGTAAAGGAATATTACCTTTTAATGGCAAAGTAATATCTTTACCAAGCACTCTCACCTGAACTTTCGTGTCAATTGGCAAACTTTGGTCAACTTTTAAAGTTTCTTTAACTGGAATAACCGTACTAATCGGCACCATATTATCGAAATAGACACGTGGTGTTAAAGTCTGCGTTAAAGGAATATTTAACTTCTCATTAATAGGAATATTAGCATTCACTCGCCCTTTTACATCGACATTTAAAGCATCTTTTACTTTAACTTGTACCTGTAATGGCTCTTGTAAATCGATCGCTACTGCCTGGTTTTTCAACGGAATATAAATATTAAAATGTTTAAACACCCAAATGGCGATAAGTACACCACATATATTCGCGATGATAATAAAAAAGAAGACGATCAATAATCTTTTAAACTGCTGCAATTCCAATCCCTTACTATTTCTTTTTGTTCCTTAAACCGTATTCTCATTGATTTCTAAAAAATAATCAGCATATATTTTGTACGGTTGTAAAAAAACCCAGTCTAAACTGGGTCTTTTTGTCACATTCTTTTATCTAACGTTAAAACAGATTAAGCGTTAGTTTCTGCAGGAATTTTTTTATAGCTTACGCCACACATTTGCTCAGCAATACGTAATACTTGGCAGCTATAACCTACTTCGTTATCGTACCAAACATATGCAGTTAAGCGGTTACCAGAAGTAATCGTTGCTTGAGCATCATATACACCAGCAGTACGAGAACCGATAAAGTCGCTTGATACCACTTCTGTAGAGTTGGTATAACCGATTTGGCCTTGAAGGTTAGAGTTGATCGAAATTTGACGAATGTATTCGTTCACTTCTTCACGATCAACTTCTTTATCAAGCGTTAAGTTTAAAATCGCAAGAGATACGTTTGGTGTTGGAACACGTACAGAGTTACCAGTTAACTTACCTTTTAACGCAGGCAATGCTTTAGCAACAGCTTTAGCAGCACCAGTTTCAGTAATAACCATGTTCAATGTAGCAGCACGACCACGACGATCAGCTTTGTGGTAGTTATCGATTAAGTTCTGGTCATTTGTAAATGAGTGAACTGTCTCAACGTGACCATTAAGAACTTTATATTTGTCATCCAATACTTTAAGAATTGGAGTGATCGCATTTGTTGTACAACTTGCAGCAGAGATGATTTTGTCTTCATCTAAAATGTCAGAGTTGTTTACACCAAATACAACGTTTTTCATTTCGCCTTTACTTGGTGCAGTTAATACAACACGTGCAACACCTGGGCATTTCAAGTGTTGGCTTAGGCCTTCAGCATCACGCCATTTACCAGTGTTGTCGATTAAAAGCGCGTTTTCAATACCGTATTGAGTATAGTCTACTTCGCTTGGGCTAGATGCATAGATTACTTTGATGAAGTTACCGTTAGCGATAATTGCTTCGTTTTCTTCATCAACAGAGATTGTACCTGCAAAAGTACCGTGAATAGAGTCACGACGAAGTAAAGAAGCACGTTTTGCCAAGTCACCGTCAGAAGACTTACGAACAACAATCGCTTTAAGGCTTAAACCGCGACCTAAACCTGATTGGCTAATGATTAAACGAGCCAAGATACGGCCAATACGACCAAAACCGTAAAGTACTACATCTTTAGGTTGTTCAGAAGTTGCGCTACCTTTAATTGACTCAACAGCTTGAGCAACAAAAGCGTCAACATCACCGCCTTTTTCTTTATATTCAACTGCAAGTTTACCAATATCAACTTCTGCAGAACCGATATTTTCAACTTTTGCTAAAGCTTCTAAAATAGGGAAAGTATTTACTACAGAAAGCTCAACATCTACAACACGTGTACGACGGTGAGTTTTCAAAATTTGGATAACAGAACGGTTAATTAAAGAGCGACCGTAAACAGATACGACAATATTTTTTTCACGGTATAATTGACCGATTAATGCAATCATACGTTCCGCGATTTCTTCACGGTTTTTCCAACGGCCTTGGTGTTCAGCGTGCAGGGCGATGATAGTGTCTTTGCTCACAGATACGTCCTCTAATTAATTATATCTAGGCGTGATTTTTAAAACCCCGTAATTGTAATGGAATTATTGGCAAGAATGAATCAAAAGCTGACGTCAGTGGCTAGATTTTCCCAAAATTCATCATAAATTCATAAAATACCTATAATTATTTTTTATTATCTTATTGTTTAAAGCCGCTAAATTTTTGCTTTTTCTTACTTTTTAGATTTTGATGCTCTAATCGTGAGCATCATTTTTTAATCTTTTTTGATATTTTTCGATATTTAATTGCAAATTTTTGGCTTTTTGCTGCTGTTGGTAAAGATGAAAAGCCCCTTCTAAAACCAATACGAAAACGGCACACCAAATTGGAAGATAAGTAAACCATTCTTCTTTACCAATGCTTTCCCCTAGCACTAAAGATGCTAAAGCAAGTAATACCGGTTCAAGATATCCAAGCAGACCAAACACAACCAAAGGTAAATAACGGCTTGCCAATATATAACATCCCAAGCCTATAGCACTAAGCACACCTAAGCCCGCAATAACCAACCCGAGTGTCGGTTGATCGAGGAACTTACTATATGGCAATAACCCTGTATGTGTCACATAGATTGCAACTGGCATAATAATCAGAAGGTCCCACCAAAAGCCCCCTAAATTATCCGTTTTAATTTTCTTACGTAACAAGAAATAAGCGGAATAACCTATAGCCACTAAAGCAGTTTCCCAAGCAATACTTCCTAGTCGAAAAATCTCATGCCCTACACCAATAATTGCAAGAACAATAGCGATCCACTGAAATTTCGATATTTTCTCTCCATATAAGACACTACCCGCTAAAACCAAAACAAGCGGTAACAGGAAATATCCCAAAGAAACTTGCAAACCACGTCCATGCATAGGCCCCCATAAAAACAGCCATAACTGCACCGAAGTCAAAACGGATGTTGTAATGAGTAATAGAAGTAAAGAAGGTTTCGCTAAAATACGTTGATATATATTTTTAATATGGCTTAAATCACCACTCCACCACATAAATAAAGTTAAAAATGGCAAAGTCGCAATAATACGCCATCCGAAAGTCTGTTCACTATCAAGCTGGCCGAGTAATTGAGTATAAAAATAAAGAACACCAAAAGTTAATGATGCCATGACAGACAAAATCACGCCCTTTAACATCACTAACCTCTTTATACTTTAAGAAAAATAAAGCGATACAATACTTGATTTATCCACTATAAAAAAGAAAAAACCATGCGAAAACATGGTTTTTTCTTAAGCAGCATATATTTATTCTTTATGCTCGGTATGAATAATATCTCGAATATCAAATCCTAATGTTTTTGCATAATTTAGATATTCATCAACCACTTCTTTGTATGGATGTGGCGTTCTAGATAAAACCCAAAGATATTTTCGGGAAGGTTCGCCTACCAAAACGGTTTGGTAATCTTCATCGAGCTTTAAAATCCAGTAGTCTCCACGAATTATCGGAATCCATCTTACAGCTTCGGGTAAAAAGCTTACCTTTAATTTCGTGTTATACGGTGGATTAACTACAAAAGCCTCACCGATAGATTGCTGTAATTGCTTTTGATTATCGTAGCAGCGGTTATCTACAACTATGTTTCCATTTTCATTTAAGGTATAGGTTGCAGATACATTGTAAGCACATTTTTTTTGGAAAAAAGCAGGTTTACGCGCGACTTCATACCACACACCTAAATAACGGTCTAATTCAACCTTATCGACTGTAGGTAGAGGCTTCTGCTGGGCATAGGCATATGTTCCGACAGCTAAGCCAGTCAGAACAATACCGCCCAATGCAATTTTTGCCAAGCGCCAACTGGCTTGCGGAACATTATTTCGAAATGCCATTGTTGCCCTCAACTCTTTGTTGTGAATACAAAATAACTTAAATATCTACAGTAGCTTGTTTTTTAAACAAATCATGTAGTGTTATGTATCCATTTATTGCAACATTTGCGCTTTTAAACGAACAATTTCATCACGAATACGCGCCGCTTGCTCGAATTGTAAATCCTTCGACGCCTTTAACATTTCTTTCTCTAGCTTAGTAATGTGCTTACTAAACAATTTAGGGTCAGAAAGAATATGTCGTTCATCTGCGCTAAGTGCTTGTGCCTGCTCTAGTACTTTCTCATCAATCTGATCATCAGAAAGTACTTCACCCGTATCAATTTCTTTCACAGCCTGACGAACTGCACTACGTGGCGTAATACCATGCTGCTCATTAAACTCGATTTGTTTTGCACGTCGGCGCTCTGTCTCCTCAATTGCCTTTCGCATAGAATCAGTGATTGTATCAGCATATAAAATTGCTTTACCTTTCACATTTCGCGCAGCACGACCAATCGTCTGAATAAGCGAACGCTCAGAACGTAAGAAACCTTCTTTATCTGCATCTAAAATAGCAACTAAAGAAACTTCCGGCATATCTAAGCCTTCTCGCAGCAAGTTAATACCCACTAGTACATCAAATACACCTGTACGTAATTCATGAATAATTTTGACACGTTCAACTGTATCAATATCCGAGTGCAGATAAGCAACCTTAACGCCATATTCTTTTAAATAAGAAGTTAAATCTTCCGCCATACGCTTGGTTAAAGTCGTTACCAATACACGCTCATTTAAGTTCTTACGAATATTAATCTCAGACAAAACATCATCGACTTGGGTAAGTACCGGACGAACTTCAATTTCAGGATCAATCAAGCCCGTTGGTCGAACAACCTGCTCAACCACTTGTTCTGATTTTTCCAGTTCATATCTAGCTGGTGTGGCACTCACAAAAATAGTGGTCGGGACAATACGCTCCCACTCTTCAAATTTCATTGGGCGGTTATCAAGCGCACTTGGTAAACGGAAACCGTAATTCACCAAGTTTTCTTTACGCGAACGGTCACCTTTATACATTGCGCCAATTTGAGGAACCGTTACATGCGACTCATCAATAATAAGTAAGGCATCTTCAGGTACATAGTCAAATAAGGTCGGTGGTGCTTCACCTGCCGGTCGTCCCGATAAATGACGTGAGTAGTTTTCGATACCATTGGTGTACCCTAACTGCTGCATCATTTCCAAATCATAACGAGTACGTTGCTCGATACGCTGCGCTTCGAGTAACTTGTCATGTTCACGGAAGAACTTAAGCTGGTCTTGCAATTCATCCTTAATGGTATCGATAGCTCGTGTTAGGTTGTCTTTTGGCGTCACATAATGGCTTTTCGGGTAAATCGTGACACGTGGTACTTTGCGGACCATTTTACCGGTAAGCGGATCAAACCAGCGAATTGAGTCTACTTCGTCATCAAAGAGTTCAATACGAATCGCATGTTGGTCGGATTCTGCCGGGAAAATATCAATAATTTCACCACGGATACGATACGTACCACGTAAGAATTCAAGCTCATTACGGGTATATTGCATTTCAACCAAACGGCGAATAATTTCGTCTCGACTTACTCGATCACCTTGGACCACATGCAATAACATTTGCATATAAGCATTTGGGTCACCCAAACCATAAATGGCCGAAACAGAAGCAACAATAATCGCATCACGACGTTCTAACAAAGCACGCGTTGCCGATAATCGCATCTGGTCAATATGGTCATTAATTGCCGCGTCTTTTTCAATAAATGTATCTGAGGACGGAACATAGGCCTCGGGTTGATAGTAGTCGTAATAACTTACGAAATACTCAACTGCATTGTTTGGGAAGAAAGCTTTAAACTCACCATAGAGCTGGGCTGCCAAGGTCTTATTATGCGCCATCACAATCGTCGGACGCTGAGTTTGGGCAATCACATTTGCCATGGTATAGGTCTTACCTGAACCGGTCACACCTAGCAGTAACTGATTACGAAAACCCTTTTCGATACCATTCACCAGCTTTTCAATTGCCTGTGGCTGATCACCCGCTGGCTGGTAATGAGTGACCAAATCGAAAGGTTGATTTTCGTTCACAGTTCTCTCTCTTTATAAAAAATTTGAATTTATCGTCTAGCAAATTAATGGGGATTTTTTCCCTAATTTAAAGTCTATAGTGAGATTAATCTATATCGAAAATATTAAGCATCTTGATACTTGACCAATGCTGTAAACGGTTGCAACATGGACTTATCCATTAGATAAAAAGCATAACCATGACCTATCAATATCATGATGAAAGTATTGTAACCGAACTCCCTGAAGATACCGTGTTTGTCTTCGGTAGTAATATGGCTGGACAACATGGTAGTGGAGCCGCACGTGTTGCCAGTCAGCATTTTGGGGCTGTAGAGGGTGTAGGACGTGGCTGGGCTGGTCAGAGCTTTGCAATTCCAACATTAAATGAACATATCCAACAAATGCCACTCTCCCAAATCGAGCATTATGTTGAAGACTTTAAAGTTTATGCAAAAAATCATCCTAAAATGAAATACTTTGTGACAGCTTTAGGATGTGGGATCGCAGGTTATAAGGTTTCCGAAATCGCTCCTCTTTTTAAAGGCATACATCACAATGTGATTTTTCCTGAATCGTTTAAACCGTATGTTGAAGAAGATGCTGTTTCACAGTTCCCAACACTCACTCAAAAAATGGTTCAAAGTTTCATTAATGATGAAGTTATTTTCTACTTTAATCACGGCAGTGAATCTTTTGAAGATGCTTTAGATAAAACGGATTTATCACGTGCTGAAAAAGCGATAGCGCTTATTGTACTTAATGAGGAATTGTATCCTCGTGACCGCTATGGCAGAGGCCGTGACCACGAATTGAGAGATATTTTAGGTAAGCTCAATGGTAAGATTTTTAATATTCATGGTAACTCAGAAGGTGCAATGATTTTCGTAAGTGTAATTGTTGCGCTTATGGAACTTTATGATTTTGATGAGCAAGATTTTATAAAATTATGGAGCGGTGAGAAAAATATTGACCACCCAATTAACCGTTAATTTACTTTGATATTTTATGAGTGAAGCAGATAAATTCTGCTTTCTCATTATTTTATTTTACTTATATTTAATATTTTTATTTTAATTATTCTAATAAATTTAAATCGATTATTTTCCCAAATCTTAGTTTTTCTCATTATACTTTAAGACAAACTGAATACTTAAAAGAAACGCATGGAAACTTTAGATTCTTCAATTTTTGACCTCACCCCAATTCCAATGTGGATTGAAGACTTTAGTGAAGTTAAGCAGTTATTTGACTTATGGAGAAATCAAGGGGTTGAAAACTTATATGAATTTCTAAGTCAAAATGAAAATCTAGTGGTTGAATGTGCTCATAAAATTAAAATTATTAAGGTCAACCAAAAAGTATTAGACCTTTTTGAAGCAAAAAACCAAGAAGAGTTATGTGCCAACTTAAATCTTATTTTTAAAAAAGAAATGTTTGAAGCCCATATTCATGAACTCGAAGCGTTATGGAATGGCAAAACTCATTTCTCGAGTACCACTATAAATTACACGCTCTCTGGTAAACGTATTGATGTACAACTACGTGGAGCAATTTTACCGGGTTCTGAAACTACGTTTGACCGTATTTTAATTACCACCGAAGACATTACTCCGTATCAAAATGCACTTCGTCAGGAAGAGAAAAATCGACGCCTAGCAGAGTCAATGTTTATCTACTCCCCGACTTCGCTTTGGGTTGAAGATTTTAGCCGTATTAAAAATAGAATTGATCAGCTTAGGCTATTAGGAATTGAAGACTTTAGGACTTTTTTAGATGTACATCCTGAATTTGTTCGCCAATGCATAGAAGACATTTTAATTTTAGACGTCAATCAGTCGACTCTCGATTTATTTAAAGCACCAGATAAAACCACTCTGTTAAAAAATACCCATAAAATTTTTGCCGAAGAGATGGTGGAAACTTTTAGAGAACAGCTGATTGAACTCTGGCAAGGAAATATTCACCACAAGCGTGAAGCCGTTAACTATGCGTTAGATGGCCAAATTAGAAATGTCTTATTGCAATTTACCGTATTCCCCGGTTATGAAGAGACTTGGGGATTGGTACAGGTTGCGCTTACAGATATTACTGCACGAAAGAAAGCCGAAAATTATCTAGAATACTTAGGCCAGCATGATGTACTGACCAAACTTTATAACCGAGCTTTTTTTACAGAAGAGCTTAATCGTTTAAATCGCAGTATTATTCGCCCTGTTTCTTCAATTTTTTTAGACATGAACGGCCTAAAGGAAACCAATGATCAACTTGGCCATGATATTGGTGATGGTTTATTACGTCGAGTAGGTAATATTTTAAATCAGGCAATTATGAATACTGCTTATACAGCTTCTCGAATCGGTGGCGACGAATTTGTAATTTTAATGCCTGGTGCAGATGAAGCGAATGTTTTAATGATGCTGCAAACCATTCAGGAGCTTTTTAATATAGATAATCAATATTATTCAAGTCACCCTATTAGTATTGCGATTGGGCACGCCACAACAAAAGAAAATGAACAAGTTGAAGATATGCTAAAACGCGCAGATCATCATATGTATCAAAAGAAAAAAAGTTATTATCAAGAAATTCTTCTACCATAAAAAAACAGGCATATTGCCTGTTTTTTTATTTAAATTAGCGCTTACCCATAGAACGACGAGTACCACGCGGTGGCATCCAAGTTCTATCTGCATATTGTTCAGGTTTCGGACGTACTTGGTTGTGTACAGCATCGCCTGCTTGGTTACTTTCATTCGGCATTGGAAATGGCAATTTCACCAAAGCCTTTTTCTGTTTTGGCTGTTGCTCAGTCATGATTCATTCTCGATATTTCGATTGCGGCTTATTATAAAGGATTTTTCTTGTTTCTTTCGAAAAAAGCTTCAATTGAATAAAACCGCAACAAGATCTTTCCTAAATTAAACTTTTTTACATCTAAAAATCCCCACATCCGCAAATTGCTTAATTTTTGCGATAAGATAGTGTGCTTTTTATTTTTAATCCCATAAGAGGAATATTGCCGTGGACGTACGTCTTTCTGATCGTGTCAATGCTATCAAACCGTCCCCTACACTTGCTGTAACTAATAAAGCTGCTGAGCTTAAAGCTGCTGGTAAGAACGTGATTGGTTTGGGTGCTGGCGAGCCAGATTTTGATACCCCTCAACACATCAAAGATGCTGCAATTGAAGCGATTAATAATGGTTTCACCAAATATACGGCTGTAGATGGTACTCCTGGGTTAAAAAAAGCAATTATTGCTAAATTAAAGCGTGATAATAATCTTGATTACCAACCTAACCAGATTTTGGTTTCTTGTGGCGGTAAGCAAAGCTTCTTTAACTTGGCACTAGCATTATTAAACAAGGGTGATGAAGTGATCATCCCTGCGCCATTCTGGGTAAGCTATCCAGATATGGTCATTATTGCTGAAGGTACGCCTGTTATCGTGAAATGTGGCGAAGAGCAACGTTTCAAAATTACACCTGAACAATTAGAAGCAGCAATTACTCCTAACACTCGTTTAGTGGTATTAAACAGCCCATCTAACCCGACAGGTATGATTTACAGCAAAGCTGAATTAGAAGCTTTAGCTGAAGTTTTACGTCGTCATCCACAAGTATTTGTTGCATCTGACGACATGTATGAACCAATTCGTTGGGAAGATGAGTTCTACAACATTGCAACTGTTGCACCTGATTTATATGACCGCACGATTGTTTTAAATGGTGTTTCTAAAGCATATGCAATGACAGGTTGGCGTATTGGTTATGCAGCCGGCCCAGCAAAAATCATTGGTGCAATGAAAAAAATCCAGTCTCAATCAACTTCTAACCCGACTTCAATTTCGCAAGTTGCTGCTGAAGCTGCGTTGAATGGTCCACAAGATGTTTTAAAACCAATGATTGAAGCGTTTAAACGTCGTCATGACTTAGTGGTTAATGGCTTAAATGACATCAAAGGGATCTCTTGCTTACCTGCTGATGGTGCTTTCTACGCGTATGCAAACATTCGCCCTCTTATTCGTGCAAAAGCCTTAAAATCTTGCACAGAATTCTCTGAATGGTTACTTGAAGAAACTGGCGTAGCGGTCGTTCCTGGTGATGCATTTGGTTTAGGTGGTTTCATGCGTATTTCATATGCAACAGCTGACGAAGTACTTGTTGATGCGTTAGCACGTATCAAAAAAGCTGCTGAATCAATCGAAGGCGTTGATGCTGCAATTGCATCTATCGAAGCTGAAAAAGCTACTAAATAATTTGAAAATATAAAAAAGGCCTCAGAATAGAGGCCTTTTTTATAATTAAAATTATTCTAAATTAAATAAAGCTGACACCTCAGCCTCAGTCAGTTTTTTTGTATCATTCTTAAAATTATAAAAATCAGGTTTTGAATCAATAAAAATTTCCATATCTAATTTCAAATCTTTTACTGGTTCATTTAAAGAAAACACATTGATATTGCAGTAACTTTGATCTTTTGTTCTCCAAAAAATTGTTGTTCCACAAGCGTTACAAAAGCCTCTTTCACCCCATTCAGAAGAGTTAAATACACTAAGATGCTTTTGCTGAATAAACTTTAAACTACCTTTAACTACATCAACTGTCATAATGACACCACTGGTTTGTCTACGACACATCGAGCAATGGCAAACATGTACATCATGATTTTTTAACTCAACTTCGAAAGCTGTTTCACCACATAAACACTGTCCGTTCATTATTATTTTCCACAAAAAGTTTATATTTTTAGAGTTATAAAATATTCTGCTCAACCAAATTTTACAAGTTTATAAACTATAAGTGACCTATCTTTCTATTCACTCCAACTTGACAATAGTTAATTTAACGCCTAATTTAACATCAAGTTCCATTTTAGAACTTTAATAACTGAAGGACTCAAAAAATGAAAAATCCTATGGAAATGACAGGCCTCGAATTTTTACAAGCCATGATTGAAGGTCATATTCCACCTGCCAGTATTAGCAAAACTATTCCAATGCAACCTACTGAGATTTCAGAAGGATCTGTAACTTTCAAAGCACAAGCAGATCATAATCACTTAAATCCTTTAGGTGGCGTACATGGTGGTTTTGCTGCAACTGTTCTAGATTCAGTGACTGGCTGCGCTGTACATACCATGCTACCTGCTGGTGTGGGTTATGGAACCATAGATCTTAATGTGAAAATGTGCCGTCCTCTTCCACAAAATCAGGTTTTAATTGCTACAGGTAAAGTGATCAATTTAAGTAAAAATTTAGGTATTTCCGAAGGAAAAATTACTGATGAAGAAGGCAAACTTTATGCTTATGCAACAGCAACCTGCATGATTATTCGACCATAAAAACCAAGGCAGCTTTAAACGGCTGCCTTTTTCATTAAGTAAGGAATATCTGGGCGATCACAAGTTTTCGCAACCACATAAGGTGCCCAAATATTCTTAAGTTGAAGCTCTATCACTTTATGATGCTGAGTAGACCAGGCTAAAACTTTATTTTTACCTAGGAATAATTCTCCTTCGAGCTGGAAAATATAGAGAGGTTTAGATTGATCTACTACCTTGGAACACTTTAAAACTTTCAATGAAGTATGCACATCCCATTTTGAACTAAACCAGAGTTGTAGTAAGTCACCTAAGTACAAATCTTGTTTTTTAAATGGAAAAGCATCGATCCATGCATCTTCTACAGGTGTGTAATAAGATTCTGGTTGATTTAAAATATTGAGATAATTGCGTTGATAAAAATCAAAATTAGAAAAAATAGAAGCAACAGTAAGTGTTTTCATACTTATCTCCGATTTAGCCATTTTAGTGCTGGCAAGTTGGTTTAAATCCACACTGTTTGGATTACTCCAAACGCTTGTTCTTTTCTGAATCTAGCAATTGAATTTTCAAAGCGCAAGTAATTTATGATCTCACCTTTCAACTGGTCAAATAAAAAGCATACAACACAAAAATGAATGAAACATGACGATTTTTACTTGACCCTTGTCAAAATCTCCTTATAATCGCATGCAGATTCTCCCATAGCTCAGTCGGTAGAGCGACGGACTGTTAATCCGCAGGTCCCTGGTTCGAGCCCAGGTGGGAGAGCCAAATACTAAAAAGCCCGCAGCATTAAAGCGGGCTTTTTTATTGCTTTCTATTAAAGTATACCTATAAAAAAATCCCCTACTGCCTGTAGAGGATTTGCTTTTCATAATTCGAATATTTACCAGATCGAATCATCAGTTCTAAACTTAGGTAGACCTTCTACGCTTAGATCTTTTTAAAATTACATTATTCCACTTCTACAACTTTTAAAGGGTTAAAAGTCTGAGTCGTTGGCATCATTTCTATACGGTTAATATTAATATGCGGTGGTTGTGATGCGATCCATGCTACTGTATTTGCAATATCTTCCGGCAAAATTGGATTTTTCTTATCGTATAGACTGTTAGCTTTCTCCTGATCTCCCTTAAAACGTACAAGAGAAAATTCGGTACCACCACACAACCCTGGCTCAATATTCGTTACTCGCACGCCAGTACCAGCCAAATCTGCACGTAGATTTAAACTAAACTGCTCTACAAAAGCTTTTGTTGCCCCATATACATTACCACCTGGATATGGGTATGTACCTGCAATTGAACCCATATTAATGATTAAGCCTGATTTCTTCTTTACCATACTTGGTAAAATTAATCGGGTAACCGTAACAAGTCCTTTAACATTGGTATCAATCATGGTGTACCAATCATCTAAATCCGCTTTATCTGCTGGCTCTAGACCCAATGCCAAGCCTGCATTATTCACTAGTAAGTCAATTTGATCGATTTGAAATTCATTTGGTAATTCTTTAAATAACTTATTTATATTTTCTGCTGTATCAGTCATATCAAATACGAGTGAGTAGAAATTTTCGCCAAGCTGTTTTTGTAGTTCTTCTAATTTTTCTGCGCGTCTTCCACATCCAATAACTTTATAGCCTGACTCAATCAGTTTTTTTGAAATACTATAACCAAAACCTGCTGATGCGCCTGTAACTAATGCTAACATTCTTATATCCTTAGAAATAATCAACTGTTTCAGTTGAACTCATGATGAACATATCAGCCTTTATATTTACACAATATTTATTATTAGCCTAAAAAAATAAAAGTTTTTTAAAAAAATTTTAAGAGAAATTTAAATCTGTAAAAAATATATTTATTAAATAATGATATGCATTAAAAAACTAAAAAATGGTCCTTACTTAACCTTAAATATCGGCTCAAACTATTTAGAAGTTAGAGCTACTTAATAAAAAAGTTTACCGTGAAAGGTAAACTTTTTAACTTGAGGTATCCAAGCTTATGCAGGGATACCACTATGAAAACGGAAAGTATCATCTGGAGTCAAAATCAGATTCTTTTCAACTTCACGGATATGTTCAATACGCTGTTGAATATCTTCTTCAGGATCTTTCATTTTGGCAGTTTTTGCGACGTCAAGCGCTAGTGCTAAATAGTCTTCAAAATGACGAGATTCTGACTTAAGCAAGTAACGGTAATAGCGTCCTAACTCATCATCAACACACGGAGCAAGCGCATAAAAACGTTCACATGAACGTGCTTCTACAAAAGCCCCAATCACGAGTACATCAATTAGAGCTTCTGGTTCATATGTGCGGATTTCTTTTCGTAAGCCACCTGCATAGCGTCCAGCACTTAAACCTTTCCACTCTTGCCCACGTTTCGTCATAAATTCTAGAACTTGTTCATAGTGAAGCATTTCTTCACGTACAAGCTGGGCAAGCTTAACTTGTAAGTCCGTGAAAAAACTATAGCGGAACATCAAGTTCATGGCCGTACCCGCTGCTTTTTTCTCACAGTTAGCATGATCTTGCATCAAGATGTCTAAATTATTAACGGCCTCATCCAACCATTCTTTTGGGGTTTGGCATCCTAAAAATGCTAATACAGGCTGCATTAATTCATCGTAATTGATACTCGACATTACTACTTATCCTGCTGCCTGAATCGCTGTTTTCATGTCTTTCACCGCCTGTACCAGTCCAACAAAAACACTTTCCGCAATAATTGAGTGCCCAATATTTAACTCATGAATTTGTGGAATTGCCGCAATTGGAGCAATATTTTTCAGATTCAACCCGTGACCAGCATTTACAACCAAACCTTTTGAAGCTGCGTATTCCACACCTTTTACAATGCGAGCAAGTTCTTCTTGTTGTTCTTGCTCTGTTGTTGCATCTGCATAAGCCCCGGTATGTAATTCAATAGTAGGCGCTCCACAAGCAATTGCTGCATCAATTTGAGCAAAATCAGCATCAATAAAGAGTGAAACATCACAACCAATGGCAGCTAAAGCTTGAGTTGCAGCTTTAACTTTTTCAAAGTTACCTACTACATCTAAACCGCCTTCTGTTGTAACTTCTTGGCGTCGTTCTGGTACAAAACACACATGTTGTGGTTGAATTTCTTTCGCAAACTCAACCATTTCATCAGTTACGGCCATTTCAAGATTCATACGTGTTTTCAATAATGGACGCATACGGCGCACGTCATCATCTTGAATATGTCTGCGATCTTCACGCAAATGCAAAGTAATCCCCTCTGCACCCGCTTGTTCACAAATAAGAGCAGCTTCTACAGGGTCTGGGTAAGCAGTACCGCGCGCCTGTCTTAAAGTAGCAACATGGTCTATGTTTACACCAAGCAATGCAGCCATAAAAAAATCCTAATTACGATTGAGTTTGAGTATTTTGAATCCACAATTGTCGACTTTTTAGGGGACGGTCACCTAAAAGCGATGTAATCATTTGACGGTATAGTTTACCTAATAATTGCAATTGTTCGTGAGAAAAATCCTGTCCCTGCTCATAATCCAGCATGGATAAAATTGCTTTTCCTGACAACGATGAGCGACTTGCCTGAACAACGGGGGCAAATCCTTCAGTCACTTGAAACTGATAAAACTGTTGAGGCAAAATTTCTTTTTGTGAGCTATCAATTGAAAAATCAATCGCATAGCCTAGCTCTGCAAGCAAGATATGCTCAAATTGCCTCAAGATCTGTCTAAGAAATAAATCCGGATTTTCATGAGAAGATAGCTGCTGGAGTTGAAGCAGCGTTAACTGGTATTGTTCAAAAGTTTGTGGCATTGCCTCTTCTAGTGGGCAAAGTCTAAGAACAATTTCGTTTAAATAGAAGCCTGCAAAAAAAGCATCGCCAAAAAAGAAAACCGGCTGATTTAGTATTTCCAGCTTTGTAAAATTTTTGAGCTCACTTTTGCCTGTGGCTTGCAAACGGATTGGCTGATATTGAGGAGGCGGAGTCTGTCTTAAAATACCATCAACCCGCCCATATTCTTGAGTGAAGAGATGCACAATATGGCTTTTTTCACGATATTTACGATGGTGAATCATATATCCATGTAGGACTTCATTGCGCATCATAAAAAGAAACTATTCCTCAGATTCTTTTTCTTTTTTATCGTCGTCATCACCATCAGGAATTACAGCCCCTACAACAGCAGCTGTACCCTTCACTACACCTTTAGTCGTTTTATAAGCAATACCTACTGGTACGGTTACAAGCTTATATACACAACCTTGCAACATCAATGTACATCCAACGATAATCAATATTGATGTAATTGCTTTCATACCAGTATTCCCTACTTTTTAGATATCACTATATCCTAAACTTTTTAAAGCACGTTCATCATCAGACCAACCACCTTTGACCTTAACCCATAAGGTAAGCATGATCTTTTGTTCGAACATTTTTTCCATGTCTTTACGTGCATCCATGCCAATTGTTTTAAGCTTGGCACCTTTTTCACCAATTACAATCGCTTTTTGACCAGGACGATCCACAAAAATAGTTGCATCAATATAGGTACATGCTGGTTTTAAACGACCAGTTTTTTCATTAACAGTTGCCTCTTCCGTTTTGAAAGATTCAATTTGTACTGTTAAATCATAAGGTAGCTCTTCACCCAACTGACGCATGATTTTTTCACGGATGATTTCACTTGCCAAGAAGCGCTCTGAACGGTCCGTAATTTGATCGAATGAATATAAAGGTGGCTGATAAGGAAGATATTTTTCAATCGTTTCACTTAAGTGCTCTAAGTTTGCTCCACGGAGTGCAGAAACAGGAACAATCTCCGCAAAATTCATAAGTTTGGCACGTTCTTGAATTAAAGGGAGAATCTCTCTCTTATCTCCAAAAGTATCAGCTTTATTAATCACCAAAATAACTGGCATATCAGCATTCTTGAGTTTCTCAAGAACTAAATCGTCATTTTGAGTCCACTTGTGGGCATCAATAACAAATAAGACTAAATTCACGTCACGTAACGCAGAATGCGCAGCACGGTTCATCATTTTATTGATTGCACGTACTTCTTTCTTATGCATACCTGGGGTATCGACATAAACCGCTTGCATTTTTTCACGCGAATCAATACCAATAATTTTATGGCGTGTCGTTTGAGGTTTACGTGAAGTAATAGAGAGTTTTTGGCCCAATAAATGGTTCATGAGGGTAGATTTACCCACATTTGGACGTCCTACAATCGCCACAAATCCGCTCTTAAAATCCGAAGGAATTGTAACGCCTTTGGAACTAAAAAATTGATCAATCAGATTGTTTGGATCTTGGTTTTCGTTTGAATCTGGATTGATTTGATCAGAATGCATCGACATGCAGGTTATTGCTCCAATAACTTTAAAATTTCCGCCGCTGCTGCCTGCTCGGCAAAACGACGACTTGACCCCTCACCATGAATTTTTGATAAACCATCTACCAAACATTCGACTTTAAAGTGCTGATGAGGCGCATCACCCTGAATATCTACAACCTCGTAAACAGGGAGAGGTTTTTTACGTGCTTGTAGATACTCTTGTAAACGTGATTTTGGATCCTTGAGTTGATCTGTTGGCTCAATATGATCTAAATAAGGCGTATACCATTTTAACACAATATCTTTGAGTAGGTTCAGATCACTACTATCAAGATAAATTGCACCAATAATGGCCTCCACTGTGTCAGCCAATATTGACTCACGATGATGACCACCAGATTTCAACTCGCCTGTGCTTAATATTAAACACCGACTAAGTTGCAAATCGGTTGCAATTTTACCTAATGCTTCCTGACGTACTAAAGTCGCGCGCATACGCGTTAAGCGCCCTTCATTTTCATGAGGGTACGCATGGTATAAATAATTGGCGATAATCATCCCCAACAGTGAGTCGCCCAAAAATTCCAGACGTTCGTAGTTATACTTATGACTCACCGAACGATGAGTCAAAGCCAACTGTAGCAATTCAGGCTGCTTAAATTGATAACCGATTCGACTGAGTAAGCGAGGATCACTTAGCTTGAACTGATGTTTTGTCAAAACTCTTCTCAAATGTTAAAACTAAATCAATATTCAGTAAGAAAGGCTTTCTTACCTCATATTTCTTTTTGACTGTTAGACTTGGCTGGTTAAACACTTCAGCAATCTCTTTAAAATGCAGATCACGAATGTTGTTCATTTCCAGTCGTTGGTCCATCTGTGTCATAAACTTTTGGGGTGTGATATCAGCCGAGCTTTGTTGCATAAGCTCTGTAATCTGATTATTAATCACACGATCATCCCAATATGCTGGCCAAACTGCAAGTACGGCTTTCACCGCAATTGCAAATATGACCACCCCAAATAAAATTGCTAAATACGAAGTACCCTGTTGTGCCTTACGCATTTTTGTTTTCCTAATGGTTGTTTTTAATCTATTTTCCCATTTCGGTTAAAGCTTGGCAGGTGGAAACCAGGTTCTTTATGCATCCAGACATAGAAAGCTCGGCCTGTTAAATTTTCTTCAGGTACGAAGCCCCAGAAACGACTGTCAGCACTTTGATCACGGTTATCCCCCATTGCAAAGTAATGTCCTTTCGGAACTGTTACTTCCCAATATAAACCGTCTTGGTTTGCATATTTACCATTATCAACATAGTTGATAAATGGTGCCTGACGCGCAACATTTACGCCTTCAAGCTCACGCATCGTAAAGGTATGATCACCAATTGTTTCTTTATGATAAATAGAAGTTGGTGTATCTAAAGCATCTTTTTCGCGACTAAACTGTGTTGGTACTTTAGGAATTTTTTGACCATTAATAATCAATTGTCCATGATCATAAACAATATGGTCACCAGGTAAGCCAATTACACGTTTAATATAACTAATAGTAGGTTGTGGTGGATAACGAAAAACGATGACATCACCACGTTTCGGTTCACCGATATCAATCACTTTTTTATTGACGATAGGTAAACGGACACCATAGTCAAATTTATTAACTAAAATAAAATCGCCAGTCTCTAAGGTCGGAACCATAGAGTCTGATGGAATATTAAATGGTTCATAAAGAAATGAGCGAAGTACAAGCACAACAGCTAAAACCGGCCAAAAGTCATAGGCCCATGTAATAACAAAATTTTCGTTCTCTCGCCCTTTATTTGCACGCTGTTTAAAAACAAGCTTATCTAGCAACCACACTGCAAATAAAATCAGCGTAACAGGAACAAGAATTAAATTAAAATCAAAATCCACAGGACCTCACTCGCAGCTTAGCTGCTTGCCTTGCGGCTGGGAGAAGATAAGTTCATCCCAGCCTTTTCTCTTATCTTTCTACTTTCAAAACAGCTAAGAACGCTTCTTGTGGGATTTCTACACTACCCACTTGTTTCATACGTTTCTTACCTTCTTTTTGTTTCGCAAGTAGTTTCTTCTTACGAGACACGTCACCGCCATAACATTTTGCTAAAACGTTTTTACGCATCGCCTTCACGGTCGAACGAGCAATAATTTGTGCACCAATAGCAGCCTGAATTGCGACATCGAACATTTGACGTGGAATCAAATCTTTCATTTTCTCAACTAAAGCAATACCACGATGACGAGCATCATTACGGTGACAAATCATTGCAAGCGCATCGACCTTCTCACCATTAATTAACACGTCAACCTTAACTAAAGATGAACTCTCAAAACGAATAAAGTTATAGTCAAGTGAAGCAAAACCACGTGAACATGATTTAAGCTTATCAAAGAAGTCCATAACCACTTCAGCCATAGGAATTTCAAAAGTAATTGAAACTTGATTACCTAAGAATTTCATGTCTTTTTGTACACCACGGCGCTCAATACATAGGGTCATGACGTTACCTAAGTACTCTTGCGGTACAAGAATATGACACTCTGCAATTGGCTCACGCAAATCTTCAACAACAGAACCATCCGGCATTTTAGATGGACTATCAATATAGATCGTATCGCCTTTTTTAGTGACAGCTTCATACACTACCGTTGGTGCTGAGCTGATCAAATCAAGGTCATACTCGCGCTCTAAACGCTCTTGTACGATTTCCATGTGCAACATGCCCAAGAAACCACAACGGAAACCAAAACCAAGCGCATCTGAACTTTCAGGTTCAAAGAATAAAGCCGAGTCATTGATCTGTAGTTTTTGTAAGGCTTCGCGGAATGGTTCAAAATCGCTTGCATCAATTGGGAAAAGGCCTGCGTAAACCTGAGGTTTAACCTTTTTAAAACCAGGAAGTGAAGCTACTTCAGGGGTTGTTGAAAGCGTGATGGTATCACCTACCGGCGCACCAAAAATATCTTTAATACCCGCGATAACAAAGCCTACTTCACCAGCTTCAAGCACGCCAGTTTCAGTATGTTTAGGGTTGAATACACCTACTGATGTAACAATGTGAGTCTGACCAGTAGATTTAACCAACATTTTGTCGCCCTTGCGGATACGACCATCTTTAATACGAACTAAAGAGACAACACCTAAATAGTTATCAAACCATGAGTCAATGATTAATGCCTGTAAAGGAGCCTCACGGTCACCTGTAGGAGCAGGAATAACATCAACTAATGTTTCTAAAACACCTTCAACGCCTAAGCCTGTTTTTGCAGAACATGTAGGTGCATTGGTTGCTTCAATACCGATAATTTCTTCAATTTCGTGAATAACGCGCTCAGGCTCTGCTTGCGGTAAATCAATTTTATTTAAAATTGGAAGAACTTCGAGACCTTGCTCAATAGCGGTATAACAGTTTGCAACTGATTGTGCTTCTACACCTTGTGCAGCATCCACAACCAATAACGCACCTT
The DNA here is from genome assembly GCF_031196675.1 of Acinetobacter sp. 148. NCBI lineage: Bacteria > Pseudomonadati > Pseudomonadota > Gammaproteobacteria > Moraxellales > Moraxellaceae > Acinetobacter > Acinetobacter sp. 148. Next base: position 93,997 of record NZ_JAVIMT010000081.1, on the reverse strand, counting down.
CACAAGCAGCTAATGAACGAGATACTTCATAAGAGAAATCAACGTGTCCCGGAGTATCAATAAAGTTAAGCTGATATTCCTGCCCGTTTGGATGAGTATAGTACAACGTCACCGAAGCAGCTTTAATGGTAATCCCACGTTCACGCTCGAGCTCCATTGAGTCCAAGACCTGAGCTTGCATCTCACGATCTTGCAGGCCACCACACATCTGAATAAAACGGTCAGCCAAAGTAGACTTACCATGATCAATATGAGCGATAATCGAGAAATTTCGGATATTTTTGATATCAACGGATTTTTTAGCTTGCGCCATGGGCTACCTTGAGAAAATATAAAGTGCTATGTAGCTTGTTTTAATACATAGCCAAAGCGGTTTAACAAATTGCGAGAGATTATAGCAGATGGATATTTTAAAGTATCCAAAATTCATGAGCTTTGTACTTATGTTTTAAAAAATGATAATTCAAAGTACAAGTAATGCTTCTGATTATCAGGCATATGAAACAGTAAAATCTAAAGGATTTATACTTGAATCAAGAGGTTTATAAGCCTGTGTAAAAGTCGGCGACATACGTTTAGGTCGACCTGAAGCGATTTCAATACATGCCCATTTGGTATTTCCGACGAACAAAATTGCCTGATCAGAAGGACGGAAAAAGGCATACTGACGAAATGAATACAGAGCATTAATATCATCTAGCCATGTCCGCAGCACAATTTCTTCCCCTTCAAACGCAGCTTTACGGTATTGCACATGGTGTTCAACCGCAACCATTGCATGTTTTAGCTCTAGATATTTGGTTACTCCTACCCCTAATGTTTCCACATGAGCAGCAGCGACGTCTTGCATCCACTGGACATACATTACATTGTTAACATGCCCTAAAGCATCAATATGCTGTGGCTGAACCTGAATATGTAAATCGAAAATACTGCTCACAAAACACCCACTTTAATCATTAAATTCAAAGCTAAAATTTAATTAGCTAGATCGAACATTATGCCGAATACAAATAATAAAAAACCACCCATTTTCAGGGTGGTTCATTTTTATAATATTTTACTGAATACGTAAACCAAGCATTGCTCGTTGTCCTTGACGAATAATCCCAACTCGCGCAACTGTATTTTTCGGCAAATTCGAAACAACTTTTGCAAAATCCTGACTATTCAGAATTTGAGTATTATTAACCTGAATAATCACATCGCCAGGAATGATATTTGACAATGATGCTAATCCACCACGGCGGACATCTTGTACATAAATACCACCTTTTATACCTAAAGCATTTTTCTCTGGCACAGCGAGATCACGAATACTCATTCCCAATACTGGACCTTTAGAAGCAGAGGCTTGATTACCGGTAGCTGGTGTTTCATCAGGTGCAGTTGCTAGTGTTGCCGAGATATTTCGAGTTTTATCATCACGTAAAACTTCAAACTGAACAGTTTGGTTTGGTTGTACTTTATTTAATGCATAAAGCAAATCACTGGTACGCAGTACAGAAGCACCATTTAATTTTAGAATAACATCGCCAGCTCTAAGCCCTGCTTTTTGAGCAGGTGAATTTGGAGAAACCTGAGTAATCAGAGCACCTTCCGGTTTAGGCAATTTATAGGCATCTGCAAGGTTACGGTCAATATCTTGCATCATAACGCCTAGGTATGAACGAGTCACTTTCCCTTTCGTTTTAAGCTGTTCAGCTACATCCATCGCAACATCAATTGGAATAGAGAAAGACAGACCCATATAGCCACCCGTACCACTAAAGATACGTGAGTTCACCCCGACAACTTCACCATTTTGGTTAAACAATGGACCGCCTGAGTTACCAGGGTTCAACGCCACATCGGTTTGAATAAATGGTACAGAGGTTTCACCGCTCATGTTGCGTGATTTAGCGCTGACAATACCTGCCGAAGCTGAATAATCAAAACCAAATGGTGAACCAATTGCTAAAACCGGCTCTCCTACACGTAAACGGTCAACATTTCCTACTCGTAAAGCAGGATAGTTAGTTCCGTTTACCTTTAATAATGCAACGTCTGTCCGCTCATCACTACCGACCACTGTTGCATCTATTTCACGACGGTCATTTAAAGTAATACTGATGCGGGAAGCATTTTCAATTACATGGTGGTTCGTAAGTAAATAACCATCTTTACTAATAAAGAACGCGCTACCATATGCAGTTTTCTCTTGAGGACCTTGTTGCTGTGGAATGATGACCTGATTACCAAAGAAACGTTTTAAAATTTCAGGAACTTGCTGTTGTAACAGTTCATCCTGAGTCATTTTTTTTACAACGTTTACACTCACCACAGCCGGACTAACTTGTTCAACGAGGTTTGAAAAATCAACAGCAGCATTTGCTTGAACAGCAGCAACTGTAAATACCGCTGCATACATTCCTTGTTGTAAATAGCGAGATTTCATTCGGTGCTCACCCACAATTGGTCTACGAGAATAAGAATAAAACTTTTGTATCACAATGCTTTGGAATTGTGCGTAACAATATGTTTATTTGTAAGGCATCCTCATCACGTTTATTTTACACATTGCAATTTTTTAAGCTAATTGCAATTTTTCTGTGACTTAGAGCGCTTAAGCTCTTGCCTTTTTAGGTAAAAAGGGGTGTCATTAGCGGACGTTTTAAATTGATGCGAATGGACATGCCTAATCAACAGACAATTCACCACTTTGACGTGATTATTGTGGGCAGTGGCGGTGCTGGTTTAAGTCTGGCTTTATCGTTACCAAGTCATTTTAATATTGCAGTTTTAGCTAAGGCTGCTTTAACTGAAGCAAGTACCTTCTATGCACAAGGTGGTGTTGCTGCAGTGCTTGATGAAACTGACTCTATTCAACAACACATTAATGACACTATGATTGCAGGTGCTCATTTATGTGAAATGGATGCAGTCCAGCATACTGTAGAAGGCGGCCGTCCTTCTGTTGATTTCCTTTTAAAGCAAGGTGTGCAGTTTACCTTAGATGAAGATGAACAGCTTCATTTGACTCGTGAGGGTGGCCATTCGCAGCGCCGTATTATTCATTCTGCTGATGCAACTGGCAAAGCTATTTCAACCACTTTGGTTGAACGCGCCAAAGAACGTAAAAACATCACTATTTTTGAAAACTATATTGCGATTGATTTAATTACTTCGCATAAGTTAGGTCATACCGAGCAGACAAATCGCGCTATTGGTTTGTATGCACTAGATGAAAGTACTGAAAAAGTTCATACCTTCCTTGCCCCATTTACCGCACTTGCTTGCGGCGGCGCAATGAAAGCTTACCTTTATACATCTAATCCGGATATTGCTACTGGTGACGGTATTGCGATGGCATACCGTGCAGGTTGCCGTGTTGCCAATATGGAATTTAACCAGTTCCATCCAACCTGCCTTTACCATCCGCAAGCACGTTCTTTCTTAATTACTGAAGCCATGCGTGGTGAAGGTGCTTACTTACGTTTGCCAGATGGCGAACGTTTTATGCTACGTTTTGACGATCGTGCAGAGTTGGCTCCTCGCGATATTGTGGCACGTACCATTGACCATGAAATTAAACGTCTCGGTATTCGCCATGTGTGGTTAGACATTACACACAAATCACCGGATTTTATTAAAGAGCACTTCCCTACACTTTATGCACGATTGCTTGAGCTAGGTATCGACATCACTAAAGACATGATACCGGTGGTGCCGGCTGCACACTATACCTGTGGTGGTGTTGTGGTTGACTCAAATAGCCAGACTGATATTGAAGGTCTATATGCAATTGGTGAAACCTCTTATACGGGTTTACATGGTGCAAACCGTATGGCGAGTAACTCATTACTTGAATGCTTCGTTTATGGCATGAGTGCAGCAAAAGATATCGAAAGTAAGTTTGATAAAAACTTCAAATTACCGGAAGTACCCACTTGGGACGATTCTCAAGTAACCAATCCAGATGAAGATGTCGTGATTTTACAAAACTGGGATGAGTTACGTTCGACCATGTGGAACTACGTTGGTATTGTAAGAACCACAAAACGTTTAGAACGTGCGTTACACCGTATTGAAATGTTAAAACGCGAAATTACTGAATATTATCAAGATTATCGTGTCAGCAAGAACCTGATTGAACTGCGTAATCTTGTACTTGTTTCCGAAATGATTGTTCGTTGTGCTATGCACCGTAAAGAATCACGTGGCTTACATTACACACTTGATTATCCAGAAACTTCGAGTGAGATTCGTAAAACGGTTCTGACGCCTCCAAACTTTGCAGTAGAGCAACCTTTGGTGAATACGAGTGTATAAATAGTTTTTTATAAAAAAGCACGATTCATGCCGTGCTTTTTTATTACTTAAGATTTATGGTCTAGGTGGAATTGAGTAAGTCGCGGTCACATGTGCCACGGGTTCCTCTTGCCCTACTGAATAAATCCAGACCTCACCTACGACTAAGCTCTTTCCTACTTTCATGAGCTTACATTCACTGCGTAAGTCTTGATCACCTGCGGGTTTTCTCAGGAAATTAATATTAAAATTGGTGGTTACAGCTAAACCAATAATTCCAATTTCACCGAGTATTGCAATATATAAAGCAAAGTCTGCCAAAGTCATCATAGTCGGACCAGATATAGTACCACCCGGACGTTGATGTCTTTGGTCAACGTGATAATAAACAACGGCAGCTTTAGAAGTGACTGATTCAATCGTGCAATGTTCCAAACTTTGTGGGAATTCCTTTTCAAGAAATGCCACAATTTCTTCTTTTGAGCTTTTCATCCTTGTTTTTCTTCGATTTCAGAACAGTATTCAAAATAGCATAGAATACTGCCCAATATTTTCTATGACGTTTAAAACCAGATTTCTTGTCATTTTTCACCACTCCCAAAAAAATATGAGAGTGGCTAATCCCATGGCCTATGCTAAATATTGCAGAGCTTGCTCGAACACCTGATCTGGACTTTGTGTAGCATCTAAACGTTTAATACGCTCAGGCTCAACTTTCCATAAGGTTTCATAACCTTCACGAACCTTAGTAAAGAAGCTTAACTTTTCTTGTTCAAAACGGTCTAAAGCTCCACGTTCACGTGCACGGTTCATACCAAGTTCAATCGGTGCATCTAACCAGAAAGTCACCTCCGGCATGCGTGAAACGAAGTTCTGGTTTAAAAGCTGTAATTTGTCTTGGCTTAAACCACGACCGGAACATTGATAAGCAAAACTCGCATCAGTAAAACGGTCACTTAATACAATTTTATTAGACTCTAATGCCGGCAAAATAACTTGTTGTAAGTGTTGAGCTCGTGCCGCATAAATTAAGAGCAGTTCGGTATCATGACTCATATTTTCATCATGATTCACTGCCAAAAGCATCGAACGAATTTGCTCAGCTAACGGTGTTCCACCCGGCTCTCGAGTTAAAACAACTTGTTTACCTTGTTCTTCAAAATGCTGATGAATTTTTCGAATGAGTGTAGTTTTTCCTACCCCTTCCGTGCCTTCAAAGCTAATAAACATCTCTTTTCCTTATTTCTTCGATCTCAACACGGATAAATACTCTTGCACTGCTTGGTTATGTGCTTGCAAGTCTGCCGTAAATTTATGTCCACCATTACCAGTCGCTACAAAATAGATGTTATTTGAATCATCTGGATGTAACGCAGCCTCAATGGCTTTTTGGCTTGGCAGCGCAATTGGAGTTGGCGGTAACCCATTAATTGTATAGGTATTATATGGTGTTGGTGTACGTAAGTCTTCGCGAGTAATGTTACCCTTATAGTTTGCACCCATACCATAAATTACGGTTGGATCAGTCTGTAAACGCATACCGAGTTTTAAACGGCGCACGAAAACCCCTGAAACTTGTGTAAGTTCGCTATCGAGGCTCGTTTCTTTTTCAACAATAGAAGCCATGATTAAAGCTTCATACTTATCTTTATAAGGTAAATTCGGTGCCCGCTTTGCCCAAGCCGCATCTAAGGCTTTCATTTGACGATGATATAAATCAGTCAGGATTTTCTTATCAGTCTCACCTTTAGCAAAGAAATAAGTGTTGGGTGCAAACAGACCTTCAGGATGATGATAAGGAATACCTAAAGCCTTCATAAGCTGGTCATCTGGTAAATCCAATATCGTATTTTTTACATTTTTATCGTTTTTTAGTGCTGTAATCAGCTGCTTAAAAGTTGTTCCTTCAATCACCAGAACACGGTTCATCTGGGCATTATCAGCATTAGATAACATCTCTAATACTTGTCTTACGCTCATTCCCTGCTCTATCTCATATACACCAGCTTTCATACTGTCATGAATCATAAACTTTTGATAAAGCTTAAGTACAATTGGGAAATGGATTTTATTTTCTTTGGCTAAGCGATCAATAAAACCAGAATAGGTCTCACCTGATGTGATCGATAGCATCTGCTTTTTCCCTTCAATAGGATAAGCTTTAAATAAACTTGACCATAAAATAGCAAAAATAGAAATTAAAACGATAAAACAGCCAATCAGCACTAACTTTTTTGGAAAATTAGATGCTGTTTTCTTGCCCTTTTTTTTAGCATTTTTTGCTTTCGCATTCACAGGTGGCTTCGGCATATTAATGAATCTGATTCAAGTTAAGAGTATGAAATAAATTTAGGCACGCCTGTGACTCTAGAATTTGTTCACTGATTTGAGTAACTACTCGCATTGGATGTAAAGCATTACAAAAGAATAGGCTCTGTATTTGTGGTACTTCATCTAGCTCAATTATTCTGACTTCACAGGCAATTCCGTAGTGCTGCATACGCGCCAAAATTTCTGCACGCATCACACCGTGGACGCCATTATAGCGAAGTTCCGGAGTAATCCATCTATCATTTAAACGAATAAAACAATTACTGCTTACCCCTTCAACAATATAACCTTGTACATCAGTTACTAAAGCTTCAACCCAGCCTTGTTGATCTGCTTCTTTTTTTAGCAATACCTGCTCAAGACGGTTTAAGGATTTAAGCCCAACTAAACTCGGCATGGTTAAACCTAAAGCCTGATTTAAAACTCCACACTGTATAAAATCTGGCTGGAACTGCTCCAATGCTTTTGGATAAAACCAGATATAAATATCTGCCGCATGCTTTGGCAAACTATAGCCACGATCACCTTCACCACGGCTAATCACAATTTTTAAAGTCCCGTTGAGCACGAGATTCTGATTTTGTAGATGCTGCAAACTTTGTTCGATTAACTCAAAATCTGCAACCAAAGATAATTTTTGGCAAGCAAGTTTTAGACGTTCCCAGTGCTGTGCTTTAAGCTCAATCTTATTTTGAAAAACACGAATTGTGGTAAAGCAGCCATCCCCATAATGAAATGCCCGGTCCAATAAAGGAATGGTCTCTACAGGTTGTCCATTTTTAAAACACCACATGCTCAATCCGTCCTTTATTTAAAACTACCCAACAATACAACACCTTTCATTTAATTAATAAATGACTGATTTTAAAAAATTATACCGATTTAAGAGAAACTTTTGAAACTTGTTATATATCAAGATTTAAGAATAACTTATCCATTTTTATTATTTCTATATTTTTCATATTAAATTCGTTTTTTATTATTTTTTTAGAATAAAGACTAGCGCTATTCTGCGTTCATGTTTTGAACATTTCGTATTTTTTGAGGGGTTATCTCATGCGTTTTTCTCAGTTAAAAGTCGGGGTTATTGCTGCATTACTTTCTGTTTCATCGTTTGCAGCTCAAGAATTCTTAAACGTTTCTTACGATCCAACTCGCGAGTTATATACAGATTTCAACAAACAGTTCGGTACTTACTGGAAACAGCGTACCGGTCAAGATATTGAGTTTAAACAGTCACACGGTGGTTCTGGTAAACAGGCCCGCGCTGTAATCGACGGCTTAAATGCAGATGTTGTGACATTAGCACTTGCTGCTGATATTGATGAAATTGCTGAAAAAGCAAAATTGCTTCCAACAGACTGGCAGAAAAAGTTACCGCAAAACTCTACTCCGTACACATCAACTATCGTGTTTTTAGTTCGTAAGGGTAACCCTAAACAAATTAAAGATTGGGGTGACTTAATCAAGCCAGGCGTGGAAATTATTACGCCAAACCCGAAAACTTCTGGTGGTGCACGTTGGAACTATCTTGCAGCTTGGGCTTGGGCAAAACATCAAGCAGGTGGTAACGATGCAAAAGCACAAGAATTTGTTCGCCAAATTTATAAACACACCAAAGTTTTAGATTCAGGCGCCCGTGGTGCAACCACTACATTTGCTGAACGCGGAATTGGTGACGTATTACTGGCTTGGGAAAATGAAGCACATTTAGCTATCCGTGAACAACCAGGCAAGTTTGAGATTGTGACGCCATCTTTATCTATTTTGGCTGAGCCGCCAGTTGCAATTGTTGAAAAAAATGCAGCGAAAAAAGGCAACTTAACTATTGCAAAAGGTTACCTCAACTATTTGTACTCACCTGCTGGTCAAGAAATTGCAGCACGTAATTTCTACCGTCCTCGTAATGCAGCTGTACTCAAAAAATACAGCAATGTATTTAAGCCATTGAAACTTGTCACCATTGATAAAGAATTTGGTGGTTGGACAAAAGTACAAAAACAACACTTTGATAATGGTGGTGTTTTCGATCAAATCGTGAAAATCAATAGTGCAGAGAAGTAATTCTTTGTTCTAACGATAAGGAGAACAGACATGACACACACTGTAATTGTTCCGGGTGTAGGTGGAAGTGAACATCAACATTGGCAATCTTGGTTGCAGCGTCAACTCGTGTCTAGTTCTCGCGTTGAGCAAAAAAACTGGGATAGACCCGTATTAAGCGAATGGATTGAGCGATTCGTTAACACAGTTCAAGCAATACAAACACCAGTCCAAATTGTTGCGCATAGTTTCGGCTGCCTAACTAGTGTTGCTGCCTTAGCAGAGCATCCAGAGTTACAACTTCAAGTTAAAAAACTGATTTTGGTTGCTCCTGCAAATCCGGCACGTTTTGGTGAAGCGGGATTTGCCCGTCATAGTTTGACTGACTACAAAGATTATTTTCATCAGCTAAAAATTAATGTGCCTGCAACGCTACTCATTAGTGAAAATGATCCATGGTTAGACTTTTTTGATGCTTTACAGCTTGCGAAATCTTGGCAATTAACCCCGATTAACCTTGGACAAGTCGGTCATATTAATGTTGCTTCAGGCTTCGGTCCGTTTCCTGACTTACTGAATCATCTACTTCCTGAAGACTCGATGTGTAGCCACTCATCTATTGATCCGGTAAAGACACATTTCTCTTTGAAATTTGCTTAATACCTAGCTTTATACCGCGCCGTTTATCTTTATTTATTCGCTTACTGATTTCAGCAGGCTTTTCTCTTTGAGGAAATATCATGTCGCAGCGATCCCGAGTGCTGCCTGGGTTTGGTCTATCATTGGGCTTCACCCTCGCTTACGTTTCTTTTATTGTGCTTATTCCATTAGCCGCAGTCTTTATCAAATCATTTGGAATCGGATGGGACGGACTATGGGAAATTTTAACCTCTGAGCGTATTTTAAAATCGCTTCAACTCAGCTTTAGTTCAGCCTTAATTGCGGCGTTTATTAATGTTGTTTTTGGGCTACTTTTAGCTTGGTGCCTTGTCCGTTATAACTTTCCCGGAAAGCGTCTGGTTGATGCCTTAGTGGACTTACCTTTTGCACTTCCAACAGCGGTTGCAGGCATTGCGTTGACCTCACTCTATGCGCCTACAGGCTGGATCGGTCAATATTTAGAACCACTTGGTATTCAGGTTGCATATACCCCCATCGGGATTACGCTAGCTTTAGTGTTTATCGGTATTCCTTTTATTGTTCGAACCGTTCAACCGGTATTAAGTGATATTGAAACTGAACTTGAAGAGGCAGCTTCCGCACTCGGTGCAAATCGTTGGCAGACCATTACTAAAATTATTTTACCAATATTACTCCCTGCCCTATTTACAGGCTTTGCTTTAGCGTTTGCTCGCGGTGTAGGTGAATATGGTTCTGTAATTTTCATTGCAGGTAACCAGCCGTTTAAAACTGAAATTGCTCCGCTTATGATCATTTCTCGCCTAGAAGAATATGACTATGCAGGTGCCACGACTATTGCAGCAGTGATGTTGGTTCTCTCTTTCATTATTTTATTTGTCATTAACTTACTTCAAGCATGGGCAAACCGTCGTACAGGGAGAAATGTCACATGAACCTACATACCGACAGCAATGCACTTGCCTTGAAATTGCAATCTCGTGACGCGACACGTGAACCAACTTGGGTACGTTATACACTCATTACAATTGCACTGATTTTTTTCCTTAGCTGCCTCATGTTGCCACTTATTCTGGTTTTTGTTGAAGCATTTAAACAAGGCCTTGAAGTCTATGTTCAAGCTTTAATTGATCCAGATACGTTATCAGCAGTGAAATTAACACTATTGACCGCAGCAATTGCCGTTCCGATTAATGTGATATTTGGTGTTGCCGCTGCATGGGCTGTTTCCAAATTTCAGTTTAAAGGTAAAGCAATTTTAACCACCATTATTGATATGCCTTTTTCGGTTTCACCTGTTATTGCAGGTTTAATGATTGTACTGATTTTCGGTGCTCAAGGCTGGTTAGGCGGTTGGCTCATGGAACATGACATCAAGATTCTATATGCCGTACCTGCCATTGTTTTAGCGACCATCTTTATTACAGTTCCATTTGTGGCGCGTGAGTTAATTCCACTTATGGAAGCGCAAGGAACTGAAGAAGAGGAAGCAGCGATTGTACTCGGTGCATCAGGTTGGCAAACCTTTTGGAAAGTCACACTCCCTAACATTAAATGGGGTCTGATTTACGGCGTGATTTTGTGTAATGCCCGTGCAATGGGTGAGTTTGGGGCAGTATCAGTAGTTTCTGGCCACATCCGTGGTGAGACCAATACCCTACCTCTTCATGTCGAAATTTTATATAACGAGTACACCTTTAGTGCAGCTTTTGCGGTGTCCTCACTACTTGCTTTCTTGGCACTATTAACACTGATTTTAAAAACCTGGTTAGAACTACATCAAGACAAACCAGAACCGCATTCAACTGATTCGTAAGGAATGAAATCATGAGTATTCAAGTTAAAAATATTGAAAAACACTTTGGTGCATTCCATGCGCTTAAAAATATTTCACTCGATTTCCCAGAGGGTGAACTGGTTGCCTTACTCGGCCCATCTGGCTGCGGTAAAACGACGCTACTTCGTATTATTGCGGGTTTAGAGTCAGCAGATGGCGGTCAAGTCTTACTAGAAGGCGAAGATGCAACCAATGTACATGTCCGTGAACGTCAGGTCGGTTTTGTTTTTCAGCACTATGCTTTATTCCGTCATATGACCGTATTTGACAATATTGCCTTTGGTTTACGTGTCCGTCCTCGTGCCACACGCCCATCGGAAGCCGAAATTAAAAAACGAGTGACTCGTCTGCTTGATCTGGTTCAACTGGGCTTTTTAGCAGACCGTTATCCAGCCCAGCTTTCTGGTGGTCAACGCCAACGTATTGCCTTAGCTCGTGCACTTGCCGTAGAACCTCGTGTGTTATTGCTTGATGAACCATTTGGTGCACTAGATGCTAAGGTTCGTAAAGAATTACGCCGCTGGTTACGTAACTTGCATGATGAGCTGCATATCACTTCAATTTTCGTAACCCATGACCAGGAAGAGGCACTTGAAGTAGCAGACCAAATTATTGTGATGAATAAAGGTAACGTCGAACAAATTGGTTCTCCGCGTGAAGTTTACGAAAAACCTGCAACACCATTTGTATTTGATTTCTTGGGTCAAGCAAATCGTTTTGAAGGTGAACATGCAAGCGGTATTATCCGTATTGGCAATGATCGTATCGAATTACCGACCACAGTTCAGGCACCACAAGGAAAAGTAATTGCTTTTGCCCGTCCGGATGAGTTACATATTCATGCGCAACCACAGGCAAATACAATTGAAGCAACTTTTGTACGTGAAGTCTGGATTGCTGGAAAAGTAGTGGCGGAATTACAAGATCGTAATGGACGTTTAATTGAGATTGCTCTGAGCAGTGAAGCTGCAAAACAACATGCATTTAAACCAAATCAAACTGTTTGGGTAAGTGCATCTCAACTTCACCTATTTGCAGATCAAGTTGCTTAAGGAATTATTTGGTGAGGAGCCATCTCGCGGTATTTAAAGCCGTTCCTCACCTCTTTTGAGGAAAAGTGTAAATGAACTTTCAACAATTAAGAATTATCCGAGAAACAGTACGCCAAAACTTTAATTTAACGGAAGCATCTGCCGCGTTATACACCTCTCAATCAGGTGTAAGTAAACATATTAAAGATTTAGAAGATGAATTAGGCGTACAACTTTTCGTCCGTAAAGGTAAACGTCTGCTTGGTTTAACTGAACCCGGTCAATCACTCCTTAGCATTGTAGAACGCATGCTTGTAGATGCTGAAAATATTAAACGTCTTGCCGATGATTTTAATAAAGTGGACGAAGGTACTTTAACGATTGCAACAACTCATACTCAAGCACGTTATGTATTACCACCAATCGTCAATCAATTTAAGAAACTATTTCCAAAAGTTCATTTGATTTTGCAACAAGCAAGCCCTGTCGAAATTGCAGAAATGCTTTTACAAGGTGAAGCTGATATTGGCATCGCGACAGAGTCTTTAACAACTGAAGAAAATTTAGCAAGCATTCCATACTATCAATGGCAGCACAGCATTATTACTCCTCAAGATCACCCACTTACACAGCTCGATAAAATTGATCTTGATGCTTTATCTGAATACCCACTAATTACTTATCACGGCGGTTTTACAGGTCGTTCAAAGATCGATAAAGCATTTGAAGATGCACAAATTGATGCCGATATTGTAATGTCTGCTCTTGATGCCGATGTTATCAAAACTTACGTTGAACTCGGCATGGGCGTTGGAATTGTCAATGATGTCGCTTACGATGCAGAACGTGACTATCGTTTAAAACAAATTAAAACTGATATCTTTGGTGTCAACACCACATGGATTGCTGTTCGCAAAGGCCATTTATTACGTGGTTATGGTTATGAGTTTATTTCTTTATGCTCACCTGATGCTGACATTAAAGCATTGAAAAAAATTGCCTATCCAGATGAATAAAATTTAAGGGAAAAATAAAAGAGCTACGTAAGTAGCTCTTTTTTATTTTTAGACATAAAAAAACGAGCCGAAGCTCGTTTTTTTAAGCTTTATTACCAGAAGAAGTTCACACCAACTTTACCAACTGGCAACCATTGATATTTATCGTCGTTACGGATTTTATTTTCTTCAGCACGTAAATCTTTATCAAAGTCAGCACCGTTAACATTAACAAAAGTACCATTTGATTTAAGATTTACTGTTGGGTTACCAGTATAGTAAGCACCTACTTCACCGAATACGCCCCAGTTTTTATTGATTTTAGGTGCAAAACCAAAACCTAAATAAGGAGCGATATCATTTTTATAACTTAATTTACCATCCACTGACCCATTAAAGTTATAATTATTACCATTTACTTTAATAGTCCCATCTTGTGAACGTTTAGTTAGGTCATAATCGTTATCTAAATACGCCGCACCTGCAGCTACATATAAGCCTTGAGCCCAACGGTTAGTACTTGCACCCCATGGGCGAATTTCGGCATTTAAATATACGTTGTTATTATCCATATCAACGTCATATTTAGTACCATTAATTGATAAGTCATCTCGCCAAGAAATGTCACCGCCGTTATAACCCAATGCTAAACCTACATATGGGTTTGCTTGCCATAACAAAGCACCACCGTAACCTGTAGTACCTACTTCAGCACGAGCGCCTACTGGAATTAATTGGTTTTTATCGAATGCATAGCTATCATGAACAACAGCTTCATCCGCCATTGCAGCACCAGCAGCAAGTAAAGCTGTAGTTGTCACTAAAACACGTAATACTTTCATCGTTTTCTCCTTAAGAAAAGGCTCTGTTTTTAATTTATTCAGCTTGTGACAAAAATTATATTCAAGAGCATAGATTCTTTTTTATACAAAAACTGCTAGATTTCTGTTATTTTTTGATACAAATTGAGTTAAATTTTTATTTTCAAATCATTTTTGTGTAAAAAACACTTGATTATCTAATAAGCTTATTTTGATTTAACTCATTTATACCTCAATTAAACGTAACACGTTTTTTCAAAGATTCTTGTCACAAATTAGTGTAAAATCTTTAAAATTTTTTATGGAAGGAAGATCATGTCTCAGCTTTCTACGATCATTGAGCAAGCATTTGAAGACCGCGCAAATTTCACTGCAGCAGATTGCCCAAGCGAAATTCGCCAAGCTGTTGAAGAAGCAATTGCTGGTTTAGATAACGGTACACTTCGAGTTGCAGAAAAAATCAATGGTGAATGGGTTGTTCATCAATGGTTAAAAAAAGCTGTTTTATTATCATTTAAACTTAATGACAATAAACCAATCGAGTCATGTGATCTTCGTTTCTACGACAAAGTTGAAACTAAATTCTCTGGTTGGACTGAAGAGCAATTTAAAGCTGCGGGTGTTCGTGTTGTTCCTCCTGCTGTTGCTCGTCGTGGTAGTTTCCAAGCTAAAAATGTGGTGTTAATGCCATCTTATGTCAACATTGGTGCTTACGTAGATGAAGGCACAATGGTTGATACATGGGCAACTGTAGGTTCATGTGCTCAAATCGGTAAAAACGTTCACTTATCAGGTGGTGTTGGTATCGGTGGTGTTTTAGAACCATTACAAGCTAACCCAACCATTATTGAAGACAACTGTTTTATCGGCGCACGTTCTGAAATCGTTGAAGGTGTTATTGTCGAAGAAGGCTCTGTTATTTCTATGGGTGTTTATATCGGTCAATCTACACGTATTTATGATCGTGAGACTGGTGAAATCCATTATGGCCGTGTTCCTGCTGGCTCAGTTGTTGTACCAGGTAACTTACCGTCAGCTGATGGTAAATACAGCTTATATGCTGCAATTATCGTGAAAAAAGTTGATGCACAAACACGTGCAAAAACAAGTTTGAACGATTTGTTACGCGCTGACTAATTTCAGTTTGATCAAACATCTCTACGATCAACACTGATCGTAGAGATTTTATTTTTTATATAGTGTGGTATTTCTAGAATGGCTTCCTTACGTTCCTCTGCAATTACTGTCTCTGACCCTGCGTCCGGTCTACGCATTACCGAGATTTTTTACTCCTTGCAGGGTGAAGCAAATGCCTCTGGCCTACCGACTGTATTTATTCGTCTAACAGGTTGCCCTTTACGTTGTAGTTATTGCGACACCACCTATTCTTTTGAAGGTGGCGAACGCCTATCACTTGAGCACATTATTGAAACGGCTGAAAAATATCAAACGCCTTATATTTGTGTAACAGGCGGTGAACCCCTAGCACAACCCAATTGCTTAATTTTATTACAACGTTTATGTGACGCCGGTTTTGACGTTTCCCTAGAAACCAGTGGCGCTCTTGATGTATCAAGAGTGGATCCGCGTGTTTCAAAAGTCCTCGACTTAAAGACCCCAACTTCTGGTGAAGAACACCGTAATCTCATCAGTAATCTTGACCATTTAACACCGCGTGACCAAATCAAATTTGTGATTTGTAATCGTGAAGACTATGAATGGTCAAAACAACAAGTTGAACAATATCAACTGCAAACCAAAGTCAGTACTGTCTGGTTCTCCCCTGCTTTTGCAGTTGAAAAAGGTGCTGTTGGCCTGCCACGTTTAGCACGTGATCTGGCACAGTGGATACTGGACGACAAACTGCCTGTACGTTTCCAGCTTCAGTTACATAAACTGCTCTGGAACGATGAATCAGGTCGCTAATCGTTCAATAAAATAAATCATTCCGAATATGGAGAAAAATATGCGCCCTCGTGCCATTGTTTTACTTTCAGGCGGCTTAGACTCAACCACTTGCCTAGCTTGGGCACAAGCGCGCTATGAATGTATTGCTATTAGTTTTATGTATGGTCAACGCTCAACCACTGAACTGGATGCTGCAAAAGCATTAGCTCAGCGTGCAGGTGTTGAACATCGTGTAATTAATATCGATTTAGCCAATTTAGGCGGGTCTGCACTTACAGATCATAACATTGCTGTACCAGAACAATTACAAGAAGGTATTCCTGTAACTTATGTACCAGCACGTAACACAATTTTCCTCTCTTATGCCTTAGCAGCTGCAGAAGTTTTCAATGCTGAAGCGATTGTTATTGGCATCAATGCTGTTGATTATTCAGGATATCCTGACTGTCGCCCAGAATTTATTGATGCTTTTGCCAATATGGCTCGTTTAGCAACTAAAGCTGGCGTGGAAGGAAAACCTCTTAAATTTGAAACACCCCTGTTACATTTATCCAAAGCGAATATTATACGTTTAGGGATTGAACATGGCGTAGACTATAGTCAAACGGTATCTTGCTACCAAGCAGATGCTCAAGGACGTGCGTGTGGTAAATGTGACAGTTGCCGTTTGCGTAAAGAAGGCTTTATCGATGCTGGTGTTACCGATCCAACACGCTATATACCGCAATAAGTAGGTAAAATTTATGAAGTTGTTAAAATCAAATCTTATTCTTTCATCTTTATTCTCAGCAGCTGCACTTATGGCTGGTTCGGCTCAAGCAGCTGAAAACCCAGTTCAAGCAGCATATAAAAGCACTAACGTTAAAGGTGCATTAATCAACGTTTGTAAAGACCAAACTGCAAAAGGCGGTAAATTAAGTTCAGCTGAAGTTAGCAAATTCTGTAGCTGTCAAGTTGAAGCGCAAGGTAAAGTGACTGAAGCACAAAAATGGGAAATTCAAAGCGCAATCAATGCGAAGAAAAGCCCAAGTTCTTTAGCTTTTGTACAACAGCAAAACCGTGACCTTAAAGCATGTTTCGGTCCTCAGTTAACAACTAAGCTTGAGAAACTAACTGAAGAAGCAATGAAAGCAGCTCAACAACAAGCTCCTAAAAAATAAGCTTTTGTTGCTCCAAATTAAGCCTGCATTTATGCAGGCTTTTTTATAGCTCTGTTAAAATGACACCGATCTCTTCATTCGAAATAAGTCATGCAAGAACAATGGAAAACTAACGCACATAACAGACCGTCAATTGTCTCCTTTAGTGGAGGTAAAGATAGCTCTCTTGCACTTTATCATGCCATGCAAACTGGTAACGTAATTGGTTTAATCGTTATGCTAGAAGAGCAAGGACAACGCTCCCGTTCACATGCAATGCCACTTGATATTATTCGGGCGCAAGCACAAGCAATTGGCTTACCTGTATTTATGGCATCTTCTAGCTGGAATGACTATGAAAATAAATTCATCAACTTATTAAATGAAGCCAAACAAAAAGGTGCTGAGGTACTGGTTACAGGTGATTTAGATATGCCGGAACATGGTTGTTGGCATGATCGTGTTACTAAAACAGTGGGCCTTAAATTAGGAATGCCGCTCTGGCTACGGCCCCATCGTGAAGTTGTTGAAGAATTTATTCAACTTGGATTTCAGAGTGTAGTTGTGACTGTAAACCTTAAACTCGGAATGAAGGTGGAAGATTTAGGTCAAGTGTTATCGTTAGAATATATACAGGAACTTGAAAACCGTGGAATTGATCCATGTGGAGAAGGTGGTGAATTTCATACCACTGTGATTGATGGTCTAATTTTTAACAAAGCTATTCCTGTAAGAAAGCTCGATATTGTTTATCATGAAGAATATGCTTTTTTACCACTTGAATTAGATCAAATTTAACTTTTAAAGGATAAGAAATGTCTGAGAATATTCAACTGCCAAATCAGGTTTTCCCAACCACACACGGCGAAGTTAATTTGGCTGAAGTCGATAATGAATGGCTGATTATTTACTTCTACCCTAAAGACTCAACGCCAGGCTGTACAACACAAGCTGTCGGCTTTTCTTGTTTAAAAGATCAATTTGATGCTTTAGGTGCTCGCATTTTTGGAGTATCACGCGACTCGGTAAAAGCCCATCAAACCTTTACAGAAAAGCAGGCACTGACAATCGATTTAATTAGTGACAAAGAAGAAGTACTTTGCAAACACTTTGATGTGATTAAAGAAAAGAATATGTATGGGAAAAAAGTAATGGGGATCGAACGCTCTACTTTTATTTTCCATAATAAAACCTTAGTTAAAAGTTACCGTAAGGTGAAAGCAGCCGGCCATGCTGAACAGGTTTTAGAAGATTTAAAAGCATTACAAACAGCTTAATAAGCCTGAGTAACAAAAAAGCGAGTTGAATACTCGCTTTTTTACATGCACATAAATTGCTCAGCCATTTTAATTTGGCGTATGATAAAAATATTAAAATAACTCGAACTCAGGCATTGCTATGAATCTACTAAAAGTTTGTACTTTATTGCCTTGTAGCCTTGTTATTGCTGCCTGCTCCGTTAATTCATCAAGCACTCCTCCTACACTGAGCTCTTCTACACCACAAGTTCAAAAATCATCGATAGAAATAAGCTGCCAAGATTTACAAAATCCTGCTTACCGACAAGCTGTGCTCAATACAATTAATCAAATTCGGCAACATCCTCGTCAATGTGGTCAGCAGTATTTTTCTGCAGCTAAACCTTTAAGCTGGCATAATAATTTATATCAAGGTGCAAGTGCTCACTCTAAAGATATGGCAAATAACAACTTTCTTGGGCATGTTGGCTCAACAGGTTTAGATTTAAGAGCGAGATTAAAAAAATATCATATGCTGAGTAAAGCCAATGGTGAGAATGTCGCGAGTGGACAAAAAACTTTAAATGAGGTCATGGCTAAATGGATCGCCAGTCCTCTGCATTGCAGTAATATTATGAACCCTAGATATACCAAATATGCCATTGCATGTGCTTCTGACCAGTCTGCTAAACAAAAAAGCTATTGGACACAACAATTTGCAGGTTTTTAAAGTAGACTCAAAAAAGCATCAAAAAATTCAATCTACTTTTAAAAACCAGAGATTCTTTAGTTAGATCGACTCATTCTTTATGAGACGACACGGTTTCCTCAATATTTGAATGGTCTGCCTGTAAAAACTTTTGCTGTAGCTGTAAATATAACGGTGTATTTTGGAATTCTTCCAAAAATTGAATGGTGCCTTTGGGAAATGCATCCGTTTTAATTTTGCCCTGATAGTAGGCTTCACGCATTGGAGTGGCAGAAATCGAATCTTTTAAGCTATCAAGTTCGACCATCACCCATTCTGGAAATAGTCGTAAATAATAAGATGACTCATCTTTGAAGTGGCCAATCAAACCAACTTTTGAGTTCGGTTCTATTACACCATTTACTAATGATTTAACCTGTTTTACCCACTTCTCATCATTATAAACATCAACCACATGTACAAAACGAATGCGCTTTTGCTCATCTAATGAAAAATTAGATAAAATCATTTGTTCTCGTTCAATTGCAAGAAACGGATTTTTTATATTACGTTCCATTTGGGCAGAACCTAAAGCCAAAATCACATAGCGACTTTGTTGCAGTGCAATTTCAATCGTTTGCATATGTGCCAAATGAAATGGCTGAAAACGACCTATAAAAACGAGATAGTCAAATGTATACATAATTAGTTTTTCACTTTTTATGAACTCACCAGTTACGCTCATTACAAAAAATATGCGCCATAATGAGAACCTAAAAATCAACAACGTGGTTTAAAGCAAGGATAGTACGATGACACTTAGCTGTATTCAACAACCTCATCAACATTTACAAGCAAATTTAGAAGGTGGCGTACTCACCTTAGCCATAAATCGCCCAGAAGCAAAAAATGCATTATATGGCGAACTTTACTTATGGATTGCCAAAGCACTTGATGAAGCCGACCAAAATAAAGATGTACGAGTAATCGTTCTACGTGGTGCCGAACATGACTTTACCGCTGGTAATGACATGAAAGATTTTATGGGTTTTGTACAAAACCCGAATGCTGGCCCAGCAGGTCAAGTTCCTCCATTTGTACTCCTTAAATCTGCTGCCAGATTATCGAAGCCGCTTATTATTGCAGTAAAAGGCGTGGCAATTGGTATTGGTGTTACGATTTTATTACAGGCAGACCTCGTTTTTGCCGACAATACGGCCCTCTTTCAAATTCCTTTTGTTAGCCTTGGGCTTTCTCCTGAAGGTGGTGCAAGTCAATTATTGGTTAAACAAGCTGGTTATCACAAAGCAGCTGAACTTCTGTTTACTGCCAAAAAGTTCAATGCAGAAACTGCTGTACAAGCTGATTTAGTTAATGAAATCGTTGAAGATGCTTATGCCACTGCTCAGGCAACTGCCCAACACTTAACAGCTTTACCGCTTGCTTCATTAAAACAAACCAAAGCATTAATGAAACATGATTTAGATCAGATTATTGAATGTATTGACCATGAAGCAGAAATCTTTATGCAACGCGTTCAATCACCAGAAATGCTAGAAGCTGTGCAGGCATTTATGCAAAAACGTAAACCGGACTTTTCACAGTTTAATTAAAAATCAACTTCTATGATTTGAATAAACTCAAAGGCAGGCTCTTCGTAAGGATGGCTTGCCTTTAATGCTTTTGCCACTGCACTTGCCTTTTCTTCAAGCACAATCGTTTCAACACGCCATTCGTCAACTTGTTCAAGTTCACCTAGCTCTCCAATATAAGGGTCAGCTCCTTTAACTGGCTTGAATTGCCCTATCCCTTTAACTTGCCAAGCACATTGTTCATAGTTCCCTATCCCACCTGCTCCGGCCGCAAATATAGACTGTTTAGTCGACTCAAGATGTGACTCTGGTACGTAATAAATCAGCTTTAACATGAATAGAATGACTCAAAACTAGTAATTTGCTTTAAATCATACCCTTTAAGAAGACTCCGAATCAAAGTCAGCTCATCATTGCTAAATAATTTGCTCCAATAAAAAGTATTTGCAGGGCAAGCGCCAAGCCAAATAAGCGCCAACCTTTATCTCTTGTGTACATCGTTCTTATGTGATTTTTGTTTTTCATCATTTTGATCTCCGATTTTTATCGTTGTTACAGAGAAAGCAAAAATTGAACCAACAGCAATCCAAGCATAAGGGGTTAAATATACTTATGTCTATACTCTTATAGATTTTCTTAAAGTACTTAAAAAACGTATTTTCTTACCTTTACTTTAAGTTTAAAGAAAATTTTCTAATTCAGTGAGCTATCATTATTCTGGATCATTTTAAGCATTCGATTTCTTTAAATATCTGTTCTCATATACTGTCATCATAAATGCTAAACCACATAAAATGACAAAACCGCAAGTCATTGGAATTAGTGTGCCATTATATAATTGCCCAATAATAGAGGCAAGAATAAGCGACAATACGGACGAAGCTGCACCAATAATAGCTGATGCCATACCAGCTACATGTCCCATAGGTTCCATTGCAATCGCGTTTAAATTACCAAATAAAGTTCCAAATAATAAAAATAAAATACAGGCATAAAGCATAAACATCCAAAATGCTACAGTCACACCTATAAGTTGAATCCCTAAGAAAATTAATGAAATTAAGCACAAACCGAGAAAGCCATAAATACAGATTGGACGCATACCAAACTTCATGACAATTTTAGAATTGGTAAATGAAGCAATGCCCATTACACCAGCAAGCACAGCAAAATAAGCACTAAACTCTTGCCCTGTTTTACCAAACTGCTGCATAAAAATTTGCTGAGAAGTACCTAAGTAACCAATAAATCCACCAAAGCAAAAGCCTGCACATAACAAATAGCTCATGGTGGTCTTATTACTTACAACTTCTTTGAACCCATCTTGAAATGCTTGTAACCGCATAGGTAAACGATTTTCAGGAAGTAACGTCTCTTCTAATCGTAAAGCGACCCACGCTCCAACGACAGTTGCATAGATCATGTATAAAACAAAAATATCACGCCAACCAAAGAAGTGAATAATGAGTTGTCCCAGACTTGGTGCAATCGCTGGAGCGACCATAAATACCATCATGATTAAGGACATAATACGGGCCATTTGAGCGCCGCTGTATTTATCTCGCACAATGGAAATTGAGGCAACATAAGGACCTGAAACCCCAATACCCTGAATAAAGCGACCTACTAAAAACCATTCAAAACTTTGTGTGGTAAAGCACAATAAACTTCCCAAAAAGTAGATGATAATACCGGTAAATAAAATACGTTTTCGTCCAATCGCATCGGAAAGTGGACCTGCAATCAACTGCCCTATTGTCATGCCGGAGAAAATACCAATAATGACCCACTGGGTCTGATTATTATTCTTTAATTCAAAAACTCGTCCAACCTCACCTAAAGCAGGCAACACTGCATCTATCGAAAAAGACACGATAGACATGAGTAATGCCATCAACAGTGCAAACTCACGGAAATGGATTTTTGACTTCATTTTTCTTCTCTACTATTTATTCTACTTACATTGTACTACATACAAATAAGCCACCTTACGGTGGCTTATTTCAATTTTTATATTAACCAATAAACTTACGTGCGTTACGGAACATACGTAACCAAGCACCGTCTTCAGTCCACTCTTCTGGACTCCAAGAGTGTTGAATTGCACGGAAAGTACGCTCAGGGTGCGGCATCATGATCGTTGCACGACCATCTTTAGACGTTACGCCCGTAATCGCTTCCGGTGAACCATTTGGGTTCAATGGATAATGTTGAGTCGGGTTACCGTGGCTATCAACATAGCGCAATGCAACTTGATTCGCTGCATTTAAGCTTGCAATATCAGCTTCGCTAGCAACCACACGGCCTTCACCATGTGCTACAGCAATCGGTAAAATTGAACCTTCCATACCCTCAAGTAATACAGAAACTGATTTTTCAACACGAACGTTTACGCTACGTGCTTCAAAAACTTCTGACATATTGCGGTGGAAACGTGGCCAGTGTTCAGCACCCGGAATAAGTGGCGCTAATTGTGACAACATTTGGCAACCATTACAGATACCTAAGCTAAATGTACCTTCACGGTGGAAGAATTGCTCAAACTGATCACGTAGTTTTGCATTGAACAGAACTGATTTTGCCCAGCCACCGCCTGCACCCATTACGTCACCGTAAGAGAAACCGCCACAAGTCACTAAACCTTCGAAATCACTTAGGCTCACACGACCAGCAAGTAAGTCGCTCATGTGTACGTCAATTGTGTTAAAGCCAACTTTATCGAAAGCTGCTGCCATTTCAATATGACCATTTACACCCTGCTCACGCAAGATTGCCATATTCGGACGACGGCTATTAATAAACGGTGCTTCGATAGGTTCATTTAAATCAAATGTAGGTTTAGCAATCAAACCTTGATGTGATTTATCAGTAATTAAAGCAAATTCTTGGTCAGCAGTTTCAACGTTATCACGTAAACGTTGGATCTGATGAGATACTTCAGACCAAGCTTGTTGTAACTCTGCACGCTCTAAAGTTAAGCCATTTACAGATAATTGATCAGTATTATTTACGCGACCAACTACAGCAATTGCATCTTTTAAGCTAGAAGCAGCTACTTCTGCTTGTAAAGCTTCCCAATCAGCTGCTTTGATTTGAACTACTGCACCAATTTCTTCTGCAAATAAACCAGCAGTAGTCTGATCTTCTAATGCTACACCTAAACGCGAAGCGAACATCATTTCAGCTACAGTTGCGAGTAAACCACCATCACCGATGTCATGGTAAGCCTGAATCAAGCCACGGTTATTCCAGTCTTGAATTAAAGCAAAGAACGCTTTGAAATCATCAAAACTATCAACATCTGGAGTGACTGAACCAATTGCTTTATATACTTGCGCAAGAATCGAACCACCTAAACGGAATTGTCCTTTAGATAAATCAATACGGACAAGTACTGAGTCTTCTAAATTCTTAAGTTCAGGTGTTAAAGTCTTACGAACATCAGCTACTGGAGCAAATGCAGTAATTACGCCAGTCATTGGAGATGTTACAGCTTTATCTTCACCGTTATCATTCCAAGTCGTACGCATTGAAAGTGAGTCTTTACCTACAGGAATCGCAATTCCCAAAGCAGGACACATTTCCATACCAATTGCTTTCACGCCTTCAAACAATGCTTGGTCTTCACCTTTTTGACCAGCAGCAGCCATCCAGTTTGCAGAAAGTTTGATATCGCTAATTTGTTCAATGTTTGCACATGCAATATTGGTAATTGCTTCAGCAACTGCCAAGCGAGCAGACGCTGCTGGATTTAACAATGCAACTGGTGGACGTTCACCCATTGCCATTGCTTCACCAGTGAAGCCTTGTAGGCTTGTAGTCGTTACTGCTGCATCTGCAACAGGAATCTGCCAACGACCAACCATTTGGTCACGTGCAACCATACCTGTAATTGAACGGTCACCAATGGTGATCAAGAATGATTTAGACGCAACTGTAGGATTTTTCAATACACGGAAAATCGCATCTTTCAAATCAACTTTTGAAGCGTCAAATTCGTTGCCTTTACGTTCAATTGTTTCATAAGAACGTTGCATACGCGGTGTACCACCAAGCATCACTTGCATTGGGATATCAACTGCATTGTTTTGGAACAATGGATCTTCAACAGTTAAGTGACGAGCTTCAGTTGCTTCACCTAACACGGCAAATGGACAACGTTCACGAGCACAGATTGATTCGAACTGTTCTAAAGACTCTGGACGAATTGCAAGAACATAACGCTCTTGTGCTTCATTTGACCAGATTTCCATTGGGCTCATGCCCGGCTCTAATGAAGGAATCTTACGAAGGTTAAGAACTGCACCTAACTCATGATCGTTTACAAGCTCAGGCATTGCATTTGATAAACCACCAGCACCTACGTCATGAATAGACACGATTGGGTTGAAGTCTTCTAAACGCCAGCAAGTATCAATCACTTCCTGACAACGGCGTTCCATTTCTGGGTTTTCACGTTGTACAGATGCGAAATCAAGGCTTTCACCCATTGTACCGCTGTCTACAGAAGAGGCTGCGCCACCACCAAGACCGATTAACATCGCAGGGCCACCCAATACAATGAGCAAGTCACCCGGTTGAATCGCATCTTTTTCTACATGGTCAGGACGAATGTTACCGTAACCACCCGCGATCATGATTGGCTTATGGAAGCCCTTCACTTCACCATTTACGTTTTGTTCGAAAGTACGGAAATAGCCATTTAATGCAGGACGGCCGAATTCATTGTTAAATGCCGCGCCACCTAATGGACCTTCAATCATAATTTGTAATGGCGATGCCATACGTGAAGGTTTACCGTAGTTTTCTTCCCAAGGTTGTTCAAAACCAGGAATATTTAAGTTAGAAACTGTAAAGCCTGTTAAACCTGCTTTCGGTTTACCACCACGACCAGTTGCACCTTCATCACGGATTTCACCGCCTGAACCTGTTGCTGCGCCAGCAAATGGAGAAATTGCTGTTGGGTGGTTGTGAGTTTCAACCTTCATTAAAATGTGAGCAGCTTGGCTCTTATATTTGTAAACAAAATGACCGTTTTCATCTGCTTTCGGATAAAAACGCATCGTGTCATAACCAACAATTACAGATGCGTTATCTTTATATGCCGATAACACGTCAGTTGGAGATTCTTTATAAGTGTTTTTAATCATTTGGAACAATGATAATGGTTGTTTTTCACCATCAATTGTCCATTCAGAACCGAAGATTTTATGACGACAGTGTTCAGAGTTTGCTTGTGCAAACATCATCAACTCGATGTCATTTGGGTTACGACCAAGTCGAGTAAATGCTTCAGTTAAATAATCAATTTCTTGTTCAGATAACGCAAAACCAAATTCGTTGTTGGCTTTTACTAATGCTTCTTTACCTTGACCTAAAATATCAATTGAATTTAAAGGTTTTGGTGCTGTTTCTGAAAATAGTGCTTTTGCATCTTCAATTTGTGCAAAAACAGTTTCAGTCATACGGTCATGAAGTACTTGTTTTACTTCATTAGAAATTTCAGAAACACCTTTTAAAGTGAATAAAAGACCACGTTCTAAACGGTGAACTGGAGTATTACAGTTTTTGAAAATGTCAGTCGCTTTAGATGACCAAGGTGAAATCGTACCCACGCGTGGTGTTACTAAAATCTGAATCTCATCACTTGCAGGTTGACGAAGTTCAAAAGACTCACCGTCATTTAATAATTGCAAAGCAGATTGATTTTGCTGCTCGTTGAGCGCTTGATCAAACAAATAGACCCATTGGCTGTCAAAAGATTGAACAGAACTAATTGACGATAAACGTGTTAATAGTTGAGCTTTCTTAAAAGAAGAATGTGCTGCTGCACCGGCCACGATAAACATGTTGATTTTGGCTCCACGGGCAGGTCTTGTGAACCTTACCGCAATGTGACTTTAGAGAGAGCGCATATTCTACTGTGTCTTGCTAAAATCAGCTAGATGTAGAATCAGTATTCTGTAACCTAATTCTGCAAGAAGTGATGTGTTTTTTATTCAAAATCATTTTTTTAATCATTCTCGCTCAAAATAAATTGTTTCATGTTTATTCAATAACATAATAAAACCTGAACTAAGACAAACTATGTCGCACCAAGCTAGTGCTTTTAGCATTTTTTTGGCATGATCAGGCTTTATAGTTTTGAATAATGATAAATGGAACAAATGCGTTGGTTAGAACTGCTATCTGCAGTTCGTTTAGGTAGTAAAAAAAGCAGTACAGAGCTGGCTCGAAGCCCATTTCATAAAGATTATGACCGCATTATATTTTCACAAAGTTTTCGTCAGTTAAACCGCAAGACTCAAGTTCATCCTTTAGCACAGCATGATGGCATTCATACCCGTTTAACTCACTCGCTTGAAGTTTCCTGTATTGGCCGTTCCATGGGCATGCTGGCAGCCGAAAAAATTAAAGATGAATTGCCTGTCTGGATTTCTCCTGCCGATGTCGGCGCAATTATTCAAGCGGCCTGCCTTGCTCATGACATTGGCAACCCACCCTTCGGGCATGCAGGTGAATATGCAATTCGTGAATGGTTTGACGATGCCTCACATAATGATTTTTTAAAAAAATTAACTCCCGAAGAAGAAGCCGATGTCCGTCAGTTTGAAGGCAACGCCCAAGGATTACGCTTATTAACCCGTATTGACTATCATCCAGATGATGGAGGCATGCGTTTAACTTACGCGACCTTAGGCGCTTATTTAAAATATCCTTGGCTTTCAAAAACAATCGCGTCTCAAGGTGATCGTCCATCCCACCAACGAGCGAAATTTGGTTGTTATCAATCTGAAAAAGAAATTTTAAAACAAATTGCTGAGCAGCTCGGACTTATTCAATTAGGTGAATATCACTACTGCCGTCATCCACTTACCTATTTGTTAGAAGCTGCCGATGATATTTGCTATGCTCTCATCGATTTAGAAGATGGCATTATTCTAAATATGCTGAATTACCAAGAGGTTGAACCGATTTTTCTCAACTTGATTGCAGATTATGGTCAACCTGAAGAGCTATCACTTCCAAGCAGTACATGGCAACAAAAAATTTCGGCATTGCGTGGTCGTGTTATGAAGCGTCTGGTTGATGAAGTCACTACAGCTTTTGCCAAACATCATTATGAAATTATTACTGGTCAGCTCAAAGGTAGTCTTTTACAGTACTGTTCGCCTGATATTGCGGCAGGTATTGAAACAGCCAAAAATCTGGCACGTGAAAAAATCTTCGAACACCCACAAAAGTCTGGTTTAGAAATTATTGCTCACCAAAGTTTGCAAACTATTCTTGATGCATTTGTTCCCTTAACGATGCCGCATAAATCTTTAAGCTTTAAAGAACAGCGCTTGATGTCTATTCTTAATTTGTACGGTGCTCGCTTTAGTAATAACCACTACAGCAATATCATGCAGGTACTCGATATTATCAGTAAGTTTTCAGATCATCAGGCTTATAGCTTGGCTCAAGAGCTACAAGGTAATAAAATCGGCTTGTTTTAAGCTGCCTTAATATAGAAAGAAATACAGCTAGTGTCGTTTTAATACATTTAGAACGACCAGATTTACAGTTATGAATAAGTGAAATTACGCTATGATCGGATGTTTAATTGGCGAAGTGTTTGCCCTAGAAGCCCCAACTGTCTTACTGAATGTAAATGGTGTGGGCTATGAAATTGATACACCACTTTCAACATTTTGCCAATTACAAAAAGGCCAGAAAGTTACGCTATGGACGCATTTGGTCGTCCGTGAAGATGCTCAGCAGCTTTATGGTTTTAGTGATGCTCAAGAGAAAACTATTTTCCGCACCTTACTAAAAGTAAATGGTGTGGGCCCGAAAATGGCATTAGGTATTCTTTCTACGTTAAGTGTTGAATTGCTGGTACACACAATTGAACATGACGATGTGAATACTTTGGTTAAAGTTCCGGGTGTAGGCAAAAAAACAGCTGAACGTTTAATGATTGAACTTCGTGACCGTTTTAAAACTTTGGCACAAGGAACTTCTAGCGCTGCCGCCCTGCCTCAGATTCAATTTGTTTCGAACTCACCTGTTGCAGAAGCAGAAGCAGCCTTACAGTCACTAGGTTATAAACCTCTTGAGGCACAAAAAGCTGTTGCGGCGGTTAAAGCCGATTACACTGAATCAGCCGATATTATTCGTGCTGCACTTAAATCAATGATGAAGTAAACACACCTATGCAAGACCGTCTAATCAGTGGAACAGAAAAACCTGAAGATCATTTTGATCGGGCTATTCGACCGACTTCACTTGCCGATTATATCGGGCAACCAGTCGTACGCGAGCAAATGGAAATTTTCATCGGTGCGGCTCGTGGTCGTGGTGAAGCACTCGATCACACACTGATTTTCGGTCCACCGGGCTTAGGAAAAACCACGCTTGCCAATATTATTGCGCGTGAAATGGGTGGCAATCTCAAATCCACTTCAGGGCCTGTTTTAGAGCGTGCGGGTGATTTGGCTGCAATGCTAACTAACCTTGAAGAAGGCGATGTTTTATTTATTGATGAAATTCACCGTCTTTCACCAGTAATTGAAGAAATTCTGTATCCAGCAATGGAAGATTACCAACTTGATATCATGATTGGTGAAGGCCCTGCTGCTCGTTCAATTAAACTCGATTTACCACCTTTTACGCTCGTTGCTGCGACCACACGTGCCGGCTTACTCACCTCGCCCCTACGTGACCGTTTCGGTATTGTGCAACGTCTTGAATTCTATTCTATAGAAGACCTAACTCACATCGTGTCACGATCTGCAAACCTCATGGATGTACCCATTACAGTTGAGGGTGCAGAAGAAGTTGCACGCCGTTCACGCGGAACACCGCGTATTGCCAATCGTTTATTACGCCGTGTACGTGACTATGCACAAGTAAAAGGTACAGGCGAAGTTAACCATGAAATGGCACAACGTGCGCTTGATATGCTTAATGTCGATAAAGCTGGTTTAGACACCTTAGACCGACGTTATTTAAGTATGCTGTTAGAACGTTTTGATGGTGGACCTGCTGGTGTTGAAGCCCTTGCAGCTGCTATGGCTGAAGATAGCGGAACACTTGAAGATGTTATTGAACCTTATTTAATTCAGCAAGGTTATGTTATGCGTACTGCACGAGGTCGCATTGCAACCAACCAATCTTATTTGCAGTTTGGCATGACGCCACCTGAGCCTAAAAACTAACCAAAGGAAGAGAATTTTCTCTTCCTTTTTTTTATTTAACTATTCTTTTTAACTCAAATAAAAATTGTCTTATCAATAAATTAGCCACTCTATACCTTTTAAGTCTTTCTTTATACCTTATTGATTTTTTAATATTTTTAAAAACTGAATTATAAGAAATCTAGATATTAAATCTTCTGAACAATAATATTTTTAGGATAAGGATATGTACAAAAAAACTGCTTTAATTTTTCCACTTGCCCTAATAAGTCAATTGAGCCTAGCGGATTGGGTAAAAGATGCTATACAACAAAATGAAAATCAGGTCATTCAATTAAGACAACACATCCATGAGTACCCTGAACTAGGCAATATGGAATTTAAAACATCTGCATTGGTTCAAAAAGAATTAAAGTCTTATGGCATTCAAGTCAAAACAGGTTATGCAAAAACAGGGGTAATCGGCATTTTAAAAGGGAATAACCCCGGCCCTATTATTGCGCTTAGAGCAGATATGGATGCGCTACCTATGGAAGAAAAAAGTGGTGTGCCATTTGCTAGTAAACAAAAGGCAATTTATCAAGGTAAAGAAACTTATGTGATGCATGCTTGTGGACACGATGCGCACACTGCAATGTTATTAGGTGCAGCAAAAATTCTGGCGGCCAATAAAGATAAAATATCAGGCACTGTAGTTTTTGTATTTCAGCCAGCTGAAGAAGGTGGAGCAGATATCGATAACTTCACGCATGGTGATCAAATCGGCTCAAGAAAAATGATTGCGGATGGTGCATTTAAAGCCTACAGACCAGAAGCTATTTTTGGCATGCATGTCATGTCCGGCATGAAAAGCGGACATCTATATTATAAAGATGGTGCTATTTTAAACAGTGCCGATCACTTACGTATTCAAGTTAACGGCAAACAGGTTCATGGCTCAACCCCTTGGTTAGGCAGAGATCCAATTTATGCATCAGCTCAAATGATTAATAATTTACAAAGTCTTATTAGCCGAAGAACCGACTTAACCCAAGGTATGGGCGTTATTAGTATTGGCAATATTCAAGGCGGTACAGCTGGAAATGTGATTCCTGAACAGGTCAATATGATCGGTACTATTCGATCCAATAACGAACAGATCCGAGAAAATATCCTAAAGAGCTTACCAACTCTGGTGGAAAATAACGCTCAAGCTAATGATGTAACAGCAAAAGTTGAAATTGCGCCTTATGCTCCAGTAACCATGAATAATAAAGCTCTTACTCAACTTATCCAGCCAACATTAGCCAAAACTGTTGGAGATTCGAATCTTCATGTTTTGGACCATAATGCAAGTGCAAGTGAAGATTTTACCTATTATGGGAAATTAATGCCCTCTTTCTTCGTTTTCTTAGGAGCAACACCTGAAAATCAGGACTTAAGCCAAGCTGCACCAAATCACAACCCTTCTTTTATAGTAGATGATAAGGCCTTAAAGACAGGAACCGAGCTACATATAAGATTCGTTTTAGACTATCCGAATATCGCTAAACAAGTTCAGGCTGCATGGAAACAGTCTTAACTTAACAATATGCTCACCATAGAGTGTTCCGTTTTAAAGAAGAAAGACAGCAGTCGCGATTGAAAGGTTGTGCCATAGGACTTAGTATGCAATCTGCTAAACTGCCCCGTATTTAAAAGCAGATGTATGGCTTTGGATAGAACTGATATTTTATTTAACAGTCATATTTTAAATATAAAGCTCTATAGTGAACTAAAACGGAATACTCTCATGGCGAATCATTTTGAATTCAACATTCGTGTTTATATTGAAGATACGGACGCAGGTGGTATTGTTTACCATGCCAACCACATTCGCTATATGGAACGTACCCGTACAGAATGGCTCCGCGCTGCTGGCGTTGACCATTACTGGCATCAAAAAGACTACAACTTTGTGGTATATAAAATTGACGTAAAATATATGCGTCCTATTTTAATGGATGACTTAATTACTGTTACAGCGCGTGTAGTTTCATGTAAAGCTGCGTCATTTGTGTTGCAACAAAATATTTATCGTGGTGAAATCTTGCTTGCTTCTGGTGAGGTTGAGTTGGCATGTTTAAGTAAAGATCTAATGCCACGTCGTCTTCCGGAAGAAATACGTGATCTTATTCGTAAAGAATTGGAACAAGACTAAAAAAACAACCGGCATATGTAACTATGGCAACAAACATTGAATCAACCCTGCATATTTCTGACCTTATTTTACAAGCAAGTCCAGTCGTCCAGTTGGTCATGCTGATTTTATTGTTAGCATCAATTTTTAGTTGGTACCTGATTGCCAAGTTACATATGAGTTATAAAAAAGCACGCCAAGATGATGAACATTTCCAAAAAATGTTCTGGTCTGGTGCTGAACTCAATACGCTTTATAACAATGCTCAACTCAATTCAAAACGCTCAGGCCTTGAAGATATCTTTTATCAAGGATTGAGTGAGTTTTTTAAACTCAAAAAACGCCAAGCTCCTACCTCACAAATGATCGAAGGAACAGAACGTATTTTACGTGTCGGTTTAAGTCGTGATCAGGGTAGCTTGGAATATGGTTTAGGTACTTTAGCAAGTATCGGTTCGGTTGCCCCATATATCGGTTTATTCGGTACTGTTTGGGGAATCATGAATGCTTTTATTGGTTTGGCTGCTGTTGACCAAGTGACGTTAGCGACAGTTGCGCCAGGTATTGCCGAGGCCCTTATTGCAACTGCAATTGGTCTATTTGCTGCAATTCCTGCGGTATTGGCTTTTAACCACTTTACAGCTAAAAGCGAAAGTGTCTACTCTGATCGTGCATTATTTGCCGAAGAGATGATTGCTTTATTGCAACGTCAATCTGTGGGTTCATCACAGGAAGATGCATAATGGCCATTCAACGTTCAGGGCGCTTTGAGCGCATAAAAAAACCATTAAAAAGTGACATGAACGTCGTGCCTTATATCGATGTAATGCTGGTACTTTTAGTGATTTTCATGGTGACTGCTCCCATGATTACCAGTGGTATTAAAGTCGATTTACCTCAGGCAAATAATCATCCAATTGAATCAAAAGATATGCCAGCCATGGTCACGATTGGTAAAGATGGCAATATTTATCTTCAATATGAAGATTACAAAGATAATGAGCCACTTTCTCTTGAAAAACTTGAGTCTGTTTTAAGTGAAGCACAAAAACAAGCTGAGCAGGAAAATAAACAACTTACAGTTTTAGTGAATGGTGATAAGACTCGCCCTTATGGAGAAGTCGTATCATTGATGGCAAGTTTACAAGAAGCAGGTTTAACTCAAGTTGGCCTTCTGACAGAGCCTTTAAAATAAGCTATGAATAAAAATCAAAAGCCTCCTTTTAAACAAAATGCAATAGCATTGAGCTTCACCCTTGGAGTTCATGCAATTGCCATTGTTGGCTTGCTTTTTTTAGGCTTGAGTAAACCACCTGAACAACCAAAAAAGCTGACCACTGTTTTAGTTAAACCAGAAGATTTACCACCACCTTTGGCAAAAGAAGTTGAGCAACCAACCGTAGCAGAAAATCAGGCTGAAGAAGTTCTAAGCCCGATTGTGGATGAAACTCTTCCTCAAAATCTTCCAGCCGCCCCTCCTCCTCCAACAGCACAACAACTTGCTGCTCAAAAGCAGAAAGCTGAGCAGGCACAACAAGCAAAATTAGCTGAGAAAAAGCGTAAAGCTGAAGAAGCTGCTAAAGTAAAGCAAGCTGCAGAGCAACAACGTTTAGAGGAAGCACAAAAGCAACAGGCTGAAGCTAAGCGTCAAGCGGAGGCTAAAGCGAGAGCTGAAGCTGAACAAAAACGAAAAGCCGAACAAAATGCAAAAGCTGAGGCCGATGCGAAAGCTAGACAAAAAGCAACTGAGGAAGCTAAACGTAAAGCTGAGACTGAAGCAAGACTAAAACGTGAAGCTCAAAAAGCTGAAAACGCTAAACTTCAAGCACAACAAGAAGCTAAACGAAAAGCCGAAGCAGATGCTAAAGCCAAACAGCAAAAAGCTGCCGAAGACGCCAAACGTAAAGCTGAATCAGATGCTAAGGCTAAGCAACAAGCAGCTGATAACGCGAAACGTAAAGCCGAGGCCGATGCGAAAGCTAAACAGCAAAAAGCAGCTGAAGATGCTAAACGTAAAGCTGAGGCTGATGCAAAAGCCAAGCAGCAAAAAGCAGCTGAAGATGCTAAGCGCAAAGCTGAGGCCGATGCGAAAGCTAAACAGCAAAAAGCGGCTGAAGATGCTAAACGCAAAGCTGAGGCCGATGCGAAAGCTAAACAGCAAAAAGCAGCAGAAGACGCTAAACGTAAAGCTGAGGCTGATGCAAAAGCCAAACAACAAAAAGCAGCAGAAGATGCTAGACGTAAAGCCGAAATTGAGGCCGAAGAAAAAGCTGCATCTGCTAAAAAAGCTCAAGAAGAAGCTGCCCAGAAAAAAGGTGAAGCTAAAAAAATTGCATCTTCGGCTAAACGTGATTTTGAGCAGAAAATTCGTCGTGCTTGGGATGTTCCTACAGGTAGCAGTGGTAAAACTGTTAGCGTTAGATTTACCCTGTCTGACTCAGGTAGTGTTAGCTCGATTGTTATTACACGGTCAAGTGGAGATGATGCATTGGATGCAAGTATTAAAGCTGCAATTCAGGCATCTGCTCCCTACCCAATGCCATCGGATCCTGATGCAAGACGAGAAGCGCGAAGCGTTACCTCTACTTTCAGAGCACAATAATTTTGTAAGAGTTACATGCTTTAAATAGTTTGAAGCATGTAACTATGCTACAAAATCACCAGTCACAAAAAATACCTTCAATGACTTTAAACCTATGAAAACGAGCCGCAAACACCTTCTAGCCTTAACGCTACTTACAGCATTAAGTCCTCTTGCACCAACAGCTGCCTTTGCTCAATTACATTTAGAGATTGCAAAAGCACCTGATCAGGCACCTAAAATCGCTATTGTGCCTTTTAATAACGACAATGGACTTTATCCTATTGTTGAAACTGACTTGAACCGCTCAGGACGTTTCACAAGTTCATCAAAAAACTTACCTGCAAATGCTGCTATTAACCAGATTCAAGCATCTGATTGGCAAGCTGCGGGTATTCCTTATGTTGTTACTGGACAAATTAAGCAAACAGCTGACGGGTTTGAAGTCCATTACCAACTTTATGATGTACAAAAACAGCAATATCTTCTGAATGAGTTGTTAAATGTTCCTGCTTCACGCATACGTCAAGCAGGACATATGGTAAGTGACGCTATTTATCAGGCCTTAACCGGAATTCCAGGTGATTTTAGTGGTCGTATCGCTTATGTATTACGTAATCCTGCCACTCCTGCTGAACGTTACACCTTACAAATCGCCGATACAGATGGTGAACAACCAAAAACTGTTCTCTCTTCACGTGACCCGATTTTGTCTCCGGCATGGACTCCTGACGCTAAAAAAATTGCTTATGTTTCTTTTGAAACTAAACGTCCAGCCATTTATTTACAAGATCTCTCTACTGGAACACGTGAAGTACTTACGAGTTTTAAAGGCTTAAATGGTGCACCAAGCTTTTCACCAGATGGCAAATCAATGCTATTTACAGCATCGATGAATGGTAACCCTGAAATTTATCAAATGGATTTATCAACTCGCCAAGTCAAACGCATGACAAATGACTCGGGAATTGATACTGAAGCGCGTTACACACCAGATGGAAAAGCTTTTATTTTTACATCTGACCGTGGAGGCTCTCCTCAAATTTATCGCTATGATTTTGGGAATGGCTCAGTAAAACGCTTAACATTTAAAGGGTCATTTAATGCTCGTGGCACTTTAAGTGCAGATGGTAAAAAAATTGCACTCGTGCATCGACCAAGTGGTAGTAACTATAAAGTTGCGATCCAAGATATTAATACAGGCATTGTCAATATTCTTACCCCAACCAGTTTAGATGAATCACCAAGTTTCTCACCAAATGGGCAAATGGTGGTTTATGCAACTCGTGAAGGGAACCGTGGTTTACTGTCTATCATGTCCACTGATGGTCGTTTCCGTATGAATTTACCGAGTGAGCAAGGTGAAGTACGTGAACCAGCCTGGGCACCTAAATAACTTTTTATTCCATTGATGGAGATGATGATGAAATCAATTAAATATTTGGCCTTTCCTCTACTTAGTGCAGCACTTGTCATGACAGGTTGCGCAAGTCGTAAGCCAGCAACAACGGCAACTACAGGTACAACTAACCCAAGCACAGTAAATACGACAGGCTTAAGTGAAGATGCTGCATTAAATGCTCAAAATCTAGCAGGTGCCTCTTCAAAAGGTGTAACTGAGGCAAACAAGGCTGCCCTAGCGAAACGCGTCGTTCACTTCGATTATGACAGTAGTGATTTATCTACTGAAGATTACCAAACACTTCAAGCTCATGCTCAGTTCCTCATGGCAAATGCAAATTCAAAAGTTGCATTAACTGGTCATACAGACGAGCGCGGTACACGCGAATACAACATGGCCTTGGGTGAGCGTCGTGCAAAAGCAGTTCAGAATTACCTCATTACCAGTGGTGTAAACCCTCAACAACTTGAAGCTGTAAGTTATGGTAAAGAAGCGCCTGTTAATCCTGGCCATGATGAATCAGCTTGGAAAGAAAACCGCCGCGTTGAAATTAACTATGAAGCGGTTCCTCCTCTATTAAAATAAAACATCCAAAAAATAAACGCCCACATATGGGCGTTTATTTTTACATTCTTACTTTAAGAAGATTTGTTTTGCTCTTCTTCTGAATGTTGCATTGACTCAATCAAATCATGCTTATTAAAAGCTTTATATTCAGGTTTTGCCTCATAATCTTTCCAAGCTTCCTGAACACTTTCTTTCGAAATTTCTTCTAAATTGATTGGTTCACCTGCTGTTGGGGTCGCATCAAACTTCTTAGTTGTCATTTCGATTCTCCTAAATCTACATTCCTTTGTTATGCAAACAACATACCACGTAAAATGGGGCTTGTAAGCATAAATGCAACACAAATAAAGTAAGATAATTTTTATTTTTCGGCATTCTCATCTAGAATATGCCACGTATTTATCTGACTCATTTTGATGCTTGCGCACAGGAGCGTTTTTTTATGTCCAACCTCACATTGTCCCAATTTTTACAACAAGAAAAAGGGAATCTTACACCTGAGTTGGCTCAAGTCATCGACACAATTGCTGCGACTTGTAAAACCATTGATCAAGCCTTACAAAAAGGTGCCTTGGCTGGAATTTTGGGTAGCGCAGGTAACGAAAATGTTCAAGGTGAAACACAGAAAAAACTTGATGTGATTTCTAATGACTATTTAATCGATGCTTTAAAAGTCCATCCTCACGTCGGTGGTCTTGCATCTGAAGAACTTGATGATTTTACACCAGCACAAGAAAACGGCGAATACTTGGTTCTATTTGATCCATTAGATGGTTCAAGCAACATTGATATCAACATGTGTGTCGGAACAATCTTCTCGATTCTTCCTGCCAAAAATGCGGTTACACAAGCACAAGATTTCATGCAGGCAGGTACTCAACAAGTTGCTGCTGGCTATGTGTTATATGGCCCATCAACTATGATGGCTTTAACAGTTGGAAACGGTGTAGCTTTCTTTACGTTAGACCCAGAAACTCAAACATTCTTACTTACTACAGAGAATGTTCAAGTATCAGCAGATACTCAAGAATTTGCTATTAATGCATCTAACCAACGCCATTGGGAACAACCAGTAAAACAATATATTGAAGAGTTACTTGCAGGTAAAACATCTATACGTGAAAAAGACTTCAATATGCGTTGGGTCGCATGTATGGTGGGTGATGTTCACCGTATTTTATGCCGTGGCGGTATTTTCCTTTATCCATATGACTTGAAAGACCCGAAAAAAGCTGGTCGTTTACGTTTAATGTATGAAGCTAACCCAATGAGTATGCTCATTGAACAAGCAGGCGGCGCATCAACTACTGGCCGTGTACGCATTCTAGAGATTGAACCTACAGAACTTCATCAACGTGTTCCTGTGATTATCGGTTCTAAGAATGAAGTTGAACGCGTAACAAGCTATCATTAATAATTTAAATTACACAGGGCGTCATAGTATGATGACGCCCTTTTGGATATTCCCTTATGGCGGTTATTTTTTTAGAATCAAAAGACAATGCAAAAATTAAACATTTGCGTGGTTTAATTGAACTCAATAGCGCCCGAAAAAAGCATCAACAAACAGTTCTTGAAGGTACCCACCTTTGTCTAGCTTGGCTACAACAACAGAAAAAACTCTTTTCATTGTTTACGACTGAACAAGCCTTAGAACATCCCGATTTAAAGAAAATCATTGAACTTCACCAAGGTCATGTCTTTATTATTAGCGAAGTTTTATATAAAGACTTAAGTACTTTAGGTAATACTCTTCCTTGCTTGGCTATTATCGATTTACCGAAAACTGCATCAACCATTGACTATAGCGTAGATACGTTAATTCTAGAAAATGTACAAGATCCGGGTAACGTAGGTACATTGTTACGTTCAGCGGCAGCAGCAAATATAAAACAGATTATTTGCACACAGGGCTCTGCCTCACTTTGGTCTCCACGAGTTTTAAGAGCAGGTATGGGGGCACATTTTAGCCTGTCTTGTTTTGAAAACTTTCAATTGACCGATATTCTTCCTAAATTCGATATTCCTGTTTTCGTTACGAGCTCTCATCGTTCGACTAGTCTTTATTCAAAAGACCTTTCAAAACCATGTGTTTGGATTTTAGGCAATGAAGGACAAGGTGCAAGTGATTATGCTTTAGAACATGCACAATCAGTGACTATACCGCAGCCAGGTGGTCAAGAGTCATTAAATGTAGCAATTGCAGGATCAATTTGTTTTTTTGAAATGGTTCGCCAACGCCAATAAAACGTTAATTTATTTTACATCGCTCATATTTGTGAAAAAAATCATTTACACTACTAAAAAATAGCCGATTGTTGTCAACCTCCCACCTCTTTTCAACGTTATATAAGAGATATATTGAAGATAAGGTGGGTACGTCCAATGACAGGATTTTCCATCTCCATGGATTTAGCACCGAAAAAGTCTCGATCGGAAGCATCTAGTGCTCATGCCAGCACGGCTGAGCAACGCCTAAAGGTTTTCATGCAAGATGTTACTGGTCGTGCTTTAGTGATGATGGAAAGTGCTACCCAAGGTCAACAAGGCATTGCTATGGACTTGGTTCAAGAAGCATTTATTGCTTTACACAAGTCTTACGCCGATCGAAGTACTGAAGAATGGTATCCCCTATTTTATACTATTCTAAATAATAAACTTCAGGATTGGCGCCGCAAAGAAGCACGTCGTGCAAACCCATTTTCATTCTTCAAAAAAGTTAGTCTAGACAATGATGATGAAGAAATCATTGATATTGTCGATGAAAAAGCAATCAATCCAGCAGATTTTCTAGATCAAGCAGTGACCATAGAAGAGATCCAGGAAGCGATTGCAAAACTACCTGTTCGTCAACAACAAGCTTTTATGTTACGTGCGTGGGAAGGTTTTGATACCCATACTACAGCGCAAATTATGAACTGTACCGAAGGTAGTGTAAAAACCCATTATCATCGAGCAATTCAGGGACTTAGAGAGTATTTAGCGCATTTAAATCCCATGGGAGGTTCCAATGAATCATGATGATTTCACTAAAAAGGTGACATCCAAACTCGATAGTTTGGCCCATCACCATAAAAATAAAACAGTGGTGATGAATCATGTGCTTGACCATATCCAGCAAAAACCAGCCTCTTATTATAGTGTCTGGAAAATGAGTGGTTTTGCACTTGCAGCAGCGATTACTGGTTTTGTTATTTTACCAAATTCAGTAGATATGCTTGATAAGCCACAAAATCAAGTTGTTGTAAATCCTAAATTATCGCCACAAATGGTAGAAGATTTAGAAATGCTCATGGTGTTGGGTGAGGATAAAGTTCAACATGGTAGCTAAAAAGTTAGCACTTATCCTTTGTTCATTAAGTTTCTTGCAAACAAGTTTTGCAGGTT
This sequence comes from Acinetobacter sp. 148, assembly GCF_031196675.1. Taxonomy (NCBI): domain Bacteria; kingdom Pseudomonadati; phylum Pseudomonadota; class Gammaproteobacteria; order Moraxellales; family Moraxellaceae; genus Acinetobacter; species Acinetobacter sp. 148. The sequence continues at coordinate 54,168 of NZ_JAVIMT010000081.1, read as the reverse complement.
TCGAACGTTTCTGGATTTTTTCGAAAGATGCCAATACGCAAGTAGATGATACTTGGAATGCTCTATCTGAAGAAGAGCAACGAGCTGTAATTAAACGTTATCAAAGCTTAAAGGAATTACCATCCAACCAAAGTGCTAACTTGCAACAACGCATGGATTGGTTTAACCAGCTTCCAGATGCAGAAAAGCAAAAAATGCGTGAAGCCTGGCAAAAAATGAGTACACAAGAACGTAATGATTTACGTCAACGCATGCTCAAAGCAAGTGCTGATGAAAGAACTGCTATACGTGAAGAATATATAAATAAATATTTAGAGCACTAAAAACCGTATTTAACATTTATCTTTTTTAAAAATAAAAAGTTACTAACAAATAAAAAAGCCTCCTAGTGGAGGCTTTTTTATTTTTCTCATCACTTACGATAACGTCTATAAGCAATTAAACTTAGTAGTGATACGATAGAAAGGATTCCAATACTTCCACCACCTCCACCACCACGTGAATCATCAGTTGTGGTTGCTGTACTTACCAACTTAATAGTACCCTCATTTGAGATTTTACCATCAGCATCATATACATAATAAGTTAAGGTATCGTTGAAGGTATTAAATACATTACTAGCTTGAATATAAATATTACCACCATAACAGATATTACCACTATCTTCTTTAGGACATGGGCCTTCACGATCTGCTTTAACTACCTTAAAAATACCATCCGTTGAAGTTTTATTTGGTATATAAATTGGTAACTCCACACCTTGATCATTTACCCAAAATTGAGATTTATTCGATTTTGTCTTAAGAGTATTAGTAGGTCCATCCCCTTCATCATTCGCAAATTGTAATAGATTTAAAGGAATGATCTCATTTGCTAAATATTTAAAAGTTACAGTACCCTCACCAGCTACTGGTGGAATATTATCAAATCGAGCTTCTAATAAACCAGATGTTTGCGTAATTCCATCCTTACTACTAATTGTATATTTACAATAGTTGTAATCACCAGCTTGGGTAATAATATCATCTGAACGATAGAAGATTATTTGTTGGAGAGCAGGGTTCCATTCACAAAACAATCCATCGTCTTTTTTAATGCTTGTAGTTTTATCATCAATCAATCCTGTGCCAACAACTTCAAGGTTAATATTATAATCAGTAGCATTAAAGAACTTTAATAAATGGTTACTATCTTCATTCGGCAAAGGTAAGCCATTAGCTTTCAAATCTATATAGATAGCTCTGTATTTTGCATTTGCTTTGGTTTGATCAAAAAGATTTTTATAATTTGCAGAATCGATTTTTAATACATTTAATAAATATGCATAATCTGGATTTAATATATTTTTCTGAACCGTATCATATTGGGATTGATATTTTGCAAGTAGATCTGTAAGGGAAGTATTCCCTAAACCTTTTATATCACCAGCAGTCAGTTTCATTAGTTCAATTGAACCAATATCACAACTATTACGGTTATTTGGTTGATAGTAGAGCTTACTATCAGCAAGTCGTGATAGGCCTCGTTGATCTATAGAAGTACATGTATCTCTACCTTCTGGGTCTACATCTACTAAATTCTTACCACCAATATTATTCTTTGGATAGTAAATTGGTAAAAAGCCAGTTTCTGGGGCAGATGAATGTAAAGGTTCAAGCAATAAATTAAAAGCCTGTCCCGCTATATCAACCGTTCGATGCGTAGATGTAAGAGCTTCCGCCGGCAAATCACATTTTCCAGCATCATTCGTTAAATTTAATGCATTAAAGGATAGTATGAAACCAGCATTTTTTAAATCAGTGGCCGGTCCTATAAAATAATGACACGCATAAATTCCAGAATTATAACCAATTAAGTTAAATCTTAATTCTTTACTTCCTAATGTGTCATATAAAAACGTGGTATAAGCATTATTTTCAACAATAGTATTATTCTTTAAGGTTAAACTACTGTTAGAACTAAGTATGGTCGAAGGATTAGGTGTCCCGTTAGGAGTAGCATCACCAGTAAATTTCAAAATGCTACCATTGACTGTATTTGCAATATTTCGAGCAATTGTATTAATTGTAAAGGTTGCTTTCGGCTCTCCACAGAACTCAAAAGTATTATTGGAACTATTTGAACCATTATTCATAATACTAGAAGAGGTAAATGTTACTTCCCGTTTTGCATAGGCTGTACCATTCCAACAACTCATTGAAAGTACACTTCCTGCTGTTGCAGTATTACCTTGAATCAAAGAGTGAGTTGCAGATAAATTAACATTATCGCCACCGAGGAAAATGGCACCGCCTTTAGATGCTTGTGAATTCAAAATTTGGCTATTTAATAAGGTAACATTACCACCTGCATAAATAGCGCCACCAAAATCTGGAGCTGAACCATTTTCCAAAATAATGTTTTGAAGGAATAAGGGTTGTTTATTTACTGCCGTATTAAAGATACGTGATTTACCAGCAGCATTAATTCTCGTCTGTAACGGTTGTAATGCTGGATAATCATTGGTTAAAACACTCTTCTCTGACCAATTTTTATCTTGATCTTTTTCACCAAATCCATAAATCGCTATATCTGCATTTGGAGCTAGTTCTTTATTTAAGTTATAAGTTCCTGCTTTTAGCTGGATGACCTGACTTTTAGAAGTGTTATAAACTGTACATCCGTAATCAGATCTTCGTGTTTCAGCAACTTTTATCGCCTCCCTTAACGAACAAGCATTAGGGTTTTCACCATCTTCATCTGCAAAAGTTGTTACTTCGATTCTTTGATTTGCTGTATCGGCAAAAAGAGGCATAGCCGCTAGTACAGCTAATGCTAATACTGCTTTTTTATAATTTTTCATAGTCCACATCCCTGATTATGACTTGAAACGGCGTAATGCAATTAATCCAAATAACCCTAAAATTAATCCACCACCGACACTTCCCCCACCACCCGTACTCACAGATTTATCTTCAATACCAGATACAGGTTCCTGGACTACAGTTGCTGGAATCGAGATATATTGGAAATCTGAACCATCGTTAAATCTCGATACACTTGTAACGACTTGAATACTAAAAATATCTGCACCATGCCAATTACCATTTGGTGTATAAATTACATTTCCATTTTGATCTATAGTTACACTGCCTTTAGAAAATGGTGTATCCGTACTTTGTTTTATTTTCAAACAGCCGGGTTGCCATTCTTTACCATCAGGACGTTCACCGAATAAACGCTTACACGTGGCAGGTGTAACCAAGTCTGCTTCACTTAAAGAATTTAAAATATTAAATCTTGCGACTTGTCCATATTTAATATCCTGCCCCACTGTACCAATTTCATTATTTAAAATATATTCAATCGCCCCTAGATCACATAATTCATCGTAACCACTGCGATTTTTTCCACGTTGGTCAAGTCTCTCACAACTTGCTAAACCAACTGATGAACCATCACTATATAAACGCCCTTTATTAATAATTAAAGAGTCGGCTAAAGTATTATAGCTCTCAAGTAACCTTGGCTTAAAGAAACCAAGAAAACTATCTTTTGGTGTATTAAATGGGCATAACAAGCCATTTTTTGCAGTTACATCACATATACCTTCATCACTATCGCCAGCAATTAATTTTTCATCTGCAGGAAAGATTATATTAGGAAGCTTTGATGTAGCATTACGATTACAGTCAGATATAACCAGATTACTTTGAATAATTGCTTTATCCGTTGAACTAGCCTGACAATTAATAGTATTTCCTACTAATATACTATTTGAAACTGAAGCATTACCTTGTGGAGCATCAAGAAATAAACCTGCCGCATTTTTAATCATTGTAATATTATTAACAAACATCCCATCTTTAATGTTTGCAATAAAACCAACTTTATTATGGAAAAAGGTACTATTACTAAAACCGATGGCACGTACATTTAAGTATCCACCAGTACTTTCATCATCAAATTTTGTTGCACCATAAAACAAGGCACCATCTGCAGAAGAGACTTCATTATCACGTACTACAGATTGGGTCACCAAATATAAAGGCTGCTCACTATAAATGACACCACCTTGGGTTGCTTTATTATTTTGAATCAAACTATTTATAATACTTACAAAGCCGGCTGTTTGACCTGTTTTAGATAATAATCCTTGGTTGTAAATCGCCCCACCTTGATTCGCATATCCACCAATCAGTCGAGAGTTCTGAATAGTCAGTTTTTCATGGTTTAAAATTAAACCGCCTGTTAATACATTAGAGCTTGCGCCTGTACCTTGTAAGTTAATATCACTTAAGGTCACAGCAAAAGATGCTTTCTCAACGCTACCATCATCAATTTTAAATAGCTGATCTGTACCTGCCATTTTAATGGTTGCATTATGAGAACCGGGCTGATCAGTATCAACTAATGTAGAATCGTTTTTTACTGTACTAATTGTAAGGGGTGCTGTAATCGTTATTCTGCTATTTAACGTATATTCTTTATCGCGCTGTAAAATAATATTTGATGAAGCGTCCTTATTTCCGCAGCCATGATAACCATTCGCATATTTTTCAACGTCAGCTGCGTTAGATGAACCACGATAATTCAAAAACTGTACTGCTTCTCGTAAAGTACAAACAGTATCATCTTTATCTTCATCCACTAAACTTGTAACTTCAATATCAGCAGAATAAGCGTGCCCAGCAGCAGCCAATAATGCAAAAGCAATGCTCCGTTTGAGCATACCCTTCTCCTTACCTATTTTTTTCATTTTTCTTTGTCAATATTGCAAAGTTTCCACTTTTGCAAACGCATCCTTTGTGCGTACTTTGTCACAGGAATCAGAATTTCTCAAGATGTTTTGATCGGTCTATAGCGTCATTTTCGATAGGGAACTTTCTAAATATTTGTACAATTAAAGATCTATTGATATATGAAAATTTTACTTATAAAAATTTAAAAGTATTTTTCAAGGTTAAAAGAATAAGTAGCTCATGATTTTTATAGTAAGGAGGGCCTACTTAGGCCAATAAATTAGAAGTCCAGAAGCTAGAAAATTATTATTGTTGATATTCATCAATTAAAGCATAGATTTGTCTTAACGTTGCATTTGAAAGTTTAGTCTTCTCACCTTTAAGGAGTTTTTCTAATTGTGCTACGGTTTGCAATAGAACAGAAGCTTGATGAGGCCCATGTAAAAGTAAATAGTCTACAATCTGCTGATCAAAATGGATCCCACGTCTAGCCATTACAGAAGTGACTAAAGCATAGCGGTCAGCATATAAACTTCCGCTCGGCACTTTTACACTCACTGCTTGTGTAAGTCGCGATTGTAAATCTGGTAACTCTAGTTTTAATTCAATCGGTGCAACACGTGAAGAGAAAACAAGTTGTCCTTCATGGTTATTCATTAAATGAAAAACAGCTTTTTGCCAGTGAGGCACCCCACTGATTGACTCAATATCATCTAAAGCCACCAGATCATAGTGCTCTAAGCAAGTAATTGCCTCAATTGGAGCATCGAGAAGTTCAAGTAAAGAAACTTTAATTGCAGATTTACCGACCTCTAAATAAGAATCACAAATCGCTGAAAGCAAATGGCTCTTGCCTGTTCCTGCGCCACCATAGATATAAAATCTATTTACTAGACCCGCATGTAGTTGTCGCACTGCATCCACTACATGCCCCCAACCTGGTCCCGAAAAATCACTGATTCGGGCATCAAGTTGAGGTTCTATATCCAGTTGGAGTTGACGCATATAATGAATTGGCCTTGAAATTATTTCTGATCTGAAAGATTCGGGGTATCTGTATCTTGCTGTTTTTTAACTTCAAGATCAAGTTTAGTATTTTCAGTTTCTACATGAAGTTGCTCAATATTACCCTCTTGGATTAATAATGTAGAAGATGGAGCATAGAATGAACTCCGTTCATAATTTTCTCTGAGGTGTTTTAAGAGCACCACAATGACAGCCGCTACAGGTAATGCAATTAACATTCCTAAAAAGCCAGCCAATTGAGCCCCAGCTAAAACAGCAAATACAACTGCAACAGGTGAAAGACCAATTTTATCACCGAGTAGGAATGGCTGCAGAATATAGCCCTCTACTGCCTGCCCAATCATAAAGACTACGCCAACAAGTAATAAGTGTGTCCAGTCCATTCCAAATTGGAACAAACTTGCAATAACCGCTGCAATAATCCCGACTGCAAATCCTAGATAAGGAATAATACTGGCAAGACCTGCCACCATACCAATAATTAGGCCGACCTCTAGTCCAATTAATTGTAAGCCTACTGCATAAACTACACCGAGCAAAAGCATAACAAGGAACTGACCTTTAACAAATGCTCCTAACACGCTATGACATTCACGGACGATTTGTAAGGTCGTAGCTTCATATGGTCGTGGAATGAGACGACGTAAGTTTTGTAACATACGGTCCCAGTCTAATAAGAAGTAAAAAGCAATAATTGGGATTAAAACAACTGTTCCACCAATTTGAATAAAATTAAGTCCTGATTGTGCAAGCTTTAATAAAACTGCTTGAATACTATCAGCACTGTAATTGGTCTGAACATAATCCATCACAGCTTTGGACATTTGATCGGTATCAATTTCCATTTGCTGGACATGGAAGGTCGAAGAAATCCATGGTAATAGCTCTGCATTAATCCAATGAATCCCTGCTGGAATACTATCTCGAGCGTAAACAAGTTGTTTCCAGATCAGTGGTACCAGATACCATAATGCAACGGTTAAAGTTACACCTATACCAATAAAAACAATACTAATTGCCAACCAGCGAGGTATCTTAATTTTTACTAGAACTTCGACTAGTGGACTAAATAAATAAGCCAGGAAAAAAGCACCAATAAATGGGATGACCACAGGCTTGAGCAAGTATAATACCCATACCAGCAATACAATACCTGCGAGTAAGAAAATACGGCGCAGTATACGATCTTGCATAAAATCTAGCCTTTTTTGATTTAATCGTTATAAATGGAAAAATATTTTTATTAAAGATAGCATTTTCGAGCATAAATAACATAAGAGTTTCGTATATTCAGGTTATAATCTGCCGCCAATGCGGAGACTTCATTTATGAGCAACTCAACTTCTACCCCAAATACCGGTTTAAGCTACAAAGATGCGGGTGTTGACATTGAAGCGGGCGACGCACTGGTCGATCGTATCAAGTCAGTCGCTAAACGTACAACTCGTCCAGAAGTAATGGGCGGACTTGGTGGCTTTGGTGCACTATGCAAAATTCCTAAAGGTTACGAAGAACCTGTTTTGGTTTCTGGAACTGACGGTGTAGGTACTAAATTACGTTTAGCACTTAACCTTAATCGTCATGACACAATCGGCCAAGATCTTGTCGCTATGTGTGTAAACGATCTTTTGGTTTGTGGTGCAGAACCACTATTCTTCCTCGACTATTATGCGACTGGTCACTTAAATGTCGATGTAGCTGCAAACGTAGTTACTGGTATCGGTAAAGGTTGTGAACTTGCAGGTTGTGCACTTGTAGGTGGTGAAACAGCTGAAATGCCTGGCATGTATGAAGGCGAAGATTATGATCTTGCTGGTTTTGCCGTAGGTGTAGTTGAGCAAAGCAAAATTATTGATGGCTCTAAAGTAAAATCTGGTGATGTACTTATTGGTGTTGCATCAAGCGGTGCTCACTCAAATGGTTATTCATTACTACGTAAAATCTTAGATGTTAAGAATGTAGACTTAACTCAAGTAATTGATGGTCGTCCTCTTGCAGATGTAGCAATGGAGCCAACACGTATTTATGTAAAACCAGTTCTAGAACTTTGCAAACAAGTTGATGTACACGCGATGGCACACATCACTGGTGGCGGCTTACCAGGCAACTTACCACGTGTATTACCAAATGGTGCTCAAGCTGTAATTAATGAAGCTTCTTGGGAATGGCCAGAATTATTCAAACTTTTACAACGCGAAGGTAATGTAGAACGTTTTGAAATGTACCGTACCTTTAACTGTGGTGTAGGTATGGTCATTGCTGTTGATGCAAATGATGCAGAAAAAGCAATTGAAGTGCTTAATGCTCAAGGTGAAAAAGCTTGGAAAATCGGACATATCCAAGAAAATGCTGAATCAGTGGAAGGTGCAGACGAAAAAATTCGTGTGATCTTTGAATGATGAAAATTGCTGTTCTAGTCTCTGGGAACGGCAGTAACTTACAAGCCTTGATAGATGCAAATCTATCAGGGCAAATTGTAGGTGTACTGTCTAATAAAGCCGATGCTTATGCCCTAGAGCGTGCTCAAAATGCCAATATCGCGACAGCCGTAATCTCTCACAAAGACTTTCCTAGTCGTGAAGATTTTGATGAAGCTATGCATCAGCAACTTATCGCATGGCAAGCTGACGTGGTTATTTTAGCTGGCTTTATGCGTATTTTAACTGCTAACTTTGTCGACAAATGGCAAGGTAAAATGCTTAATATCCATCCTTCATTATTACCTGCCTATAAAGGCGTTAATACACATCAACGTGTATTAAATACGGGGGATCGATTACATGGCTGTACCGTTCACTTTGTGACTTCTGAACTTGATGCTGGTCAAGCAATTGCTCAATCTGCCATTGAAGTAAAAGAACATGACAATGTTGCATCCTTGGCCGAACGTGTACATAAACTTGAGCATTTTATTTATCCTCAAGTTGCAGAGTGGTTATGTAATGGCCAGCTCACATGGAAAAATGGACAAGCCTATTTCCGCAATCAAATTCTTGAACACCCTATTCGTTTTGCATCTTGGTAAAAGTTTGCTTAACGTCAATTAAAAAAGGACATGCATGCATGTCCTTTTTTGCGAAAGCTTTATTAGCGTGAATTACGCTGAATAAGTTCCTTAATATAATTCACTGTATCAATCGGATGCTCTAGAGGGAACATATGCCCTCCTTCAACAACACTAAATGGAATCCCCATTTTACGTTTTGCCATTTGAGGAAAACCTCTTTTTAAAAAGGCGCTCTCTTTTCCTACAACTAAATGTACTGGCATTTTCGGTTTTGGCATAGGTAACCACCACCAAGAAGGATTTTTACGGAAAATCGCAACTTCATCCTCACGGGAAATAGTTAACGTTACGCCGCCACGTACCGAGTCTTCTTTCAAAGCATAGTCAATGTAGGCTTGAAAGCAGTCTTCATCAAAGTCTTTATAAAAACCTTTTGGACGTAACAATGCAGCTGCTTGCTCACGTGATTCCCAATGCTCGCGACGACGCGCAGATAAACCTGCTGGTGTCATATCATCAACTATTTTGGGTTTAAATAATTTTGCCATATGAAAAGCAAAAGAATATCTACCCAAAATAAGAGGCGGATCTAACATGATCACTTGTGAGAACAACTCAGGCCGTCTAAAAGAAGCCATTAAAGTTAAAACTGAACCGAGTGAATGGCCCAATCCAATCACTTTTCGCCCCTTCGCTTGACGTACAATACTATCAATTACCTGATCAACCAAAAAAGGCCAATGATTGGTAATCGGATAACGTTTGTCAGGTCCAATGAGTGGAACATAAATTACATCATACTCATCTTTTAATTGATCAAACAATTTTTGATACACCATAGATGGCACGCCGTTGGCATGCGCAAAGTGTATAACCGGTTTTACTGACATACCGTTATCCTGCTTAAATTATTGTAGTTTTGCGTCCTGACTTGTTTGTAAGCGTTCAGCAACCGACTCACTTAAACCTTTCCCCATTTCTGATCCCATTCGCCCTAGAATGGATTGTAATGGGTTACGTTCAATCGTGTAGTCAACTTTATTATCAAGCTTCAGTTCACGCATCAAGCTTGTAATGTTACCTGAACGGTCAGCTACGCCTAACTGAATTGCTTGCTCGCCAGTCCAGAAAAGACCAGAGAAAATAGCAGGATCATTAGATTTTAAGCGTTTCCCACGCCCTTCTTTGACCGCATTAATAAAATGAGTATGAACATTATCGAGTACAGATTGGATATGTTGTCTTTGTACAGGATTAATCGGTTTTGTCATACTTAAAATGTCTTTATTCGTCCCCGCTGTAAGAGTTCGGTCTTCAATTCCTAGTTTTTGAGCTAAACCAGTAATGCCATAGTTTGGCATAATGACACCAATTGAACCTACCAAACTTGATGGATTCACAATAATTTCATCAGCAGCAGAAGCAATATAATAAGCACCCGAAGCGCCCATATCGCCAATTACCGCATAGACTTTCTTGTCAGGATGCTCTTTTTTCAAATAGCGAATTTCCTGCCAGATTTCATCTGACTGAACAGGTGAACCGCCAGGAGAATTAATATTAAGGGCAATTGCTTTACTATTCGATGCCTCAAAAGCACGTTTAAGCGCTTTGTTTGTATCTTCACTATTCACAGCCTGATTGCTTGAAGCATCAATAGTTCCAATAATATCAACCACTGCAAGGTGAGCACTGCTACTACTTGCTGTAGAGCCATCTTTAGTGGTCGAACAGCCTTTGCCCATTAAGACGATAATGAACAATAGATAAATAAAAGTAAGTGTTTTAAAGAATATACCCCAGCGACGACTACGGCGTTGTTCTTCTACAGAAGCCAGTACAGCTTTCTCAAGGATTTGCCATTCCGGTCCGTTCTGTTTAGGGGTTATAGGTTCATTTTGTGGTTTTGGTGGCCAATCGGACATAAAATTCCAATCCAAATCAATCGAAATGATGTCATTATATACGTTGATTTGATAAAAACTGTCTAAATAATATGATTTCATTTATAATATTTTTGTCTTTTTTTACTTGTTGTTTCTTCCTTACTTACTGCTATAGATGACTAGACCAGATTCAAAAAGCATGAACTATCAATTACTCAAAACATTTAGCCGCCAACCCATTCAATTTGGGCGTTTTCTTGCTCGTCTGTTAGCAGGACTTGTAAATACTCTAAAAATTACTAGAACATCAAAAAGTATTGAGCTTAACTTAAGAATTGCGCTTCCGTATTTAACACCTCAGCAGCGTATAGCGATTACAGAAAAAGCTGTAAGAAACGAATTAACTTCATATTTTGAGTTTTTAAGTATTTGGGGCTCATCAAATAGTAAAAATATCTCACGCATTCACCGTATTGAAGGTGAACATTTTTTTCATGAAGCATTGGCTGCAAAAAAAGGTGTAGTTCTTATTGTTCCACATTTTGGTACGTGGGAAGTCATGAATGCATGGTGTGCTCAATTCACATCAATGACCATTTTATATAAACCCGTTAAAAATGCTGATGCAGACCGTTTTGTGCGAGAAGCCCGTAGCCGTGAACAAGCGAATCTCGTCCCTACCGATGAAAGCGGTGTAAGACAAATTTTTAAAGCATTAAAGCAAGGTGAAACGACAGTAATTTTGCCGGATCATACCCCTAATGTGGGTGGAGATATGGTGAACTATTTTGGTGTTCCACTTGCTTCAAGTAATTTAAGCGCAAAACTCATCCAGAAAACTAAAGCAAAAGCTCTGTTTCTTTATGCGATCCGTAATGAAAACGATGGCTTTACCATGCATATCGAGCCAATGGATGAGAAAATCTATGAAGGCACTGCGGACGATGGAACGTATGTCATCCATCAAGCGATTGAGCAACTCATTTATCAATATCCAGAACACTATCACTGGAGCTATAAACGTTTTAAAGCGAACCCTGCTTTAGACAATATCTATAATATCGATCCGACAGAAGCACTTAAAATTGTAGATAGGCTCAAAGCAGAAGCTTTAAAAACCTCTACTCAACCAGAGCCTATCCAAACGTCGGTCATGTAAAACTATTTTGTGATTTTCCAATACAAAATTTAAGGTCCCTTGTTCCACAGTACTTTTTAGCGGAATATGTAGAGCTTTTAAACGTGCTATAACTTCTTGGCTAGGATGGCCATAACGGTTATCAAACCCTGCCGATGCAATGGCCAGTTTAGGTTTTAAGGTCGCCAAGAAATCATAAGCCGAACTATGCTTACTTCCATGATGCCCTAGCACTAACACATCTATCTTCAAGTTAGGATAATCTTTTAATAACTCGTATTCAGCTTCCCATCCTGCATCGCCCATAATAAGAAAATTTTGGTAACCACCAACTTTTTTAAATTGAAGATATACAACACAAGAATATTGATTCTGATTAGAAGCAACAAAAGCCAGATCTTTTTCTTTAGGCCATAAAATTTGAATATCTAACTCAGGATAATGCCATTCTTGCCCTTGATAGCAATATTGGAATGGTTGCTTTAAATCATTTGGTAATTGTTCATTCGAAATAAGCTGCTTTACAGGAATCTCTTGTTGAATAAGAGGAAACGCGCCACTATGGTCTTGATCAAGATGGGATAGCACAACATGATCTAGTTGTCTTACGCCTTGCTGACGTAGAAAAGGCACTACAACATTTTGTCCAATACTAAATATTTTTTCATCGTAAGAACCGCCTGTGTCAATTAACCAGTTTTGTTCGGGATGTTGTAGAAAAATAGCCTGCCCCTGGCCAACATCTAAAATATTAAGCTGAATTTGCTGACTCGTTTTGTTCATAATAACTAAGGGTAAACAACATAATATTCCCCAAGTTTTGGGCAGAATTCCTTTAGGTAAAAATAAAATAATAATGGCACAACTAATCGCTAATAAAGACAGTGGCGTCAAGCTTATACCTTGTAATGTTAAAGAGAGTTTTTCTAATAAGCCCAAACAACTCAGCAATATGCTGAGCAACATATCATTGAAATGAAAAAGTATATTTCCAAATGGTTTTATTACAAACCATGCGCAAGCAGCCATGATGTTTAAAGGGACAATAACACCCCCAACAATAGGCACGGCAATAATATTGGTTAATGGAGCAACCCAAGAAATTTGTTGAAAGAAAAGTAAGGTTAAAGGACTCAATGCAATAAATATTTTGCCTTGAGATTCAATTAACACCTTACTCATAAAAATCATTTTTGAACTCAGACTCAAAAAATGTTGCTCAGGTAGCTGCGCTATAGTTTGGTAAATTCTTAATAAAATAAAACATGCCCCATAAGACAGCCAAAAACCTGCAGAAAGCACACTAAACGGGTCCATTAGCAACAGTAGACTTGCACTATATACGAGTAATGTAAAAGGTTTAATAGGTTGTTTTAATAATAGAAAACCAATAAATATAAATGCTGATAATAATGTTCGTAGTGCAGGAATTTCGAAACCTACAAATGCAGTATAAATTAAAACACCAAGGCAGCATGGTACAGCCATCAAAACCTGTTTCGGTTTCCATAAATAAATTTGAGGATAATAACGACTAATAAATTGATGACATGCCCAAGATAACATAATGGCAAAAATGAGCACATGTGGGCCTGAGATCGCCAATAAATGACTAATTCCTAATTGTTTGAACTGTAGTTGAGTTTCATCTGATAAAAGACTTTCATCACCTGTCAGCAAAGCTAAAATTAAACCCTTTTGCTGTAAAGATGAGCTGTTTAATATTTGCCTAAAAGTTAAGCGAAGTTTTTCTATATTTAAACGAAAACTATTGAAAAAAGACTGTTGTTCTTTTAAATGTTGCTGATAGCCCAATCGATAGATTTCATCGAGACTTAAAGGCTCAATATATCTCACGTTAAAACCAGACATAATATTTCGCTGAATAAACCACTTTTCCTGATCAAAAGCTCCTGGGGTGGCATAACTATGCGCAGGTCTTGTTTTTCCAGATATTCGATAATAGTGACCTAATTCAAGATTCTGATTATTCTTTAATAAATTTTGATTATTACTTTTTAAATATAGCAACCAATTCACCGGTTCTTTAGAAAGATTTAGAACTTGTGCAGTTTGTTGAACCTTATTATCTTTTTCTTCACTTAAACGGTTTATATAAACAATAATGTCGAGATTTCGGGTATCCGTTTCTCTTTGTTCTAATCGTTCAATCAGTGCTTTTTCAGCATAGTGGTAACCAACCATAAAAAGACTTGTTGTACATAATAAGCAAAACACTGCCTTTAAAAATGGTCGATCAACGAACATTGGTCGTTTATAAAGATAAAAAATAAAGGCAAGTAACAGTAGAGCCTCGCCCACTTTTTCATATTGCATGATTAAAGGGAAATCTATTCCCATCAATGCAATACCGCCAATCCACCCCAATAGAATAATCTTAAACATTTAAAAATCTAGTCATTATCATTTTAGGGGCAAAATTAAAGCCCAACTCAGTGGGCTTTAACAATGTGATTTAATGACAATTTTTTAAGAACCGTTTACCCACAGCCCATCTTCCATATGCAAGATTGAATCTGCTGCCTGAGCTAATTGCTCATCATGGGTCACAATTAACATTGCCATGTTTAGTTCTTTCTTAAGATCGGTGAGCAACTCGAAAATACCTACTGCTGTTTTACGATCTAGGTTACCCGTAGGCTCATCAGCTAGTACTACCGCAGGCTTAGTCACTAATGCACGAGCAAGTGCAACACGTTGACGCTCACCACCTGAAAGTTCACCTGGTTTATGGTCCATACGATGAGATAGCCCAACTCGATCTAGCAAATATTCAGCCTGTGCCTTTACCGACTTATATTGACTGTCTGCTCGAAGCATTAAAGGCATTGCTACATTTTCAAGAGCAGTAAATTCAGGTAATAAATGGTGGAACTGGTAAACAAAACCTAAGTATTGGTTACGTTGAAAGCCACGTTCCGCTTCACCTAAATTATCAAAGCGCTGACCATTCAAAAATACCTGTCCTTTAGTCGGCTGATCTAAGCCACCAAGTACATGCAACAAAGTACTTTTACCTGAACCACTTGCTCCGACAATAGATACAAACTGCCCTGCTTCCACTTGCAAAGAGAGACCTTTAATGACTTCAACCTTAGATTTACCGTCATCAAAATGTTTATAAATATCTTTTGCTTCTAAAACGACTTTACTCATAACGCAATGCCTCGGCAGGTTGAACTTTGGCTGCACGAAGCGCCGGATAAATAGTTGCCAAGAAACTTAAGAGTAAAGAAACAATCACAATAATTGTCACGTCTTGCCATCTTAAGTAAGAAGGTAAGTAATGTACAAAATAGGCATCGAACAGATTAAGTCCGAGAACATTATTAAACCAAGAAATAATATCGCTGATCGTAAGTGCCAGAATAACCCCTAAAACCGTACCCGCAACTGTACCGATCACACCAATAACCGTACCTTGCACCATAAAGATTTTAGTAATCATAGATGGCGATGCACCTAAAGTACGTAAAATTGCAATGTCTGATTTTTTGTCAGTCACGACCATAACTAAAGACGAAACAATGTTAAATGCAGCAACTACAATAATCAGTACAAGCAATAAACCAACTAATGTTTTTTCCATTTGGATGGCATTAAATAAGTTGCCATGTGTATAAGTCCAGTTGGTTGCGTAGAAATTGCTTGGTAAATTTTTCACAATGTCATCGGCAACTTGAGGAGCGGCAAAAATGTCATCTAATTTTAGACGAACGCCTTGAGCGCCATCAGGTAAACGCAATAAGGTTGAAGCATCATATAAAGCAATGTATCCAACCATCGAGTCAACTTCAGCACCTACACTGAAAATACCCACCACTTTAAAGCGTTTAAAACGAGGTACAACACCAGCTGGAGATGGAGTCGCTTCAGGTAAAACCAATGTCACGCTATCGTTTAAACGTAAGCCAAGCGAATCGGCCATGTCTTTACCAAGTACGATACCGAATTCACCTTTTTTAAGTGAGTCGAGACTACCGGCAACAATATGGTTTTGAATGATAGAGACATTCTTTTCATATTTAGGATCAATACCCGTCACCATAATACCTGCCACTTGCCCTTGAGCAGTTAACATACCTTGCAATTGGGTAAAAGGTGCAACTCCTGTCACGTGGGGATGATTTTCAACTCGTTTAACCAGTTCAGGCCAATCCGTAAGGATTTGCGTCGATGAAACTGTCGCTTGCGGTACCATTCCCAAAACACGATTTTTTAATTCGCGGTCGAAACCGTTCATTACAGAAAGTACCGTAATTAGTACAGCGACACCAAGTGTCAAACCGACCATCGAAACCAATGCAATAAAAGAAATAAAATGATTACTGCGTCGAGCGCGAGTATATCTCAACCCTATATACAGTGAGATTGGTTTAAACATACCTTCTAAATCCAAGGTCATTGATGGAAAAAGAGAAGTGTCCATTCACACTTCTTATTTAGCCATATCGTTAGATGCTGTATTAAGGCTTAAAAATCAGTAAGTTCTGATCTATCCTTAACAATCCTAATATTATATTGCTGCGCTATTTTCTACTACTTAAGATATGAGATCAATTTGATCATGCATTTAGCTACGAATTAGAACAATTTAATGAATAAGCTCAACAAATTACCCTCATCTTCTCCTACTTAGACTTAATATGTTGAGCAAAATTACGATTTGCTTGAATGTCTTTATAAAAATATAGAAATAGACCAAATAAGATAATGAAAGCTCCCACAAAAACCATAATCGACAATTGTTCATGGTTTAAAACAGCTCCAATGATCATTGCTAGCATTGGTGTAATGACTGTCGTTAACGATAAAGTGGTTGGTTTTATATTCTGAACAAGTTTGAAATAACAGAACATAGCCACAAGTGAAGCCATCAGAACTGTATAAATTAATGCAAATAAAGATTTAGCTTGTGGTAAATGAGTCGGTGCATATTGCCAAATAAATGGAATAAGGCAGCTTGCCAAAATTGAAGAAACCAAGATCGAACCGGTCGCTTGAGCCATTGGCTGAATTTTGGCATTCACTTTCTTTACCCAAAATATAGAAAATGAATAAACAAAAACACTGACCAACATTAAGACAATGCCAAATGGATGCACATGTTGATTTGAACCATTTAAACAAATGATCGCTAGTCCACAAACAGCAACAGCCATACCTAGCCACTGCAATTTAAAAAGATGCTGACCAAAAGCAAAACGACCAATCAACCCAGCCATAATGGGTGCTAGACCAAACATCAAGGCAATCATGCCAGAACTTAAATATTGGGTCGCAGCATAGGTAAAAATTTGCGAGCCGATTAAACTAAAAGACCCTGCAAAATAACTATGTAAAGCTTGCTTATGAGTTGGAAAAGAAGTTTTTAGAACAAGTAAAACAATAACCGACAGAGGCAAAGCTATATAAAACCGTAACAGTAAGGCCCACATGACATGTAAGTCAGATACGCTCCATACAATGGCTAAAGGTGTCGTTGCCCAGATAAATACAAGCAAGACATAAGTTGAAGCCAAGTTGGTTTGGGATGGCATAAGAGGCTCACTAAGCAGTTTTACGTTTTTGCTTTAAAATCGTTTGGTCGAGTGCGCTAGAAAATTCGCGCTTATCACGTTCTGAAATAGGTGGTGGACCACCCGTCTGTACACCTGCGCCGCGCAACGTATCCATAAAATCACGTAAGTGCAAACGTGCTTTTACGTTCGCTGTGGTATACACCTCACCACGTGGGTGAATCGCAATACCACCTTTCTCAATAACTTGAGCTGCGAGCGGAATATCTTGCGTAATGACAATGTCATTTTCAGACATACGATTCACAATTTCCTGATCGGCTTGATCGGCCCCACTTAAAACTTGCAGAGATTTAATACGTACTGAAGGAGTAATACCGACATTTTGATTGGCTACAAAAATCACTTCTAATTGATAACGATCCGAAGCTCTTAAAATGACTTCACGCAAAATTTTAGGTAATGCATCTGCGTCTACCCACAACTTGAATGGCAGCACGTTATTCTCTATTTCCACTAAAAATATAAGTCTAACAGATGCATTTCATTAGAGAATAGCGCTAAATATAAAACTTGTTTTCTAAATTTAATTTGAACAATATGTTAATGATTATTTATATGCACTCTTAACAACACATGTTTTGCTAGATGGAGAACTTTTTAATAACTAAATACGTGCTTTTACAAGAGAATTTACATATGTTGACTTGAAAAATAGCAATTACCCTCGATTTAATATATCAAGTGAGATAAACCCAACATCAATCGTACCTATGAAAAATCAAAACAGTCCAGAAGTTGTTACGGTAAACGACCAAAATTTTGGTAGTCATGGAGAGCATTGGAATCTACTGACTTCCCGTCCAGAGACAGATGTACCAAAATGGCTTGGACTAGCGCTTGATGCTCCTGTAATGCCAATGGGTTTATGCCAAAATGAAGACGAAATGGATCAATCTTTTTGGCTCATTCAAGGCCCACAAGGTCAGAAGGTCACTATTAATCAAATTATTGCAGTTGAAAATCAAAAACCTCGCGCTTTAAAAACTGCCTTCCCGAGTTTTGATAGTCCTTATCAATATAATGCCCAAATTGAGCGCATCATTACTTGTGACTCTGCTACTCAAGCGGTATTAAGTTTAAAATTAAATAAAAGTACAACGATTTATGCATTTGATAATTTATTTAGCGTTAATCGTTGCCAATATGACAAAACCCAAACTTATCAAGTCCAATTTAATGCATGGGCCTATGAATTAGAATCAGTGCCTGCGGGAGAAACAATTGTCGTAGATGATCCAGCGTCAATTAAACATCACCGTGCATTAAATGCGATTTTAACTGAACATAATGGAATTGCACCCGAAAACCTACAAGAACTGATTAATGAATGGCAACCAAAAACTAAAGAAGATCAAGAACCTGTAACGGTTGATTTTTCTAAAATGGTTGCATATTTATATGGAGAAAATCTTGGTCAAGAAGATGAAGCTTGGTTCCAAGGTAATATTGTCGGTAAAACTTCAATGTCATTTATGGGTGCAGAATATACCCTTTATGATGTCACTTTAGTTTTAGAAGACAACCTTCCTGCCATATTAGTGCGCATTGCTACAAAAAATGATTTGTACAAAAACTTTAATATTGGCGAATATATTCGTGGCAATATCTGGATTCAGGCGAATATTTATGCTAAAAATAGTGAAACTAATTGAATTTCACTAATATTTTAAAAATTAGGCTATTGAATGAAGATTATACCTGAACAAACCACCAGCCTCATTCAAACTAGTAACCCACGTATAAGGGTCGATACTGGTGCGTTTTGCTTTTTCGTTTTGGGTATGTTCTTAGCCGCAATTATGATACATCAATTTGGTTTTATGCCTTTTTAATTGATCATTTATATAAAAATAAAGCCCTCTTTTTGAGGGCTTTATTCATTTTATAATTTAACCATTACGTTTAGCAAAATCATCCATAAAGCGGATAAGCGCCTGAACGCCTTCTAATGGTACAGCGTTATAAATACTTGCACGCATACCACCTACTGAGCGGTGACCTGCTAAGTTCAATAAGTGATTTGCTTCAGCTTCTTTCAAGAATTGCTTTTCTAAAGCTTCATCTGCCAAAGTAAATGGTACATTCATAATTGAACGATTTGGAATGGCAATCGGGTTATTATAAAAGTCGCTTGAATCGATATAACCATAGAGTAACTGAGCTTTTTCAAGGTTAACTTTATGGATAGCATCTACCCCACCCTGCTCTAGTAACCATTCAAATACTAAACCAGACAAGTACCAAGCATAAGTCGATGGTGTATTTACCATAGAGCCATTCTTGGCTTGATCAGCATATTTTAAAATGCTTGGAATTTCTGCTTTAGCTTGATCCAGTAAGTCATCACGGATAATAACAATTGTTAAACCAGCAGGACCAATATTTTTTTGCGCACCTGCATAGATGAGACCAAATTTCGAAACATCAAGTGGAGCAGATAAAATGCTTGATGAGAAGTCACATACCAGTGGTGCTTTAACATCAGGAACGCTAGCAAACTGTAAACCGCCAATTGTTTCGTTATCGGCATAATGGACATAAGCTGCATCGTCAGATAAGTTCCAGTCGCTTTGCTCAGAAATGGCGAACTTACCGTCTACTTTAATACCAGCTTCTACAACATTAATATCGCCATAACGTTTTGCTTCTTTTAAAGCTTTTTCAGACCAAATGCCAGTATGGATATAATCTGCTTTGTTATTTTTTCCAAGCAGATTTAAAGGAATTGCTGAAAATTGTAATGACGCGCCACCTTGTAAAAATAGCACTTTATAGTTTTCAGGAATATTCATGAGCTTACGCAAATCTGCTTCAGCTTTTTCCGCAACAGCAACATAGTCAGCACTACGGTGACTCATTTCCATGATGGATAGGCCCTTACCTTGCCAATCCAACAATTCTTGTTGAGCTTTTTCTAAAACGGCAGTAGGTAATGCAGCAGGACCAGCACAGAAATTGTACGCGCGCATGATTTTTCCCTTGTAAAAGTGAAACACAATAAAAAAAGGCATTTAACCACAGATTGCTTAAGGTTGCAGCAGCTTCTCTAGTAAATATTTCAATGCTAGGGCGTGTTTATGCCTATTTTTTCAATAACTATTTTATTTATTTCATTGCTTTCACTTATTTTTTTATAAGTTTTATTAAATAAAGTTCAACTTGACTTGTGAATATAGTTTCCCATACTGTGATGAACATATAAAAACTTGCTGTATGATTTTCCATCAAGCAAAAATAAACTCAAAATCATTTTGTGCTTTTATACAATTGTATAATAAACAATATGATAATTGAATTTAATAACAAGAAATTTAAACTATAAGGGATGATCAAAAATTGTTATATAAAATGCCAACACATCAATATCGACAGTCTAAACGTCCTTTTTTGTTTAAACCCAATTACCTTGCGTTGGTATTGGGAGTATTAATTGCAACGCCTATTTATGCGCAAAGTTTAAGTTATGCTGAAGCAGAACAACAGGCTTTAAAAAGCTCATACAGCACTCAAGCCAACCAAGCATTACAACAAGCCTCTCAGTTAGAAGCCGAAGCGGTAAAAGGTTTAGGACTCCCCAGAGTTGATTTAAATGTGAGAGCATATGCTTTTCATAGCGAAACAGATGTACCCTTAGGCTCTTTTAAACAAAAACTTGAAAATGATTTAAGCCAAGGACTCAATGATAAATTATCCCAGTGGAACAATGTCATTCCATCAGATGTTTTAGGTCAAGTTCAGGAAGGCTCAAACCAAATCATACATGACGGTATAAATCGTTTTCCTGACTACGCTAATTTGACTGTAGAAGACCAAGTAGTCCGACCATCTATTTCAGTGGTGATGCCGCTCTACACAGGGGGCTTAACGACTAGTGCAAAAAAAATAGCTAACATTCAGGCTCAACGCTCCGAGCTTTCAAGCCAACAACAACAAGATATCCAGCGCTTCGAAGTCGTACAAAGTTATTTTAATGTGCAATTACAACAACAACTGGTTGCAAGTAGTCTATTTAACTTTAATGCAATGCAAAAACATTACAGCAATGCGTTAAAGCTCGAACAGCAAGGTTTTATTAGTAAAGGGCAACGTATGCAGTTTGAAGTTGCTCGTAACAATGCCGAACGAACTCTACAAAATGCGCAGGCAAATCTGAATGCTAGCCAATTTAATTTAAACAATCTTTTGCACCAGCAAAATAATGCTGATTTAAGTACTCCTCTTTTTGTAAATACTGTTCGTAGCCAATCGTTAGAATCTCTTTTAAGCAGTTACTCTCAAAAATCTAGCCTTGTGCAAAAAATGCAGTTAGACACTCAATTGGCAAATGCAAATATTCAGGCTCAACAAGCAGCAAAAAAACCGAGTCTTTTCGCTTTTGGTGAGTATTCACTCGATGAAAATGAAAACTGGATTGTAGGTGTTATGGCAAAATACAATCTTTTTTCTGGCGTAGATAAAAATAAGAATATTCATGCTGCCGAGTTAAAACGTTATGCTTCAGAACTCATGACTGAACGAACTAAACAAGAGATTGAAGCATTATTGAATAAGTCTTATAACGAGCTCAATTCAGCACAGCAAAGTCATACGCTATTACAAAGGAATATCAGCGCAGCTCAAGAAAACCTACGTATTCAGGAACTTTCTTTCCGAGAAGGCATGGGTACAGCGACTCAAGTGATCGATGCACAAAATGCATTAAGTGCTTTAAAAACAGAAATGGCTTTAAATGCTTATAAATATGTCATGTCGCTCGCAACTCTGTTGCAAAGCCATGGTTCTATGGACCAGTTTAAAGCTTATGTGACTCAACCACACACTGACTATATTCGCTAATGGGGGCATAACATGAATCAAGACTCAGCTCATTCAGAACAAAATTCTCCTGTTGCGGGTACGGCAGAAACTCACCAAAATCAGCAAAATACTCAAACCGACAATACTCAAGAAGTAAAAACGAGTAAAAGTGATTCTCAACCTCCTAAAAATTCGAAAATTAAACTAATTATTGCGGTCGTGGTTATTGCTCTATTAGGATTAATCATTTTTGGTTTGTGGAAAAGCTATCAACCTAAGCCTATTGAATTACAAGGCCGAGTTGAGGCTGAAACAGTTCATGTCAGTACTAAGGTTCCGAGCCGTATTGAAGAAATTTATGTGCAAGAGGGCCAGAAAATTTCCAAAGGTCAGCCCCTTGTTCGTTTAGTCAGCCCTGAAATAGAAGCTAAAAAACAACAAGCTTTAGCCACCCTACAATCAGCTTTGGCATTTCAATCTACGGTAGACCGAGGCTCTCAACAGGAAAATATTGATACTCTTTATGCCAATTGGCAGAGTATGAAAGCACAGGCAAACCTTGCTAAAACCACTTATCAACGTGGAGAAAATTTATATAGACAAGGTGTTATTTCTCGTCAAAGACGAGATGAGATGTTAGCCGCACAGACTTCTGCTCAAGAGTTAAGTGAAGCAGCTTATCAACAATATGCTCGAGCAAAGCGCGGAAGTACCAGTCAGCAGAAATCTACAGCGGATGCACAAGTTGAGATTGCAAAAGCCGCGGTAAGTGAAGCTCAAGCACTTGAGGCAGAAACTCGTTTACTCGCTCCTATTTCAGGTACAGTTTCAAAAACTTATGGCAAACCTTCTGAACTCGTTGCTATGGGTGTACCTGTTGTCAGCATTTTAGAAGATGATGATTTGTGGGTTAGTTTAAATGTCGGTGAAAACCAATACGCTTCTGTTTATAAAAACAAAACACTGGAAGGTTTTATTCCTGCGCTGAATCAAAGTGTGATGTTTAAAGTGAAAAATATTGATGCCGAAGGCGAATTTGCCACCATTAAAACCACACGTCAGACCGGTGGTTATGACATTCGTAGTTTTAAATTACATTTGGTGCCTGAGCGTCCTGTCAAAGACTTAAAAGTGGGCATGAGTGTTCTATTTAAAATTAAAGAAGAAAAATAAAACATGTTTGCCAGCATATTACGTGAACTAAACTATTTAAAAAGCAATAAATGGGATTTGTGTATGGTGACACTCATCCCTGCTTTTATCATTTTTTTGTTTAGCAGCATGTTTTATGCAGGTAAAGCTGAACATTTACCCATTGCCATTATTGATCAAGACCAGAGTGAACTGAGCCGTAATATTGGAAAGTATCTTTCGCTAAATCATACAGTCGATGTAAAAACAATTACTACAAGCTCAAGTGAAGCCGAGAGATTACTCAATGAAACCAAAATATGGGGTTATGTTTTTATTCCGGATGGTGCCGAAAAACGTTTTGTGAAAGCTCAAGATGCTCAAATCAGTATTGCTTTTAACCAATCTTTTTTTAGTGTCGGGAACACGATTTCCTCGGCGATGTTAGTCAGCACTCTCAATGCTTTAGCAGACTATGCTGGCCAGAATTATCTTGCAAATAATATTCCCTATTTAGATGTACCTACAGCACACGTCAAAATTTCAACGCTTTATAATCCAAGCATGAGCTATGAGTTCTATTTAGAACCCTTCATGGTTCCAGCCGTATTACATTTATTACTATGTTGCTGTGTGGCATTTGCCATTGGACAAGAAATTAAACGCGGCACACTAACACAGTGGGTGAACCGAGAGAGTTTTATTCAAGGCTTATTGGCTAAAAATTTGCTGTATAGCTTTATTTTCTGTTTCTGGACTTGGTTATGGATGTTTTGGCTGGTTGAAATTCGAGGCTGGTTTGTAGCAGGTTCACTAAGTTTCTTATTAGCTGCTCAGTTCTTGCTTTATTTTTCTTATGCTTTAATTAGTAGTACCGTCATTCTCGCGACCAAAAATTTAAGTAAAACTTTTGGTTTTATTGCAGTATATGGCGGATCTTCTTTAAGTTTTGCAGGCGTTACTCTACCATTAAATAATGCACCGATTTTCACTAAATTTTGGTCACTGATTATTCCGTACACCCCTTATGCAAAGCTCCAGACCGAACAATGGGTGATTGGAAGTCCACTTTTCATTTCGATGTCTCCTTTCTTAATACTTATTGGCTACTGCCTTATTTATTTCTTTTTAAGTTGTTTGCTGCTTAAAAAACTGGTTCAAGGAGCAACACCATGAAGGAATTTTTAAAGGCTTACGTTCAAACATTTAAAGATATTGTGAGTAACAGTTCAGTTTTCACAACACTTATTTTATCCGTCATTCTTTATAGCTTTTTTTATCCGACAGCCTATAAAGCTGAGCGCGCAGAATCAATTCCAATCGTCATTGTTGATGAAGAACAAAGTCTTTTAACTTCTCAAGTCATTGGCCAAACAGCCAATAGCCCTCACGTTAAAATTGTTGATGTCACTGCTAATTTTCTTGAAGCTGAACAAATGGTCCGCGAACAAAAAGCCGATGGTATTTTACTTTTACCAAGCAATTTAACGCAGAGCTTACGCCGCGGAGAAACTGGCGGAATCGGCTTATACTTAAGCACAACCAACTTTTTAAAAACTAAAGAAATTGGGTTAGGTCTTGCCACTTCTATTGAAGCAACCTTAAAGGAATATATTGAAAGGTTTGGACAACGTACACACTTCCAGCCTGCTCTTTCTATTCACCAAATGCCTTTATTTAATACGCTTTCAGGCTACGGTAGTTATATTTTTCCTGCAGTTGCATCACTTATTATTCACCAAACAATTGTGTTAGGTCTGGCCATGCTGGTTGCAAGTTACCGCGAACAACATGAAAAAATTACCCCTATTCGTTTTGCAGGAATTTTTGCCAGTATCTTTACAATTGGTTGTTTAGGAAGTTTTTATCTTTTTGGTTTTACCTTGTGGTTCAATGACTATCCACACGGTGGAAACTTTGTCGGTTTGCTAGTCGCTGTTCCTATTTTTATTAGCTGTGTAATTGGTTTAGGTATGCTGATTGGCTCACTTTTAGATATACCGGAACGTGCCGGACATATTATTGTATTTAGCTCAGTTCCTCTTTTCTTATTAACTGGTGCCGCCTGGCCTCATCAAGCCATGCCTGAATGGTTGCAATGGTTTGCTTGGTGTTTACCCTCTACACACGCCGTACAGATGTTTGTACAACTTAATCAAATGGGCGTGCCTTTAAATGTCGTGGCCCCGAAATTAATTTTTCTTGCGACTATTGGGGTTATATTTTTAATTACTGCCTATTCACGTTTAAAAGTATCTAAATAAACTTATTTATAGGCTAATTAAAGTGTACAGATTATATTTTTATTTACTATAAAATCTTATAGTTAAAGCTTATTTCTTAAAAAAATTGACTTAAATTTTATAAAAAATTAAATAAATTCAAATAATTAATTTACATCAATTGTCATAAAACCTTAAGAAAACTTTAAGTTGGAATTAAGGAAATTTCTCCATATTAAAAACGTATAGTTTTTCAGCAGCTAAGCAGAATAATTCTGTAACCCTGCCCTATGGTGGAATTTAGATATGGCAAAGGTGTGCTATTGCGCAGATGACTTTGCAATGAATGCAGAAATATCTGACGCAATTATTCAACTTATTGAACAAGGTGCGCTTCAAGCCACCTCATGTATGACCCAATCTGATTTATGGGAAACTGCTGCTGCCAAATTAAAACCGTTTAGTGATCGAGTTGATATCGGTTTACATTTAAATCTTACCCATGCTTTCGCTTCGGGTAATCTGTTTTTTCCCTTACCTATGCTTATAGTCCGAGCATGGTCTGCAAGTCTTAATCGCGAATTAATCACTCAATGTATTGAGGAGCAATGGGACTTATTTGTTTCAGTATTAGGAAAACAACCTGACTTTATAGATGGTCATCAACACATTCATCAATTTCCATTTATACGTGATATTTTGCTGCAATTACTAAAAGAGAAAAAATTTACGGGTTGGATTCGAAATTTACAACAGCCGATCAATCCCCCTCATTACCGTTTTAAAACTCGTATGCTCTCAGCATTAGGTTCTAACTCTTTGGCAAAAGCTTGCCAGACATATCACTTTAATCAAAATGGCCAATTTGCTGGCATCTATGATTTCAAACTGACCAATTATGGCGAACTCAATCAATATTGGCTTGCGAATGCAAAAGACCATTTACTGATTATGTGCCATCCAGCACTTGCACAATCAAATGATCAAGATCCAATTCAACACGCCCGAATTCAAGAATATCAATACTTCAGTTCGGCTCAGTTCCAACTTGATTGTCAACAATACGGTATCCAGCTCACCAGACTAGGGGCAATGCAATGAATATAAAACCCTTTTTATCCTGCGTTGTTCCAGCCTACAACGAAGCAGAGAATTTAAAAACCTTTATTCCTGCTTTGGCAAATAGTCTAAAACAGCAAAATCTTAGCTATGAAATTATTGTGGTAGATGATGGAAGTAAAGACGATACCATTCCAATTTTACAAACAATGATTGAGGATTATCCTTTAGTTGTGCTGGAGCTTTCACGGAACTTTGGCAAAGAAGCAGCTTTAAGTGCTGGTTTAGACCATGTGACTGGTGAAGTTGCTCTACTGATTGATGCTGATTTTCAACATCCATTTGAAGCAATTCCAACCATGATTAATCTTTGGAAAAATGGTTATGACATGGTCTATGGTATTCGTAATCGTACAACCGAATCATGGCTTAAACGTGTTCTAACCCAAGCTTATTACCGTATTTTAAACTTAAGTTCACCTATTGATATTCCAGAAAGTGCTGGAGATTTCCGACTTCTTGATGCAAAAGTTGTTGAAGCCATCAAACAGTTACCAGAAAAAAATCGTTATATGAAAGGTCTATATGCTTGGGTTGGCTTTAAAAGTATAGGCATTAATTTTTCTGAGCAAGAACGTCAACATGGCCGTTCTAGCTTCAACTTAAAATCTCTTTTTAACTTGGCCATGTCAGGTTTAACGGGTTTTTCTGATTTACCTTTACGCGTATGTATTTACTTAGGTGCAATTCTGGCCTTAGGTGCGATGAGCTACGGAGTGTGGATTATCATTAAAACTTTGATTGAGGGAATTTCCATTCCGGGCTGGGCAACACTTGCGGCAGGTATGACGCTATTAGGTGGCATTCAATTGTTATTCATTGGAATTTTAGGTGAATACATTGGCCGCATTTATGCTGAAGTTAAAAACCGCCCAAAATATATTATTTCTACCGAACATTCTCGTACTAAGCAGGAACATTCAATCACCCACCAAGAAAATACGTTCTCTAGTTTCTAATGTTTGCTCATATTCTTCAGCTTGCGCGGTTTACTACTACAGGAACCGCAGCAGCACTTACTCATTATAGTGTAGCCATGCTTCTATTTAAGAAACATGTTGCACTGCAATATGCCAATTTATGCGCTTTTCTACTCGCCTATTGGGTGAGCTATTTTGGGCACCGCGTTTTTACGTTTAAAGCGCAACATCTTACGCATCGGCAGACTCTCCCAAAATTCACGTTGGTTGCCGGCTTAGGTTTTTTATTTAATGAAAGTTTTCTTTTACTTTCAAGCCTCTATTTTAACGTACCTATTTCAACCTTAGTGTGTACTGCAATTGTTCTGACATCTATGGTGACTTTTTTACTTAACCGTTTTTTTGCATTCCAACATTAAGGATTATGTATGCAGCAATGGCTTCGTAGTTCCAAATTTTTATTAATATTCTTACCGATTTGGCTATTTGTTTTATCTTGGATTAGGCCCTTATCTGTACCAGACGAAGGTCGCTATGGAGATATTAGCCGTACTATGTTCGAATCTGGAGACTGGTTAACTCCACGAATCGATGGTTTACCTTTCATGCATAAGCCTCCTTTACTACATTGGTTAAGTTCAATGTTTATGGAGCTTTTGGGTGTGCATGTATGGGTGTTACGTTTAGTACCCGTTTTAGCCGCTACACTCATGCTAGTCGGTCTATTTTTATTCGTAAAAAAGCATATTTCAGAAAGCGTTGCACAACTTACCGTTATTATTTTAGCTACTAACCTGCTTTTTTTTGGTAGTAGCCAATACATTAACCATGATTTACTGCTCGCCTCTTGGATCACCATTAGTGTTTTATGTTTTGTGGACTTCACTATTTATGCACGGAAATCTATTTTATTTTTAGGTTATATCGCTGGTGCAGCAGCCTTCTTAAGCAAAGGTTTAATTGGGATTTTAATTCCCGGGATGATTCTTTTACCGTGGTTAATTTACACCAAGCAATGGAAGAAAATACCTTCTCTTCTTAATCCATTGGCTATCTTGTTATTTTTACTCATCGTTAGTCCGTGGCTCTACTTAGTACAAAGTAAATATCCTCAATTTTTACACTATTTTTTTATTGATCAACAATTTAATCGTTTTAGTTCAAAAGAGTTTAATAACAAACAGCCATGGTGCTTCTATCTGATGATTTTATTTGTCAGTTTTTTACCATGGCTTTTTGCGAGTAGATTTACGTCTATAAAAACCATTTTTAAAGATTATAAATCATGCTCTTTACTTGCCCTATTTGTATGGTGGTTTGTTTCTGTTACTGTTTTCTTTTCTATTCCGCATTCTAAGCTAGCAGGCTATATTTTACCTGCTGTTCCGCCTCTTGCCATTTTCTTTGCGCTTGTGATGAATAAGGTTCTTGAAAGCAGTAATAAAACCAGATTGCAGACTTGGGGTATTCCTGTATTTACTATACTTGTTGGAATTGGCGTTAGTGCAACACCATATTTTATTCGTGCACATCAGCCCTTTTTCCAAAACCAAGCCATATTTATTTATCTCATTGGTGCCTTATTAATTGTGCTTCCACTTGTGTTAGTGGGGCTATATAAAAAACAGAAATTGAACTATTTGACCTATATTTTTATAAGTTTAATTGTTCTATGTAGTGCAGTCCCATTTGCTGTTCGTATTTTAGATACCAAAAACAATGTAAGCCAAACAGATTTTGCTGAGTACATTGCCCCATCTACAAAAATCGTTTTCTACAATTATTATTTCTATGATGTTCCATTCCTTTTACAACTTAAGCACCCTGTTTATATCGTAAACCAATGGGATACTGTACATTCAGATAGTGCCTCTTTAGAAATTAAAGATGGTTTGTTATTTGAACCGCAACTCAAAAAGTACTTGTGGAGCGAACAGCAGCTTCAAGATGCTCTAATGCAAAAACAAGATCTGATCGTGATAAGTCAACCTCATAATTTTGCAACTAAAGACCCGTCAGTAAAAACTTTGCATTACAGAAACTATGATGTATTTATTTTCCATCCCTCGAAATAAACCAGAAATAAAAAAGGAAGCCGAAGCTTCCTTTTTTATTTTAAAACGTTTTACTCTTCAGAAGTATCTTCATTATTAGATACAGCTTCTTCGCTATCAGTTTCAGTCGTATCTACTTCACCTTCAAGAAGTTCTTCTTCGTCTTCTACAGCTTCAATTGAAACTACGCCAACAAGCGTTTCTTCTTCGCTTAAACGGATCAGACGAACACCTTGAGCATTACGACCTGTCATTGCAACTTCTGCAGCACGCGTACGAACAAGCGTACCACCATCAGAAATTAATAATAACTCTTTGGTTTCATCAATAGAAACTGCACCAACTAGCTCACCGTTACGTTCACTTGTCTTGATCGCAATAACACCCTTACCACCACGTTTCTTGGTCGGGAAGTCATTTACTGGAGTACGTTTACCATAGCCGTTGGCACTCGCACACAGTACTTCACCTGTCTCAGGCACAACAACAAGCGATACGATGCGACTTACTAGACTTGAATCTGCTGAATCATCATTATCATCTGAATCATCATTTTCTACATCTGCATCTTCTTCACTTAAGGTGCTGCTTGCAAAGCTTACACGCATACCACGTACACCTTTCGCTGTACGACCCATTGCACGTACGTCAGTTTCAGCAAAACGAATTGCTTTACCTTCGTTAGAGAACAACATGATTTGCTGATTACCATCAGTAATCGCAACACCAATTAAGGTATCTTCTTCATTAAGTTCAATAGCACGTAGACCATTTGAACGAATGTTTGCAAATTGTTCTAACTCAACACGCTTAACCGTACCAGAAGCTGTCGCCATAAACACATAGTGGTTTTCCGGGAACTCGGTTAACGGCAAGATTGCGGTTACGGTTTCTGTTGCATCTAGAGGTAACAAGTTCACGATTGGACGACCTTTTGCCCCACGTGATGCTTGAGGAACTTCAAATACTTTCAGACGGTACACTTTACCCACATTGGTAAAGCAAAGTACGGTCGCATGGTTTGATGCCACAATCAGATGTTGAATAAAGTCATCATCTTTCATTGAGGTTGCAGACTTACCACGTCCACCACGGCGCTGTGCCTGATAGTCTGAAAGTGGTTGAGTTTTTGCATAACCTGTTTGTGAAACAGTTAATACCACTTGCTCTTCTGGAATTAAATCTTCACGGCAGAAATCCACACGAGATTCAACAATTTCGGTACGACGTGCATCGCCATATTGTTGTAAAACTTGTGCCAACTCTTCGCGAATAACACCCATTAACAAGTTGAAGTCATTTAAAATTGCAGTAAGTTCAGCAATTTGACCTAAAATTTCAGTATATTCCGCATGTAACTTGTCTTGTTCAAGACCAGTTAAACGGTGTAAACGTAATTCTAAAATTGCGCCTACTTGTGTTGGTGACAGACGATAAATTGAATCACTTAAACCAAATGGACGATTTGGATCTTCACCTTCAATTTCATCTGGGCGAACAGAAATTGCACCAGCTTTTTCAAGTAGTGCAACAACGCCACCACCTGCCCACTCACCCGCAAGTAAACGCTCACGCGCTTCAGCAGGGTTTGCAGAAGTTTTGATGGTTTCAATAATTTCATCAATATTGGCTAAGGCAACTGTCAAGCCTTCCAAGATATGACCACGTTCACGTGCTTTACGTAATTCGAACATGGTACGGCGTGTCACAACTTCTTGGCGGTGACGAATAAATGCCGCAATAATATCTTTTAGATTCATCAATTTTGGTTGTCCATTGTCTAGACAAACCATGTTGATGCTGAATGAGTTTTCAAGCTGGGTATTTAAGAATAAGTTATTTACAACGACTTCTGCGTTTTCACCGCGTTTCAAGTCAATTGCAATACGCATACCTTCTTTATCAGACTCATCACGAAGTTCTGAAATACCTTCAAGCTTTTTCTCTTTTACTAACTCGGCAATACGTTCAATAACTCTTGCTTTGTTTACTTGATATGGAATTTCAGTAAAGACGATGGTTGTACGACCTGTCTTTTCATCTTCTTCGAAATGGTATTTACCACGAATGTGTAAACGACCTTTACCGGTACGGTAGGCATCAACAATACCTGATTTACCGTAAATAATACCGCCTGTAGGGAAGTCAGGACCGGTAATGTATTCCATCAATCCTTCAATCGAGATATTCGGATTGTCAGCATAAGCCAAACAAGCATTCACAACTTCTGTCATGTTGTGTGGTGCCATGTTAGTTGCCATACCTACAGCAATACCAGCAGCACCGTTAATTAACAAGTTTGGAACACGTGTCGGAAGTACTTCAGGGATACGTTCCGAACCGTCGTAGTTATCTTCCCAGTCAACTGTGTCTTTTTCTAAATCTGCAAGAAGCTCATGTGCCAGCTTAGTCATACGGACTTCGGTATAACGCATTGCCGCGGCGCTATCGCCATCGATCGAACCGAAGTTACCCTGACCATCAACCAATAAATAACGTAAGCTAAAGTCTTGAGCCATACGAACAATGGTTTCATAAACAGCTGAGTCACCATGCGGGTGATATTTACCGATTACGTCCCCAACGACACGAGCAGATTTCTTGTAGGCTTTGTTATAGTCATTGCCCAATTCGTGCATGGCATAAAGCACACGACGGTGAACAGGTTTAAGACCGTCTCTCACATCCGGCAATGCACGAGATACAATTACACTCATCGCGTAATCTAAATATGAATGCTTGAGTTCGTCCTCAATGGCAATCGGTCGGATTTCCGATACGCTCATGCATACTCCTTCTTACAGATAGATATTTCTATCCGTTTATATGTCTTGATCTTGCAAAAAATTTAGTTCCGGAAAGTGAACTAAAATCGAAAAAAATATAGCTGTATACTATAGCATAAAAGCGCTTTGTAATGTGCGGAATCTACACTGCCAATCTGGTGATATTTGTATAATTTAATTGCATATTATTCTACTCTTTTAGCTGCAATCATTATCTTCATGCCTAATCAAAACTATGTGAATTTTATTTTATAAAAATCAAACATCCAAAGCATAAATTTTCTAATTTTTACTTCTAACTTCAGACTGTAAAACAAAAAAACCCCTAGCTCAAAACTAGGGGTTTTTAACTTTAATCAATAAAGATTAAAGCTTAGATACCAACTCTGGTACTACAGCGTTCAAATCACCAACTAACCAGTAGTCAGCAACGCTGTTGATTGGTGCTTCTTCGTCTTTGTTGATAGCAACAATAACTTTAGAATCTTTCATACCAGCCAAGTGCTGGATCGCACCAGAAATACCTACAGCAATGTAAAGCTCAGGTGCAACGATTTTACCAGTTTGACCAACTTGGAAATCGTTAGGTACGAAGCCTGCATCAACTGCTGCACGTGAAGCACCTTGTGCTGCACCAAGCTTGTCAGCTAATGGGTCAAGTACTTTGTGGTAGTTCTCACCAGAACCTACACCACGACCACCAGATACAACAATACGAGCAGCTGTTAATTCTGGACGATCAAGTTTAACGATTTCTTCAGATACAAACTTAGAAACACCAGCATCTTTTACTTCGCCAACTGTTTCAACAGCAGCTGAACCACCTTCCGCAGCAACTGGATCAAATGCCGTACCACGAACAGTACCAACAATGATTGCTTCGTCAGATTGAACAGTTGCAATCGCGTTACCAGCGTAGATTGGGCGCTTGAATGTGTTAGCCGATTCAACAGAAATAATGTCTGTAATCATGCTTACATCAAGAAGCGCAGCAACACGTGGAAGAATGTTCTTACCAGTTGTAGTAGAAGCAGCTAAAACGTATTTGTAACCTTTAGCCAAGTCAGCAACTAAGCCAGCTACGTTTTCAGCTAATTGGTTTGCATAAGCAGCGTTGTCAGCAAGTAATACTTTGCTCACACCAGCAACTTTAGCAGCAGCGTCAGCAACTGCTTGAGCGCC
Organism: Acinetobacter sp. 148; assembly: GCF_031196675.1. NCBI lineage: Bacteria > Pseudomonadati > Pseudomonadota > Gammaproteobacteria > Moraxellales > Moraxellaceae > Acinetobacter > Acinetobacter sp. 148. The sequence goes on along the minus strand of NZ_JAVIMT010000081.1, from coordinate 20,576 downwards.
TGAACCAGCAACTAATACAGTAATATCACCACCGATTTTTTGAGCTGCAGCAACAACGTTTAAAGTAGCACCGTTAAGTGTCTGGTTGTTGTGATCAGCGATAACTAAAATACTCATGATTTTATCCTTCCGTATTAGATCACTTTCGCTTCATTTTTCAATTTTTCAACAAGCTCATCTACAGATTTCACTTGTACACCAGCTTTACGTTCTGCAGGCGCTTCAACTTTAATCGTTTTAAGCTTAGTACCAGCTGTAACACCGTAATCAGCAGGAGATTTAGTATCAAGCGGTTTTTTACGAGCTTTCATGATGTTAGGCAATGCAGCATAACGTGGCTCGTTTAAACGCAAGTCAGTTGTAATGATTGCAGGAAGTGCAAGTTCAACAGTTTGTAAACCACCGTCGATTTCACGAGTCACTTGTACTTTACCGCCATCCACTTTCACTTCAGAAGCAAACGTACCTTGACCAGCGCCTAATAATGCACCAAGCATTTGACCTACTTGGTTAGAGTCATCATCAATTGCTTGTTTGCCAAGAAGGATAAGTTCTGGTTTTTCAGCGTCAACAACACCTTTTAAGATTTTAGCAACTTCTAGAGCGCCAATTTCGTCAGTAGTTTCAACTAAAATACCGCGGTCTGCACCCAAAGCCATTGCAGAACGGATTTGTTCTTGAGCTTCTTTAAGACCAATAGAAACAACAACGATTTCTGATACTGTTCCTTTTTCTTTTAAGCGAACCGCTTCTTCCACTGCGATTTCACAAAATGGGTTAATTGACATTTTAACGTTGGTAAGGTCAACCCCACTATTGTCCGGCTTAACACGAACTTTAACGTTGGCATCAACCACACGTTTTACAGCAACAAGAGCCTTCATGTAATCCTCGGCTGTTCTAGCAAAAGTAAATGTTGAGAAAAGTATATTAACTCTTCGATTAAAATTTTTTAGGTACCCTATCTTGCAATGTGTTTGGCATTTCGGTCAAGTCACAATTTTCTGGAACGGGGCAAAAAAAATGAAATCATCAGTTCATAAAAAAATTTTTATACATATCTAACTCCTATTTTATTCTTTTTAAAGTCTATTTTATACATTGATTTTTATTATCTTTTTATCTTATTTACCTTATTAGTCAGAGGGATAAGACTCTCAAAAATGAATCAAAATTTATAGTTTTTAGACTATATATGCCGACAAAATGTGCAAAGAACAAAATGGTCAATTGGGTAATTTCATCGATTTCCTTTAAACAAATTTGTAAAAAAATACAAATGATCTCTACATTCTGCTTTCTTAACCCAGCTAAAGCGGCTTAATGCTTAGTGGCTCGTGGATGGGCCTGATCGTACACTTGGGCCAAATGATCAAAATCAATATGTGTATAAATTTGAGTAGTCGATAAATTGCTATGACCTAACATTTCTTGAACTGAGCGTAAATCACCACTACTTGATAACATATGACTAGCAAAACAATGTCGAAGTAAATGTGGGTGTAATTCGACATTTACACCCGCTCTTTGTGCCTGAAGTTTTACACGCTTTTCAATTTGCCTAGGGGTTAATGCACCGCCTCGCTGTGAAATGAAAACGGAAGCATTTTGGTCAAAATGGCCTTTCCAGATATTATAAATTTTTAGCCAATTCAATAAGCTTTCTTTTGCCTTTTTCCCAAACGGTACAATACGGGTTTTATTTCCTTTACCTGTAATACGAACGAGTTGACGATTAAAATCAATATCTTTAATCGTTAAGCCTTGCAGTTCAGCGAGCCGTAAACCACTTGAGTACAGTAGTTCTAACATGGCTTTATCTCTTAACCAAAGCTGCTGATCAATTGGTTTTTCAGGCATGGGTTGATCTAAAATTTGATTAACCGTTTCTATGTCAATCATGCCCGGTAAAGGTCTAGGCTGACGTTTCAATTTAAAATCGTCAGTAGGATTAATTTCTAGGTATTTGCCCTGTTCAGCCCACTTCATAAACTGACGAATAGAAGTAAGATGACGTTGCATGCTACTTGAACTTAACTGATCTTGCTCAACACGTTGAGCCAAATATTCACGTAAATCTGAAGCTTCAACATTTCTTAAATCAACTTTTTTAAGCTCACAAAACTCAAGGAAGCTTTTAACATCTCGCTCATAAGCGGTAATTGTATGCTCAGACTGGTTTTGAATTTTTCTTTCTTTTAACCACATTGAGAGCAGTTGTAATGCAAAATCCAAATTGCTCTCCATTTATTTGCCCATTTTTTTGAGTGTACCAAAAACTATTTAATCAGGAAAATTTGATATCGCACAGCATAATGAATCTAACTTATATATTACAATTTATACTAAGTATCCGTTGGACCTTACACCATGACCGCCATACTCATTCCTTATTTAATTGCCATTACTTTACTTACCCTTACCCCTGGTTTAGATACAACTTTAATTATTCGTACTGCAACACTTGAAGGAAAATCTAAAGCGTTTCAAGCAGCTATAGGAATTAGTCTTGGCTGCATTGCTTGGGGAATTGTCGTGGCATGCGGTCTAGGTGCCCTACTGATGGCATCCGACTTAGCATTTAATATATTGAAATGGATGGGCGCCGCTTATTTAGCATGGCTGGGTTTAAATATGATTTTAAAACCTCGTAGTCAGCTCGCAGATATACAAGAAAGTAATTCAAATCGCTCTACTTCAGAGAATTGGTTTATTAAAGGTTTCTTTGGCAACTTACTCAATCCAAAAGTTGGTATTTTTTATATTTCATTTCTTCCCCAGTTCATTCCAGCGCAAGCATCGGCTGTTACTTGGGTAATGGGACTAGTAATGATTCATGTGGTGATTGGCGTGTTATGGTCAAGTCTATTAATTCTGGCTATGCAGCCACTTTCGCGCTATCTAAAGCAACCCAAGTTTGTAAAATATATGGACCGAATTACGGGCAGTATTTTTGTTCTATTCGCTTTGAAATTGGCGTTGAGTAAAAGGTAATAAAATCAAAAAATATTGTACATATAAAAGAAAGCCTCTTTTATCACTTTGCAGATGAAAAGAGACTTCTATTTAGGCCATGCGATTAACCTTGGAAATAACGTAAATCCAAACGTCCATCATATACATGAGTTGTTGGACCAGTCATCCAGACCACATCGCCTTCTTGCCATTCAATTTGTAGCTTACCGCCAGCAAGTTCAACTTCTACAGAGTTCGCAAGTAGACCACGGCGCATGCCACTTACCGCAGCGGCACATGCTCCTGTACCACACGCTAGTGTTTCACCCACACCACGTTCAAATACACGTAAGCGAACATGTTTGTCATCAATCACTTGCATGAAACCAGCATTAACGCGCTCAGGGAAACGTTTATGTGATTCAACTTGCGGACCAATACCAGCTACATCAGCAGTTAGTACATCTGGAACTATAGTGACCGCGTGTGGGTTACCCATGTTGACCACATCAATACTAATGTTTTGGTCATTTGCCAACTCAAGGGTATATAAAGCTTCTGGCTCTTCGGCAACAAATGGAATTTCATTTGGTAGAAACTTTGGGTAGCCCATATTTACGCGCACCCAACCATTTTGCCCAAGCTCTGGCTTTACAATACCCGCTTTGGTTTGTACGGTAATGTTGGTTTTATTGGTTAAATGACGTTCGTGGACAAAACGGGCAAAACAACGCACACCATTACCACATTGCTCAACCTCAGAACCATCTGCATTGAAAATACGGTATTTAAAATCAGCTTCGGGTACATCTGGTGGTTCAACAATTAAAAGCTGATCAAACCCCACACCAAAGTGTCGGTCTGCCAAACGTTGAATTGTTGCTGTATCTAAATAAGCTCTTTGGCTAATTAGATCAACCACCATGAAATCATTGCCTAAACCATGCATTTTGGTAAATTCTAATAACATCTCATTTACTCCTCAGGCAATAAACGTTCTTTTTCCCAAAGCGACTCAACCGTTTCACGTTCACGAATTAAATAGCTTTTTTCACCTGATACCATGACTTCTGCTGCACGGCCACGCGTATTGTAATTTGAGCTCATGACAAAACCATAAGCCCCGGCACCAAGTACAGTCAACAAGTCATTTTCTTGTAATGCAAGTGAGCGGTCTTTACCAATGAAATCACCTGTCTCACAAATTGCACCAACCAAATCCCAAGTTTTTTCTTCGGTATCTGTACGTGGTAAAACAGGTTGAATATCCATCCAAGCTTCATATAAAGCAGGACGAATTAAATCATTCATTGCTGCATCAATAATCGCGAAGTTACGATGCGTCGTTGGTTTAAGCAAATCAACTTTGGTTAAAAGTACACCTGCATTTGCACTGATGCTACGACCCGGTTCCATATAAACTTTCAAGCCTAATTTTTCTAAAGCCGGCTTCATAGAGTTTGCATATTCTTCAACACTTGGCGGTGTTTCATCTTTATAACAAACCCCTAAACCACCACCGATATCGATATGTTTCAGATTAATGCCTAGTTTTTTCAACTCATCAATCATCACAATGACACGATCTAAAGCATCAACAAATGGTTTAGTTTCAGTGAGCTGTGAACCAATGTGGCAATCAATACCTACGATTTCAAGGTTAGGTAAAGATGCAGCATATTGATAAGTTTCATAAACTGCATCACTTGGAATACCAAATTTATTTTCTTTTAATCCTGTTGAAATATAAGGATGCGTTTTTGCATCGACATCAGGATTTACACGTAAAGAAATAGGCGCTTTTTTGCCTAGGCGAGCTGCTACTTTTTGAATACGGTCCAACTCTGCATAAGACTCGACATTAAAACAGGCAATACCTACATTTAATGACTTTTCAATATCAGCTTCAGTTTTACCTAAACCTGAAAAAACAATTTTAGAAGCATCGCCACCTGCTTTTAAAACACGTGCTAGCTCACCACCAGACACAATGTCAAAACCCGCACCAAGTTTTGCCAAAACATTAAGAACAGCTATATTTGAGTTCGACTTCACCGCAAAACAAATTTGATGATCAATAAAGTCAAAGGCACGATCCATATCTAAATAATGTTTTTCAAAAGCTGCTTTTGAATAAACATATAACGGTGTGCCAAATTGCTGCGCAAGCTGCTCTAGAGAACATTGCTCTGCATGCAATACTCCATTAATGCGGGTGAAACTCATGAAGGTGTCCTTATTTCAAAGCTTAAGGTGATGTAGTTTGTGGTTGAGCGGCTGATGATTCGACTGACTGTTCAGCCTGTTCATCTTGTTGCACAACTTGTTTCTGTTCTTTATTACGATAGAGCAAGTATTTTGCACGTTTGTCATAATTTGGATCAGAAGGTAGCTGCAATGCTCCTGACTGACCGCAAGCGCTAAGCAAAATACTGCTGCTCAATAAACTGATGAGGCAAATGACACGACGCATCTGAGCACCTGATTTAAACAATTCGATGCAGTATACCGTGATCAGGCAAGCGGCTAAAGAGTAAACTTGAATAGAAAAACAATATGCATAAAAAACGCCAGCTTTTCAGCCAGCGTTTGATCATAACCAAATAAATTTAATTATTTTTTATGACGTGGTTTATAGAAGAAGAAATAACCAATGATCAAAATAACAAACCAAATTGGGCTGACTTTAAGCGCTTTAAAGGTGTCTGGCTCTAAAGACAATACGTAAATCATACCAATAAAGAAAATAATCGTGATCCAACATGTAAATAAGCCACCCGGCAATTTAAATGTTGATTTGGCATGCAGTTCAGGACGCGTGGTGTAATAACGGATGTAACTCCAGATAATAAGCAACCATACGCAGATGAAGAGAATCGTTGAAAGTGTCGTTGCAAGCGTAAATGCTTCAACTGTATTTGGTACAAAATACTGTAATGCTGCACCTAACAATAAACATGCAGCAGAGAAATACAATGCATTTGCCGGTACTGCACGTCTGTTAAGCTTACCAAAAGCTTTTGGCCCCTGATCTTCACGAGATAAACCAAACAACATACGACTTGTTGAGAATACTCCACTGTTCATGGATGACATGACTGATGACAATACTACCAAGTTCATCAAAATCGCGGCTGCCGCTACCCCTGCTTGACTAAACAGGTTTACAAATGGACTGATCGCCGGATCAATTCTGTTCCATGGTGTTACTGACATTACAATGAGTAGCGCCAATACATAGAAAATAATGATACGGATTGGAATTGAGTTAATCGCCTTAGGCAAATTACGCTCAGGGTCTTTAGTTTCCGCAGCTGTTGTTCCTACAAGCTCAACACCCACGAAAGCAAAAATTGCAATCTGGAAACCGGCCAAGAAGCCATGTACACCTGTTGGGAAGAACCCCCCATTTGCCCAAAGATGAGTAAATGAAGCGACTTCACCTGTAGTAGACGTAAAGCCTGTAAAGATCATCCACAGACCCACTGCAATTAAAATAATAATCGCAAGGATTTTAATAAGTGCAAACCAGAACTCTAATTCACCAAACAATCGAACTGTTAGTAAGTTCAATCCCATAATGAACACAATCGCGGCAACACTAATCATTGCGCCTTCAACAGGCGAGAAAGGTAAGCCATTATTGAAGAACTGTAAGTAATAAATAATTGCAGACAGATCGGCGATACCAATCGTGATCCAACACAACCAGTAGGTCCAACCCACGAAGTAACCAGCCCATGGGCCAATTAAATCGGTTGAAAAATCAATAAATGATTTATAGGTTAAATTTGACAGAAGAAGTTCGCCAAGCGCACGCATGACAAAAAACACCATCAAACCAATAATCATATAAATAAATAAGATAGAAGGTCCGGCAAGACTAATTGTTTTACCTGAACCCATAAATAATCCGGTACCGATGGCACCACCAATCGCGATCAGCTGTAAATGCCGATTAGAGAGACTACGATGGAGCTCACCTTGTTCATGAGGGTCGCTCAGATTTTGATTCGACATTTTATGAATACACTCCAGTAATTTTTTTAGTCCGTTAGCTAAAATCAAATCAAAAAGACGATATCGCACCATTTGCAGGTATCTTTTAAATGTATATTTTTTGACAACTTTTCAGCTAACCAATTTTTGTCTGTATTGCTGATAATTTCAAGATACATACAATTAAATCCGATAATACGCACAAGAACCTAGCAATACAACGCACTTTTCAGTCTAAAATTAAGACTTGAACCACTTTGATTTTTAAATTAAAAAGCCATATCAATTGATCAACTTTTTAACTACCAATTCCCTCTCGAGCTTCTAATACTTTCTCGAAATTTGACTGACTACTACGTTATCTCTCTATTTTTAAAACATGACATTTACTCTTTAATTTTGCTCACCGAACCTTAAGCAAAATGTATTCCATATCGATTAAGTTCTCTATTGGGCTTTTTGCTATACTCTGCTTTTAATGATTATGAAGTTATCTCACTGAAGTCGAATATGAGCAAAGTCAAAACCGTTTACCGTTGCGAGCAATGTGGTGCCGATCATCTAAAATGGGCAGGTCAATGTTCAGAGTGTGGTGAATGGAATTGTCTTAATGAAGTCAAACTAGAACCCACTACTGCTCACCGTGCACGTCCAAAAATTGGGGGTTATGCGGGTCAAGTCGCCAATATTACAACGCTTAATAAAGTCTCTGTTTCTCATGAGACCCGTTTGCCAACAGGCATTAGCGAATTTGACCGAGTGCTTGGCGGTGGTTTGGTGACAGGTTCTGTAGTACTCATTGGTGGTGACCCGGGTATTGGTAAATCGACTATTCTTTTACAAACAGCAACTCACATGGCAAGTGCAAAAAGTTCTGCACTTTACATTACGGGTGAGGAATCGCTGTCACAGGTTGCCTTACGCGCTCAACGCCTTGACCTACCAACAGACCAGTTAAAAGTCATGGCTGAAACTTGTGTCGAACGCATTTGTGAAGTTTTAGAACAAGAACGTCCTGTTGTCGCAATTTTGGACTCTATCCAAACGCTTTACACAGAAACGCTTCAATCTGCGCCGGGTGGGGTTTCACAAATTCGTGAATCTGCTGCGTTATTAACCCGTTATGCAAAAAATAGTGGCACAGCGCTATTTATTGTTGGTCACGTGACCAAAGAAGGTGCATTGGCAGGCCCTCGTGTTTTAGAACACATGGTGGACTGCGTACTTTACTTTGAAGGCCAATCAGACTCACGTTATCGAATGATTCGTGCAGTGAAAAACCGTTTTGGTGCAGTCAATGAGCTTGGTGTATTTGGCATGACCGATAAAGGCTTACGTGAAGTGGCTAACCCTTCTGCTATTTTCTTAAGTCGTTATGACGAAGCCATTCCAGGTTCAATTGTCATGATTAGCCGTGAAGGCACTCGCCCACTTTTAGTTGAAGTTCAGGCTTTAGTCGATGATGCTCAAGGACAACCAAGACGTGTTGCACTTGGTCTTGAACAAAACCGTTTAAACATGTTGCTTGCTGTTATGCATCGTCATGGGGGTGTACAAACCACCGGACAAGATGTGTATGTCAATATTGTAGGTGGTTTAAAAATTACCGAAACAGGTTCGGACTTGGCTGTTTTACTTGCATGTGCTTCGAGTTTACGAACAAAAGCCTTACCTCAGCAGCTTGCAGTTTTTGGTGAAGTTGGTCTTTCAGGCGAAATCCGACCTGTACCTAATGGTCAGGAACGTTTAAAAGAAGCAGCAAAACATGGGTTTAAATACGTCATCTTACCAAGAGGTAACGCCCCGCAAAAAGCAATTCCGGGCGTACAAGTGATTGCAGTTGCCCGCCTGCATGAAGCCTTGACTGAGGCGATGCAACTTAGTGATGAATTGACATAAAAAAACATACTTTTAAGGTTGAAATTTAGAGTAAATACCTGCATAAATACTATTACAAATTAACTTTAAACAGGAATTTCCTATGGAAGTACACCAGCGTGGCTTGATTACCGGTATTTTAATGGCTGCTTTAGCAATTTCTCCGCTTGCTGAAGCTAAACGTGCAGGTGGTGGTAAAAGCCACGGTATGGCACGTTCTACTACTTCAAGCCAGTCTTATCAACAACCTCGTCAAGTGACTCCAGTTCAACAACCTGCTACTACAGCACCTCAGAGATCTGGTCCAGGTGTTGGTTCAATGGTTGCCGCTGGTGTAGCTGGTGCTGCCGTAGGTGCTGTTGCAGCAAATGCTTTAGCAGATGACAAATCAACATCAGCTGAACACCAAGTAACTCAACCTGGTAATGAACAAGCTGTTCAAGCCCAAGAAGAGAAAAAAGGTGGTATTCCTGGCTGGCTTTGGGTCTTACTTGCAGCCGCTGTAGCTTTCTTTGTATTCCGTAAATTGGGATCAAAAAAAAAATTAGCAGCTAATAACCCTTATGCACCAAATAATGGCGGTCAAAACCCATTTGGCCGCTCGGCAGCTCCAACCAATACAGGTGACAATACTAATATCTTTGGTCAATCTGTAGGTGGCGGTGCAGCAACACAAGCTCCTTTTGGTAGCGCAACGACGAATAGTGGTAACCAATTACCAGATGGTAGCGAACCTGCTTCTTTCTTACGTGTTGCCCGTCAGCGTTTTAACCACATTCAGTCAATCAATAGTGCAAGTAACATTGAAGAAATTCGTCGTTACTTAACACCTGAACTTTACAACTCTATGTATAACGACATCATGGAGAACCAAGATCAGGACGTTGCTGAGTTTAGTAACTTAAATGCAATGGTTGTAGACAGTGCGACTGAAAATGGTCAATACATTGTGAGCGTACGTTTCACAGGTACAGTAAGTGAAGATTTAAACAGCTTGCCACAGCCATTTACTGAAATCTGGCACTTTGTAAAACCTGTTGGTTCACAGCAAGATTGGGTTGTTGCAGGTATTCAACAAGCCTAACTTAAATAAGTTCTAAATAAAAAAGCCACATTATTGTGGCTTTTTTATTTCGTTGTTTTCAGGCAATTTCGGCTGGAAAAGCAATGACTTTTTCAATTTTAAGTTGATCGGTTGCAACCATGAGTAATCGATCAATTCCCAAAGCGATCCCTGAACATTCAGGCATATGAGGCAATGCTGCTAACAAGTGCTCATCTAATGGCATGATATGAAGTCCTTGTTTAGCTCGCTCTGCATTATCTGCTTCAAAGCGAGAACGCAATACGTCTGAATCGAGCAATTCATCGTAAGCATTGGCTAGCTCTAAGCCTTCGATATAAACCTCAAAACGCGCTGCAACCTCTTCCCCATCTTCATCTAATTTCACTTTCGCTAAAGATGCCATTTCTGGTGGAAAGTCAGTTAAAAAGACAGGTGCATCAAACCCTAAACTTGGTTCAACAAAATGAGAAAACAACAAATCCATATAAGCCAAACGGTCATCGCCCAAGTCGAGATTTAACCCAACACGATTTGCTGTGTCTTTAAGTTGCTTCAAAGTCGCTTGCAACGGGTTAATATCTAAACGGTCCTGAAAAGCATGCTTATAACTTAAAATAAATGGACGAACTTCGCCAAAACGATGCTGCAAACAGGTTTGTAATAAATCGGCTGTTTCGTGCATTAACGCTTTTAAGTCCAGACCCGGACGGTACCATTCAAGCATGGTAAATTCACTGTTGTGTTTGCGCCCGTGCTCATCGTCTCGGAAAACCTTACAGATTTGATAAATCGGTCCGCTGCCACTTGCCAGTAAACGTTTCATGGCAAATTCAGGCGAAGTCTGTAAATACTGAGTCTGCAATTTGCCATTGATATGACGTAACGCCTGAACCGAGGCTAAATGTACGTCAGTCACACCTGCTTGTGAAACGATTGGCGTTTCGACTTCCATGACTTCACGTTCTGCAAAAAACTGACGGATTTGAGTATAAAGCTTGGCACGAGCCTTTAAGGCATCAATTGAACAAGTAGGTTGATAACTTAAACTCATGCCTGTGGTCCCCCGTGAGCTGCCCATTCACGGCGCAGCGGATAATTCTTACGTAATAAATCAAATGCTTTTTGCTCTACCTTGCCCTCTTTAACACAGGCACGGATGTTGGCATCATCTTGAGCAATATCATAAATTTGAGATAGTTTTTGCTTGAGCACTGCTTTTAAATCATGTCCTGAAAAATAGTCTTCACATGCAGGCAACTGGGTTTCGAAACGCTTATTAATGTCATATCCAAATTTTTGACAAAACGCTTCATAAATCATTTGCGTACCACGAGCTTTTCCTTCCAAGCTATAACCTGCAATATGCGGTGTTGCCAAAGCCAACATATTTAAAAGCTCTTCAGATATCACTGGCTCATGCTCAAATACATCAAGTACAACTTTACGCTGGGTACGTTGAATATCTTCGATTAAAGCGGCTTCTTTTACGACCGGACCGCGTGCACTATTAATTAAAATCGTGTTCGGTTGAAGCGCTGCAAAAGCTTTTTCGTCAAACAGATGATACGTCGCATGTTCGCCTTTTTTGGTCAGCGGCACGTGAATTGAAACTGCATTGGCTTGTTGCAACAAGGCTTGAAAGCTTACATTTTCAATTGAATCTAACTGTACATAGGGGTCGAAGCCAATCACTTTCCAACCAAGCAACTGAGCCATATAGACCAAGCGCTTACCGACATTGCCAAGACCCACAATGCCTAGCGTAAATTTTTCTTGTTGTTCTAAAAGGCTAGCATCTAAATGCAGTAAAGCTGTAATCACATATTCAGCAACTGCCTGTGCATTACAACCTGCGGCATTGGCCCATATAATGCCATGCTTTTCTAAAGCTTGAATATCTAAATGATCGGTCCCGATTGTGGCACTACCCACATATTTTAGGGCGGTATTTTGAATTAAACTTTCATTTACTGCGGTGACTGAACGGACCAATAAAGCTTCAGCATCTTGTACGTCTGTATGCGTTAAGGTGCGCCCTGCTTTATGTTGAATATCGCCAAACTCTGAAAAAAAGTAATCGGTAAACGCCAAATTTTCATCTGCGACGATTTTCATGGTCTGCAACCCATAGCTTATAAAAACGTTATTATCCTTTGAGTTGTGGCAAAGTACAATGTTAAGGGTATTAAATTAGTACAGGGTTTCAAGTCTCAGTTCACTTACAAACCACCGCCAAAATAAAAGTAAGCCATCACTGCAAGTGTGAGCCAAATTAAAATAATAAGTACGGCAACCAAATAGTTTTTTGGCCGCTTTTCATGTTCATCTAGCCATTCTTTAGCTTGTTGTTCAGCATCAAAAATGACTTGCTGAGGCGTAAAACGAACTGCTAACCAAATGAGTATGGGTAAAATAACCGCGTCATCAATAAAGCCTAAAATAGGAATAAAGTCTGGAATTAAGTCGATTGGACTAAACGCATAAGCCACCGCTACCACAGCAATAATTTTGGGTAACCACGGCATTTGAGGATGCCTTGAGGCAAACCAAAGCATAATAATTTGTTTTTTTAGACGTTTTGCCCATTCTTTTATTGATTGTACCCAAGACATTTGGACAGACTCTGAACCTTTAGAATTTTATAATAATCTATAAAAACTAACCTTAGCTTAAAAGTGAAAGGAATATCGAATGAACCCAGCCCTAATTCCTTCACATTAAAAGATATATTTTATATTTCCGTATATAAAACAAATCCATCGCCCCTACAAAAGCTTGCCAAAGTGAGGCCCGATTGCTTGGCTAACTGAATGGCCATACTGGTAGGCGCTGAAATTGAAGCAAGCAAGCCAATATTGAGCTGAGCACATTTTCGTATCAGTTCATAACTTGCCCGACTGGTCATCACCACAAAACCTAAACTCGTGTCGTAATTTTCTTGCGCTAAATAACCGAGCAATTTGTCTAAGGCATTATGGCGGCCAACATCTTCAAATAAAGCCACGATTTGACCGTCAATTACCCACGCTGCGGCATGCGCCCCACCCGTTAAAGCGGTAATTTCTTGTTGAGTTTTTAAATGGGAAATGGCACTCGGAATTTGCTCAAGCCATATTTTTGATGCATGCGTTGTAATTTTTGGCACGTCTAACTGAAACTGCTCTAAGCTTTCAATTCCACATAAACCGCAGCCTGTACGGCCGACCATCATACGGCGATGTTCCTTTAGGGCGGCAAATGCTCTCGATGAAATGGTCATTTCCACCGTAATGCCTAATTCATTTTGATGCACATCAAGGGCATATAGCTCTTTTAAGCTGGTTAAAATTCCCTCCGAGAGACTAAAACCTTTAGCAAATAAATCGACATCGGTCGGTGTCGCCATCATCACCGCATGCGAAATACCGTTATATACCAAGGCAATTGGGTACTCTTGCACAATATGATCTAAGACATTTTCAGATTCGGTTTTGTTAAACCGCTGTACTGGCAATGTTTCAACCCCATAAGCATGTGGTGTCAAAATTATTTCCTTTACTTCAAAATGGCGCTTGTTTAGAGCGCCTTTTGCTTAAATTTCATTTAAAAAAATCAGGTTCACTTAAAGACTGCTGACTTTCTTATTGGCATCTTCAGGGTCAACGGCTGTTGCCAAGTTAAAATGCTCTGGCGCATTTCCGGGATGTAAAATCACAGGAACACTTTTAGAAGCCGGAATCTTGGCATATTTATCATGACTACTTAAGGCCACCAAAGGATTGGTTTCCGGATAGTAAGCCGCTAAACTGCCTCGTGGAATGTTGTACGGCACAATACGGAAGCTGTGCACAATGCGCTTCACACCATCCGAGAAAACACTTTCAATATCAACCCACTGATTTGCTTCAAAGCCCGCTTCATCAATATCGGCTTGGTTCATAAACAACACACGGCGCTGACCAAACACCCCACGGTAACGGTCATCCAGACCATATAAAGTGGTGTTGTATTGGTCGTGAGATCGGGTGGTCATTAAGGTATAAACCTTACTTTCGGTATATGCGGCAGCGTACTGATTTTCTTTATCCGCATAAACTTCTTCAAGTGGCGTAATCAGGAATTGCGCTTTACCACTCTTTGTATTCCAGATGTGCTGATTAGCAGGATGCTCTAGGTGGAAACCGCCGGGTTTATAAACGCGTAAATTAAAGTCATGAAATTCATCAAACACATCGGCAATTGAGTCACGAATGCGGTCATAACTTTCAATGTACCATTTCCATTTAATCTGACTCTCTGGCAGCACGGCCTCAGCCATTCTTGCCACAATATCGGGTTCAGACAAAATATTTTTAGAAATTGGAGTATTACGTCCTGCCGACAAGTGGACATTACTCATTGAGTCTTCAACTGTAATAGCTTGTGGTCCATGAAGCTGCTCATCAATTTCGGTACGGCCTAAACATGGCAAAATAAGCGCATCTTTACCACACACCAAATGGCTACGATTTAACTTGGTTGCCACATGTACGGTTAAATTACATTTTCTAAGCGCTTCTTGTGTATAAGCTGTGTCAGGTGTTGCAACGGCAAAGTTTCCGCCCAAACCAATAAAGACTTTGATATCACCTTCGGCCATGGCTTTAATGGTTTCAACCACACCATATCCATTTTTTCTTGGTGATTTAATACCGAACACACGGTCAATATTGTCGAGAAGTTGGGGGCTTGGGAGTTCATTAATGCCCATAGTGCGGTCGCCTTGCACGTTACTGTGCCCACGAACCGGACAAAGCCCTGCACCCGGTCTGCCAATTTGACCACGCGCCAACAATAAATTTGCCAGCATATGTACGTTAGCAGTTCCGTGACGATGCTGGGTAATCCCCATACCCCAACAGAAAATTGAACGCTCTGACTCTAAAAAGAGTTTAGCCAGTTTTTCCAAATTTTCAGGTGACAGACCTGAGTGCTTATAAAGATCTGCCCACTCCGTTCTTTCGACCTCCGCAATCATTTCGTCGAAACCAACGGTATTGACTGCAATAAAGTTTCGGTCAAAAACACTTGGTTTACCTGAGGCAAGGGCCTTTTTATCCCACTCATGTAAGTGCTTTAAAATACCCAACATCAGTGCATAGTCGCCGCCAATTTTAGGCTGGAAATAATAGCGACTAATTGGCGTACTGCCATTGGTCATCATTTCAAGCGGTGCTTGCGGGTCTTGGAAACGTTCGAGACCTCGCTCTTTAATTGGGTTAATCGCAATAATGTTGCCGCCGCGTTTAGATACTTCACGCAAAGTACCTAACATACGTGGATGGTTGGTTCCCGGGTTGTGCCCAAAACTAAAAATGGCGTCGGCTAAATCAAAATCTTCTAAGGTGACTGTGCCCTTTCCTAAACCAATCGAGTCGAGCAAACCAACACTTGTGGTTTCATGGCACATGTTTGAGCAGTCGGGAAAGTTATTTGTACCAAAGCTTCGTACAAACAATTGATATAAAAATGCTGCTTCGTTACTGGCACGGCCCGAAGTATAAAATGCCGCTTGGTCTGGATGGTCTAGCGCATGCAAATGTTGAGCGATAAGCTTAAAGGCATCGTCCCATGAAATAGGCACATATTTATCGGTTGCAGCATCATAACGAACTGGGTCTGTTAAGCGGCCTAAGTCTTCTAGGAAAAAGTCACTTTGTTCTGATAACCAACTGACGGTATGACCTGCAAAATATTCAGGAGTGACGGTTTTACTAGTCGCTTCAAAGGCAACCGCCTTTGCACCATTTTCACAGAAGTTAAATGCGTGAGCATCTTTCTTTTCTGGCCATGCACAGCCGGGACAGTCAAAACCTGTAGGCTGGTTAATGTTGAGTAAGGTAATTGAACCTTTACCTAAAATATCTTGTTGCTTTAAGTTTCGAGCAACACTGAGCAGTGCGCCCCACCCGCCAGCAGGATGAGTATATGGCTCAATTCGCGCAAAACCGTTATTTTCCTGTATGTGCTTTTGTTCTTCTGAATTATCCACTTTTTCATCCTCTTATCTTTTTACACTCAACAGGCTCAGTGAAATCACAATTTAATTATGGTTTTATCAAAGCTACCCGCTGTTTACCGATGAGTAGAGTCCACTTTTTATATTATTGCCACTATGCTAAAAGCCGGCTCAACCGTTCTTATAATATGTGCCATATTCTTTACAATTACAATAATTCAAGCCAACCACGTTATTTGCATAAAAATATACAAAACAATGATTTAAATAGATATTAATTCTATCTTTTACAGATAAAAACATTATTGGGTTTCATTTTTAACCGACTGAAAGCTTTTTAAAATTGATACTTACACGACTTTATCTATGTTTTTTTCGCATTAAGCAGTATAAAACAATTAAAAACTTATCTGCATTAGAGCATTTATGAAGGTTGTGATCGCCCCTGATTCATTTAAAGATAGCTTATCGGCTTTAAAGGTAGCTCAAGCCATTGCCCAAGGATGGCAAGCAGTATTTCCTCATGCAGAAACGATTTTGTGCCCCATGGCAGATGGCGGTGAAGGAACCATTGAAGCTGTGTTAGAAGTCTGCGATGGTCAATGGCGTGAAAAAACTGTAGTCGGGCCATTAGGTCAGCCTGTTCAGGCCAAATGGGGTTGGTTAGAAAAACAAAAAATTGCCATGATTGAAATGGCTCAAGCAAGCGGCATACAGTTAGTTCCCCCTTCTGAGCGTGATGCCTGCCACAGCACAACATTTGGAACAGGTCAGCTTATTTTGGATGCCTTAGACGCGGGTGCAAAAGATATTATTTTAACTGTGGGCGGTAGTGCGACCAACGATGGTGGCACAGGCTTACTTAGTGCTTTAGGTGCAGTTTTACTCGATGCTAATCAAAACGTTTTACCCGCTGGCGGCCTTGCCCTTAGCCACTTATCCAAAATTGATTTAACACATTTCGACTCGCGTATTCAGCGCACACGGTTTTTATTGGCTGCCGATGTAACCAATCCACTTTGCGGTCCAAATGGCGCATCACATATTTTTGGCCCACAAAAAGGTGCTTCCGCTGCTCAAGTCCAGTTACTCGATGCAGCCCTTGCCCATTTTGCCGATGTCTCGCTTAAGCTTTTAGGTTTCGACAAACGAGATGAAGCGGGTTCTGGGGCTGCTGGTGGTTTGGGCTTTGCCGCCAAAAGTTATTTAAATGCAGACTTTAAAGCTGGAGTTAAAGTTGTGGCTGAACTGAATCAGCTTGAGCATAAAATTTCTAACGCAGATTGGGTAATTACGGGTGAAGGTAAATTTGACCAACAAACCTTAAGCGGTAAAACCGTTTTTGGGGTAAGCCAAATTGCCAAAGCCCACAATGTTCCGGTCATTGTGATTGCAGGGACTTTAGGTGAAGACTACCAAGCACTTTATGAGCACGGTGTAAGCGCTGCTTTCTCACTAGCCAATGGTCCCATCACCCTAGAACACGCCTGCGAACATGCAGCAGAACTCATTTATGAGCGAACAGTCGATATAGCGAGATTAATTCAGTTTAGCCAAACCAGCTTAAATGATAAAAAAGCCTAATCGGCTAATTTTAAAAGACTCTCTCTACAGCTCTCCAAGATTTCATCGCTAAGGTTTGATTGGTCTGGGCATGCACGAGACAATGCAATTGCCCCTACTGACTGAGCAAGAATATTAATAGCTTGCTTTCTCAGCTCTTCTGTTTCTAAAGAAACTTGTTTTGCGCGTTCATTCATAATGAACTCAATAAGCTGCTCAATGCCCTCTTCAAACTCGACTTTTACTTCGTCGGGCTGTCTTGCGGCATCACAAGATAGCGCTGTTAAGGTACAGCCCTGATCACGGTTGTCCCGATGTGTACGAGACACATACATTTGAATAAATTGGGTTAAGTTTAAACCTTCTATTCTTTTTAAAACCTGCTCAAGACCATGTTTGGCAGTAATAGTAACAAGGTCTGTTTTCGAGCTGAAATGTTTATAAAACCCACCGTGAGTAAAGCCTGCGCTAGACATTAATTCGGCAATGCCCACCCCGTCGTAACCTTTGCTACGAAACAGTTGAGTCGCCTTTTCAACAATTTTATCTCGGTTTTCTTTTACCTGAGTTTTACTGACTTTCATGTTGATGCGCTCACTTTTATTCACCCTGCTCGTCATTATTATACATTGATTATGGTTGACATCAAAACTTGTATATTTTAGATTATGATCATCATCTAAAAATTAAAGTGTGGAGACATCACATGTCAGCTCAATCAAAAGTAATTATTACAGGGGCTTCGTCAGGAATTGGTTCTGTTTATGCAGATCGATTTGCTCAACGTGGCTATCACTTAATCTTGGTGGCACGAGACACCAATCGTTTAGATAAAATTTCAAAAGATCTTCAAGAAAAATACGGCGTACAGGTGGAGTTCATTCAAGCCGATTTATCAAACGATCAAGATATACGCAAAATTGAAGATGTACTTAAAAACGATGCTGATATTGAAATTTTGGTAAATAATGCTGGGATTGCCCTGAACGGAAACTTTTTAACTCAAGATCGTAATGAGATTGAAAAACTTTTGACTTTAAATATGACTGCGGTGGTGCGATTGTCTCATGCAATGTCGCAATCCCTTATACGTAAAGGTAAAGGCGCCATTATTAATTTAGGCTCTGTGCTTGGCTTAGCACCTGAATTTGGTTCTACCATTTATGGCGCAAGTAAATCTTTCATCCAATTTTTTAGCCAAGGTTTACATTTAGAGCTAAAAGATCATGGTGTGCATGTTCAAGCGGTATTGCCTTCTGCCACGAAAACCGAAATTTGGGAACGTTCAGGTATAGCTTTAAGCCAAGTTCCGCCATTAATGGATGTCAATGATTTGGTCGATGCAGCCCTGATTGGTTTTGATCGTAAAGAAACAATTACAATTCCTGTGCTGAAAGATGAAAATCAATGGAATAATTTTGAAAAATCGCGTATGACATTATTACCAAACTTCTCTTCGGCTGAAGTAGCCCAACGTTATAAAAACTAACGACTACGGCTACCCAACTCTCAAGTAGGAAAATCTTATGAATGTTATTGATGCTCTCCGCAAACGCCGTGCAGTTAAACGCTTCGACCCTGCTTTTCAACTCTCTGAAGATGACAAGAAGCAGTTATTGCAAGAAGTTTTAGCAAATGCACCAAGCGCTTTTAACTTGCAGCATTGGCGTCCCGTCATTGTTGAAGATGCAGAGTTAAGACAAAAAATTCGCGCGATTGCTTGGGACCAACCACAAGTAACAGAGTCATCATTACTGATTGTGTTATGTGCCAAAGTAAATACATGGGAAGTTGACGCTAAACGTGTATGGGATGGAGCTTCTCCAGAAGTTCAAGATATTATGGTTGGTGCAATCGACCAATATTACCGTGACCGCCCACAAACCCAACGTGACGAAGTGATGCGTAGTGCAGGCATCTTTGCTCAAACCCTTATGTTACTTGCTCAAGAGCATGGTTTAGATAGCTGTCCAATGGATGGTTTTGACTTTGATGCAATGGCAAAGCTCATTAACTTACCTGAAGACCACGTGGTGTGTTTAATGATTGCGGTTGGTAAATCAGCTTCTGAACCTTATCCACGCGTGGGCAAACTCCCTTACGACGATGTCATTATTCAAAATACATTCTAAGTTGTAATTCAAATTTTAGGCTTTCATTCTATTTGTTGTTTTTATGATAAATAGATGGAAGCCTTTAATTTTGCATTAATTATAAAGCTGACTTTGACTCGGCTATAAACTGTCTCAAAAAGCAATTTAATAATCTCTCCCTTTCATCCGCGTACTCTGCACTCAAAAGCTGAATGATTGTGCCTTCCACCATATATAAAAATAGTTTGGCGTCGGTAAAAGAGGCATCAGGTTTTAGTGTTCTAAGCTGGCTATAAATTTCATTTTTTAGCCATGTTCTATAGCGCACTGCGGATTGATAAGCGTTGGGATAGCTATTTTTAATTTCAAAAACGGCTTTAAATAATAAGTAATACGGCCCTTCTACATCGGTATGTAAGTCATAAAGTTTTTTGAGTTTATCGATTGCGGAAGTACTTAAATCATACTCAACCATTGCGACTACTTGTTCTTGGAGCTTTTCTTTTTGCACCATCAGGCAGATTTCAATAAGCCTTTCCTTAGAGTGAAAATAATTATAAAAAGTCGCTTTTGTAATCTGTGATTCTTTCACTATTCTGTCGACCCCAATAAGGTGGAACCCACGGTGATGAAACAGATCAATTGCTTTATTTACAACGTATAAGGTACGTGTTGGGAGAACTAAATTTGGCATAGTTTTACCGTTATAAATTCTTGTTGTTTGTAAATGAGATACTTTTTTGGGAGAAAAAAAGGCACAGCAAAGCCTATAAAGACTGTGCTTGGCACATCTCAAGTTTTATTGTTGCTGCAAGTTTTTAGTCGTGACGATTTAAAGCCTGAAAGCGCTAATGGCCCTCAAACTGCTTTAAAGTTTATGTGGTGTCGTTATAGCTTTTGGCATTGAGAGCCAAGAAATAATGGATGTGCAAAGCCAACTCCTTTTTATTGGGAGTTCTGCCAAAGCATTAAAATTATGGTGGCAGAACGAGAAAGGGTTAGCAGACTAGTATTATCTCAAACTAGCACACCCGAAGGTGTCCCT
>NZ_JAVIMT010000080.1:0-40522 GCF_031196675.1 Acinetobacter sp. 148 | reverse complement strand
CATTTCTACTTAGGAATAACAATTATATAGTTTAAACTAATCCCTATTTATTTCTATCTTTCAGATCTAAAGCTCTCTTTACGTAGCTTTAAAGTTATTTGGCTAAACATCACTATCTGAGCATAAATATGACATTCATCTTTCTCTATTCAGCTTTACATAGCTAACATAATTTTATTGATCACCGTATAGCTTTTCTTAGAATCTTTGCTGCACTTAAATTTAGATGATCATCCTTGGCTAAAGAATTAAAATTTAAATTAAATTTCAGATGAACCATGCTCCTTACTACTCAATTAAATTCAAACAACTTTATCATCACGGAAATATTAAATTAATCATTCTGATACTCAACTTTCTGTATTCCTTTTAAATACTTTAAAGATTACATCTTCTAATTTAGTTCGCCTTATTATTACCTTAAGTTTTTAAGTAAAATTAAATAAATACGAGAATTATTTACAACCTATTCAAAAGTGATTTTATTTTTCATATTTTAATTCGTATAAATAAAAAATCTGAGCTAAAACATTATTTTAATTTCCGTGAATATATATTATTTCAATAAATATTATAATTAATTAAATTATTTTTTAGCTTGGTATTTTAGTTTAAATTTTTATAATTTTAATTAAAGTATTTATTATCAATAATTTAATTTTACAATAACTAAGATACACTAATATTTGTAAAGTGTGATTTAATTATCGTTTTAATAAAATAGATGTAGAAATAAAACCTATTTAAACAAATTAAATAATTAGTGAGATACGGGTCACATATTATTTTGTGTTTTTTAATTGAAATTGATTTATATATTGTTTTTAAATAAAAAATATTGTATCACTTATATTAACTATTTAATAAATAGGTACTTATAAAATGAAAAATAATATATTTAAAATTTTGGTTTTGGCGGTATTTTCTACTTCCCCACTATTTTGTTATGCAAATAACACAATAATGATTAAAGGAAATATTGTTGAAGACACATGCTCAACAAAAAGTAATGAGATAGAATGTAACGAAGTCAACAATTTGAATATTAAACTTGATAGTGAATATTTAAATAAAGATAGTCTCTATAAATTAGCTCAACATACAGAGAAGATGGACACTAGCATTGAAAGTCTAGGTTCTAATCGAAAGATTATACTTATCAATTATCATTAAGCTCATTTCATCACATTTGAACTTATTACTATAGAAGCTGGCAAAAGAGTGATTCATACAATTCAACATAATTTTTTATGAATTGGGTATTGGGTCACTCTTTTTCTGCAAAAATGTCTATTTGTATAGTTTTTCTATATACATCTGCATAATTTATTCTATATAATTGTATTGTAAGAATTTAAGCTTATTCTTCACGTAAATTGTTTAATTCTTTTTCCTGTTACATAGTAGCCTTATGTAATTTTCTTATCTCTACGATTCCTTTCTTCTAAACAATAAAAACTATCTATAAAACAGTTATATAAGCTGTGTTAACTAGCTGTTAACTGCATCCTAAAAATGCGACTCAATTAAAATTATGAAAAAATAATGTGATCTATTTTGCATTTTGTTTAAAAAGTGTTAGCATTGTTGCATTACTTTTCAAGATGTCAAACACTGGAAAAGTAAGGAATTAAACTTTTATCCAGACTTTTGAGAAAACACTATGAAAAAACTTGCTTTGATCGCTGCTCTTTCGGTTGTAGGGATTGCGAATGCTCAAGCTGCTGATGGTACAATTACAATTAATGGTTTAGTTACAGACAAAACTTGTGACATCGTTACTCCTGCTGGTAAAGATTTCACAGTGACTCTTCCTACTGTTTCTAAACAAACTTTAGCTGTTGCTGGGGATGTTGCTGGCCGTACTCCTTTCCAAATCAACTTAGCTAACTGTTCACAAGGTAAAGTAGCTACTTACTTTGAACCAGGTGCAACTGTTGACTTCAATACTGGTCGTTTACTTAACCAAGACGCTACTGGTGCTAAAAACGTTAACGTTCAACTTTTAGGTAGCAACAATAACTTCATCCCAGTACTTGCTGCTGGTGCAAACGGTGCTCAAGCTAACTCTCAATGGGTTGACGTAGCTGAAGGTGCAAGTGCTGACCTTAACTACTATGCTGAATACTATGCAACTGGTGCTTCTACTGCTGGTAAAGTAACTACTTCTGTTCAATACACAATTATCTATCAATAATTAATTGATAGCGGGGTTTCTATGTCCGCATGGGAACCCTGTTTTGTGTAGCACTTTCCTGAATCTTTCTTGGTTGAGAACTCGAAAAATGAAATTGAACAGTTATAATTTTTTGTTAGGTTTGGCGTTTGCTTCATCTGTTGCTGCTCCTGCCGCTCAAGCAGAAATTGTAATTCATGGCACCCGTGTAATTTATCCGTCGGATGCTAGAGAAGTTACGCTACAAGTTAGCAATAACGGTTCAAAGCCAGCACTTGTCCAAGCTTGGATTGATGAAGGTGATCCAAAAAGTACTCCGGATCAATCAAAAGTTCCTTTTATGATTGCTCCTCCAATTTCTCGTGTTGAAGCGACAAAAAGTCAGACGCTTCGTATTACTGCCCTTCCAAATGCTTCTCAATTTAACCAGAAGCAAGAAACTGTTTTGTGGTTAAACGTTTTGGATATTCCACCAAGACCTACCTCAAAAAATGCAGATACGACACCTGATAACTTCTTACAACTTGCAATTCGTTCCCGGATCAAATTCTTCTATCGTCCGGCTTCAATTAAAGAAGATGCGAATTTAGCAGCAGATAAGCTTCAATGGGTTAAATCTGGTCAGAATTTAACGGTAAAAAATCCAACTCCTTTCCACATTACGATGACTTCTGTTTATCAAAAGGTTGGAGATAAAAAAGTTGATTTGTTACCTCAAGGGCTAATGGTTAAGCCTTTTTCTGAAGCTTCTATTCAGCTTAAGAATAGCAACCTTCAGGATATGAGTTTTATTAATGTCAACGACTATGGTGGTCGAGTCGAACACCAAATAAAACTTCAGTAATCAGATTATCTTTTTAATAAATTTAAGCACCTATTATGTGAGTAGGCGGACTTAGCTATGCCAAAAAAAAGGCAAGAATCTTATAAATTATTAAAACGCCATATTTGTTATTACTTGGCTTCTGGCGTTGTTACAATGACAATGCCTGTGTTCGTGCATGCTGAAGAAGCAGCTGCGAGTGCGCCTGTAGAAGCTGAATTTGATTCTGCTTTTTTAATTGGTGACGCTCAGAAAGTCGATATTTCTCGATTTAAGTACGGCAACCCTGTTTTACCAGGTGAATATAACGTTGACGTTTATGTAAATGGTCAATGGTTTGGTAAACGCCGCATGATTTTCAAGGCATTAGATCCAAATCAAAATGCCGTAACTTGTTTTACTGGAATGAACCTTCTTGAATACGGCGTAAAACAAGAAATTTTAACCAAGCACGCTCCCCTTCAAAAAGAAAATAATAGTTGTTATAAAATTGAAGAATGGGTAGAAAACGCATTTTATGAATTCGATACGTCTCGTTTACGTGTAGATATTTCAATTCCTCAAGTCGCATTACAAAAAAATGCTCAAGGCTATGTCGACCCAAGCGTATGGGATCGCGGGATTAATGCCGGCTTTTTGTCTTATAGTGGTAGTGCGTATAAAACTTTTAATCAGTCTGGTGACCGAAGCGAAACGACCAATGCTTTTATGGGGGTTACGGCTGGACTAAATTTAGCAGGTTGGCAATTACGTCATAATGGTCAGTGGCAATGGCAAGATACGCCTGCGGAAAATCAATCTAAATCAGACTATCAAGAAACAAGTACATACTTACAAAGAGCTTTCCCTAAATATCGTGGTGTTTTAACACTTGGGGATAGTTTTACAAACGGCGAAGTATTTGACTCATATGGTTATCGTGGTATCGATTTTTCAAGTGATGATCGAATGCTACCGAATAGTATGCTTGGTTATGCTCCACGTATCCGTGGTAATGCAAAAACCAATGCAAAAGTTGAAGTACGTCAACAGGGCCAATTGATTTACCAAACAACTGTTGCACCAGGTAACTTCGAAATTAATGACCTTTACCCTACCGGCTTTGGTGGTGAAATTGAAGTTTCTGTTATCGAAGCGAATGGTGAAATACAGAAATTTTCTGTGCCTTATGCCTCTGTTGTACAGATGTTACGCCCAGGCATGAACCGTTACTCATTAACTGTAGGTCAGTTCCGTGATCAAGACATTGATCTGGACCCTTGGATTATTCAGGGTAAATACCAACAAGGTATTAATAACTATTTAACCGGCTATACCGGAATTCAGGCATCTGAGAATTACGCTGCAATATTGCTTGGTGCTGCCGTTGCTACACCAATTGGAGCAATTGCATTCGACGTGACTCACTCTGAAGCTGAGTTTGAAAAACAGGCTTCACAATCAGGTCAAAGTTTCCGTTTAAGTTATAGTAAGTTAATTACGCCGACCAACACAAACTTAACACTTGCAGCTTACCGTTATTCAACCGAAAACTTCTATAAATTGCGCGATGCCCTGCTTATACGTGACCTGGAAGAAAAAGGTGTAAACACTTATGCTGCTGGTCGTCAACGTAGTGAGTTCCAGATTACTTTAAACCAAGGGTTACCTGAGGGTTGGGGTAACTTCTATGTGGTAGGTTCATGGGTAGATTACTGGAATCGTAGCGAGAGTACTAAACAGTATCAGATTGGTTATAGTAATAACTACCATGGTTTAACTTATGGTTTATCTGCAATTAACCGTAAGGTTGAGTACGGTTCAAATGATGCGTCGCATGATACTGAATATTTAATGACGCTTTCATTCCCAATTAACTTTAAGAAGAATTCAGTCAACGTCAACGTTACTGCTTCTGAAGACAGCCGTACTGTTGGTGCAAGTGGAATGGTGGGTGATCGCTTTAGTTACGGCGCTTCTGTGTCACATCAAGACTATGCGAACCCAACATTTAACGCAAATGGTCGTTACCGTACTAACTATGCAACTGTTGGAGGCTCTTATAGTATTGCTGACTCTTACCAGCAAGCAATGGTTAGCTTAAGTGGTAGTGTAGTTGCACATTCAGATGGTATTTTATTTGGACCTGAGCAAGGCCAAACCATGGTACTTGTGCATGCACCTGATGCTGCTGGAGCAAAAGTGAATAACACGGTTGGTCTAAGTGTAAATAAATCGGGTTATGCAGTAGTTCCTTATGTTACGCCATACCGCCTTAATGACATTACTCTTGACCCACAAGAAATGTCGAGCGAAGTTGAACTTGAAGAAACAAGTCAACGTATTGCCCCATTTGCTGGTGCAATTGCTAAAGTAGATTTTGCAACTAAAACAGGCTATGCAGTTTACATTAATAGTAAAACTGCTGATGGCAACAGTTTGCCGTTTGCAGCGCAAGTCTTTAACCAGAAAGATGAAGCTGTAGGTATTGTTGCACAAGGTAGTATGATTTACTTACGTACCCCACTTGCTCAAGACCGTCTCTATGTGAAATGGGGTGATGAAAGTAATGAACGTTGTTCGGTTGAGTACAACATTAGTAATCAGTTGCAAAATAAACAACAAAGCATAGTTATGACTGAGGCTGTCTGCAAATGAAAAGAATATTATTAACGGGTGCTCTATTTACCGCGGGCTTTGGTGTGTATGGTGAAGCGAATGCTTCATGTATTATAGTTAATTATCAACCAAATGATGTTCGCATGGCAGTAGGCCGTGTTGTTGTACGTCCTAGTGATCCAGTGGGTGCTGTTTTAAGGAAAGCAACTTTCCCTATCAGTAGTAGCGGTACACAAGCGATGTATTGTGATAGTAGAGATACTGTAGTTGCTCAATTAACACAAGCTTATCCATTAAGTTCCTTAGGCAATAGCATCTATACAACCAATATTCCTGGCATTGGTATTCGTTTATATCGTGAAGCAGAGAATAGCAGTAATTTTTCTGGTTATTACCCTTATGAACGTGGCGGTATTTCTGGTACTCGTTATTTGGCATCAGGTTATTTTGTTGTAGAAATCATTAAAATTGCTCCACAAACTGGTTCTGGAACATTAGTACCGGGCAGATATAGTAGTTATTACGTCCGTGGCTTTCCAAATCAGCCGTTTTTAACAAGTACTGTTGATGCTAATGCAATTACCATTGCTTCTTCTTCATGTGAAATTCAAGGTAATATTAATAAAGTTGTACAGTTGCCTACAGTTACAAAGGCAGGTTTTAAAGGTGTTGGCTCAACTCAAGGCGACCAAACTTTTGATATGAACATTCTCTGTAATGGTGGTATCAACCCTACTGGCTATGAAGAGAAAAACCTTATTAGTTTAACTTACGACTTTACCCAAGATGGTACCAACAATCAGGTTTTAGCGAATACTGCTCCAACATCTGAGAAAGCAAACGGTGTAGGTGTACAGTTACTCTGGAATTATCAAAATAAGAATCAGGTCATCAAAAAAGGTGACAAATTAGCATTAGGTACATTGTCTTCTAACCAGACAATTCAATATAACGTACCGATGACTGCCCGCTACTATCAAACAGCAACAAATGTGACTGCTGGTAAGGTCCGTGCAATGGCTACTGTAACTATTGAATATGATTAATCATATTCAATAGTTTTTAAACCTAATAATTTCAAATATTTAAATATTAATAATAAATTTTACTTTAACACTACTTTCTAAGAATTTCATACTTAACTTAATAGGAATATTTATGAAAAGAATAGGTATAGTTGCAGTTAGTGCAGTGACATTATGTTGGGCAATGTATGAGGTATCTTCTGATAATACCAATACAGCACCGCGTAGCGAATCTAATCAAAAAGTAGCATCTAAAAACATTTCATCAACTACAAGGAATGAAAAATTAGCGCCTCAAATGCTTTTGGCCCAAACAAATTCTCTTAATTCTTCTACCCCAGTCTGTAAATATAATTTTAACGCGACTCAGGAAGATTTTGATCTCTGGAATAATGAATATCCTGATTTTCCTATAAAAATATTCCCATCGATAATTGGTCAAAAATTTGGTTTTAAAGTGGAACCTAGGCCAGAAAGTGAGTACGGCTACGTAGATTATGTTGCTACAAGTAAAATAAATAGTCCGAATTCGATTAATGAAATTGGTGATTTAACAATACCTCACACAGGTATTATTGCATTTGAAATGGAACTTAAAATTCCAACATCAACTCTTGGGAGTTCATCACTTGGAAATTCTACTTATTACTCCTCTAGCATTGGATTTAGTGGCGTAACAAATAATGGTTATACGATTAGATCCAACTATTGGTTTGATATGGGGGGGTATGATCCAGATTTTGGCGAGAATCCTGCTAGATTAAACTATTATATAGCTTATCGACTTAGTGATAATAGTGGGCCTAACAATCCATATTATAAAGGTCAAAACATGACAAATAACTCAAATGAATACCAAAGATTAGGGATGTATATTAATCAGAATACCAAGCAGGTTGGCTTTATTGTAAATGGTGTTGATCAGGGGTATCAATCTACTTTACCTGCTCCACTAGAGAATATACGTTTTTCTGTCTCAAGTAGTATAGGAATATATTCTAATCAATTATTTGGACAAGAGTTGTCTAATGAACTCATTACTGACCGTACTGCATTACAGTTTAACTACCCTCAGGGTACAACCGATATCTGTGGTAATGCCATCTAAGATATAAAATTATAAGTGATAAAAAAAGGGCTGAATCACAACCCTTTTTTATGTCATTTAAAAATGAATGACAGTACGAATTGATTTACCTTCGTGCATTAAATCAAAAGCAGTATTAATGTCTTGTAGAGGCATGGTATGTGTTACAAAAGGCTCAAGTTGAATTTCACCTTTCATAGCATCTTCGACCATTTTAGGAAGTTGTGAACGGCCTTTTACTCCACCAAACGCAGTACCCAACCATTTACGGCCCGTCACTAACTGGAATGGGCGTGTCGAAATTTCTTGGCCTGCACCAGCAACACCAATAATAACGGATTGTCCCCACCCACGATGTGCACATTCTAGAGCCGAGCGCATAACATTGACGTTACCAATACATTCAAATGAATGATCTACGCCCCAACCTGTCATTTCTACGATCACTTGCTGAATAGGTTGGTCATAATCTTTTGGATTTAAGAAATCTGTAGCACCAAACTGTTTAGCAAGTTCAAATTTATCTGGGTTTGTATCTATGACAATAATGCGTCCTGCTTTCGCTTGACGTGCACCTTGTACAACAGCTAAACCAATACCGCCTAAACCAAATACGGCAACCGAATCACCTTCTTGTACTTTAGCTGTGTTATGTACGGCGCCAATACCGGTCGTCACGCCACATCCAAGTAAACATACTTGTTCGTGATTCGCTTCAGGATTGATTTTAGCTAAAGAGACTTCCGCAACTACTGTATATTCACTAAAGGTTGAACAACCCATGTAGTGGTAAATCGGTTGGCCATTATAAGAAAAACGCGTGGTGCCATCCGGCATTACACCTTTACCTTGCGTCGCACGTACCGCAACACACAAGTTAGTTTTTCCGGATTTACAGAATAAGCATTCTTTACATTCAGCTGTATAAAGTGGAATCACGTGGTCGCCAGGTTGAACACTTGTTACGCCCTCGCCTACTTCAACTACAACACCTGCACCTTCATGACCTAAAATCGCTGGGAAAACACCTTCTGGGTCATCGCCAGATAATGTAAAAGCATCGGTATGACATACCCCTGTATGGGTAATTTTTATTAAAACCTCACCAGCCTTGGGTGGTGCAACATCAACTTCAACAATTTCTAAAGGTTTTCCTGGGGCAAAGGCGACAGCTGCACGAGATTTCATCTTTGGGTTTCCTTTATATCATTCGGTACTTATAGTCGAGCAAAATAGATTATGTAACCGTAATACAAGAGCTTAATTTTGCTTAAATTAAAATTGGCTTTCATGACAATCCATCACAGCATAGCCAGTCAGAAACGTCTAAGCAAGCCTGTACTAAAAAAAGAAGAAAACCTCCTAAGTGAAGAGGTTTTCTATCAGATTACGTCTCTTATAAACAGCTTATGTTTACTTAGAGGTAAATATCTGGTGGATACGGTGTGTTATCACTAATTGGTGAGTAAAGTGTATTTTCAACAAAGAAGCCATTTTGGGCTTGGGTCGTATCAATTGTAATTGAATCGAACATGACTTGCGGATAGGCCCAGATAAACTGCTTCATGAGGCCAAGAGATACGTTATTTTTCATATCGCCAAAAATCCTCTGCCAAATTGGAGTTCGATAAGGTTTGTTTTTGTCGAATCCATAGATATAAGCAATAGATGCATCTGGTACAAATCCAGATAAATAAGCAACTTTATTTGCCGGATAACCTAAATCTTGAGTTGGTATCTGAGAAACAGCTTGATGAGCTAAATCTAATTTAGCTTCTAAAAGCCAGTCATAAGCTTCAGTCATGATGTAATCAAAATTTGGATATGAGTAGTGCTGGCTTGGATAGTTGATATAGGTTGCTAGGGTTTGTATTGGAGAACGAATGGATGGGAAAAATATTAAAGGACACACTTGAGCATTTGCATATTTAGCTTTAATGGCTGCTCGAATATTTTGACAGGTCTGTCCTAACTTATTTCTTAACCAAGTTTTAAACTCATCATACGGCGTACCTGTTTTATTCATAGCCTCATAGATTGTGCCTAGGTCTGGCGCATATAGTCCTGTATCGGCATTAAAGGCTAATTTTGTTGGATAGTCATACACACAAGGTAGATTCGTGTCCGTGTTATACCACCACCAAGGTTCACCAATTTGCATGTTAACATTACAGCCGCCAGCAACCATTGTATCTGCGAACTCACTAAAAACTTTGTGCAAATAAGCCAAAGCATTTTGATCACTTAAGCTAAAGAAATAACTCGGTGGTTGGTAACCTGTTTTACCTAAATTACTATTCCAGTCACGCTGTGCCCAAAACTCATTTGCTCCAAGTGAATACATCTCAAAACTTACCCCAAAAATGGGTTGCATGTTTGCATTATGTAGAGCTTGGGCATATTTCTCATGCCATTTTCGGGCACATGTGTTGACGACTGCCTCACCTGTTACCAACGTATCTGGTATTTGCCATTTATTAATATCGCTTTTCCATGTCATTTCGGGATAATGCGACATTCCACAATAGTGGTTTACCAATCCCTGATATCCCAAAGCGACCATATTGTTGACTAGGCGCTGCGGGTTCAAGTCATAATGGTCATCATAGCTGGTACAGATCCCATAATTGTGCTGGGGTACAACAACACGACTCAGATTTAACTTTGCATTTGTTCCAGTCACGACTGAATTGGTAATACGAATATAACCATCTTCCGGCTGGCTTAAAGGCGTAGCTGACTGGCCGTTATAGTGGCTAGTAAAGCCTGAAAATGAGATACGTTGAATATTGGTTACCGGAAAGCTATCTGTAGCAGAAAAACCGGCTTTAACTGTGTCCCAGTTAATATGAATGTGCGCCGTTCGCGACGAAGGATTATTTGCATAATTAAATAAGACGATATATGCAATTTTATCTACGCCACTGTCATGATAGTACACCGTTAAAGTTGGCGTTAAACTTGGATTATTAAGTACGGGCATAGAAGCCGATAATTCAATATCAAAATCCCAAACTACCCCTGCATAACTATATTTGGTTTCATATGCTAAAAGTTTATGATCTTTCGTATCATAAGAATCCCAGCTAATCCCTACCAAGTCATTTGTCATACGTGATCTAAAAGATGCTTCAAATCCATTTCCATAATTTGTAATGGCAAAAGACATGGTTTGTGGGCCGTCTATTCTCCAGTAAATAGGACTAAACCGATCAATAAGTGTATTTTGGGTAATTGGATGAGGTGATGTATTAGTATTATTTTGCACATTTTGTCGATTAGTTATCATGACGTCATTCTCTTAATGTATTAAGAAGTTTTATATTAAATAAGTATTCTTATTTTACTGTTCAGATAAGTAACAATGACGTTTAAATTATTTACAGTGAATATTTTTAAAAAGCTCAAAATAAACTTAAACAAAAAACTTAATATTATTCTAAAATATTTTTTCTACCGAGGAGATTATAAATGTCAAAATTAATACAGCCTATCAGTTTTAAGGCTTTGTTTATATTTACTCCTCTTCTGTTTGTATCAATAGGTTGTAGTGAAACGCTATATTCCCAAACAATCCCATCAGTAAAGTCTTCTTTAGAAAATATCGACTATCCGGAGATCGATACAGCATTAGGAGAAAAGTTACAACCGAATGAGGAAGTAATAGCTCATCAAATAACTCAAGTTATTGAGAAGTCGATTCGTGAACAGTATACGGCGGGAAATGCTTTGCGTGATGCACACCCTAAAGCGCATGGATGTGTTCGTGCTGAATTTCATGTATTTAAAAATATACCAGCTCAACTTGCAAAAGGTATTTTTATTCCAGATAAAAACTATGAAGCATGGATTCGTTTTTCGAATGCTTCTAATAATGCTTCTAGAGCAGATATTGAAAAAGACGCACGTGGAATGGCAATAAAAATCTTAGGTGTATCAGGTCAGAAAATTTTAGAAAATGAAAAAGAAGCTACAACTCAAGACTTTATTATGATTAATCACCCCGTCTTTTTTGTAAATGACGGGCAAAGATACCTTTCTTTTATGAACGATCTAAATAGCCATAATATGATCAGAAAGCTTCATATGCCGTTTGCTTTAGGTTTTAAAGGTACTATGAATGCTTTAGGCGCGCGTAATTCTAAAATTGCAAATCCATTATATGCACGGTACTGGTCTATGGTGCCCTATCAATTAGGATTAGGTGTTGACCGTCAAGCGGTTAAATACTCCGTAAGAAATTGCTCTACAGTGTCTGCAACTCTACCTGATCACCCTAGCCATAATTTTTTACGAGATGCCTTAAAAGATACATTGCAAAAGCAAGACGTGTGTATGGAATTTCTTATACAGCCAAGAACTTCGACTAAAATGTTGGTTGAAGATGCAATGTCCGAGTGGAAAGAAAATGAAGCACCTTTTTACCAAGTTGCGACCATTCATATTCCAAAGCAAAGCTTTGATACACCTGAACAGAATCAATTTTGTGAAAATCTCTCTTTTACACCGTGGCATGCTTTACCTGAACATAAACCGCTTGGCGCAATAAATAGAATGCGTAAAATTATTTATGAAAATATAAGCAGAGTTAGACACGATATCAACTCAGCTCCCCGACAAGAACCCAAAAACTAATTTAAGTATAAAAGAACTGCCAATAACCAAAGCAGTTCTTTATAGTTCAGTATTTGATGAGGATGGCCATAGATTTTCTAATGTCTATAAATCAATTTCTCAGCAATAGAGCTTAGGTTGGTTAAATTCTTTTTTATTGGATAATCTCCTTTACTTGTATCTATGGTGATCCGATCAATGAAGTCTGCTAACCATAAAATAAAATCTTCTTCATTTTTATAGCTAGGAATCAGACTGCTATCAAATTTGAGCAATACTTCATCTTGAAGGTTAAGCAGCGAACCACCGAAATCTAAAAAATTATATAAAAATTTTAATTCCGTTCCTGTAATGGCTTTTTTAATTTCTATAATTAAATTATTTAAGTTTTTTAGATAATTGTTTGAAGAATCTTGTTTAATGTTTTTAGAAATTTTTTCTGCTAATAGTAAGTATTTTGGCATTTCTATCTCCTTATCAATTTTTTTATAAAATATGAGTATAAAATTAAAGTTATAAATTTAAGTTTTCAGTTTTTATTGAAGTGTTATTTATTTTTTAAAATTAATAGAGTTTTATGTAAGTTGCAACTTTTTATTATTTTAAAGTGTGAACTACTTTGAATTATATTCTGAGTAAATTAATAGGTTTTATATGATTACTAAATTAAACTATGCTCTTCTTTAAAATAAATAAGCTCAATACTTTTAATTATTGAGCTTATCTTTAATTGGTTTAGTATGACTGAAGTATTTCGCTTTAACCTTAAGTCATTTTATGGGAACTCTTCATTTTATGAATTTTCCCGCACTTTCTGCATTCTCTGACTTCATCATGTGAAATATCAAAATCATATTCCCAGATGTGCATGCAGAAAAATTGTCTAATATTATGGAGCATAGACACCTCCTTAAAAAACCAACAATTATGGAAGTTTTTTAGAAATTCAGAATTCTTCTAGACTCAATTGTCTAAAAGGGAAATTTTTCACCATATCTTTTTTGAAAGGTATGTGAAAAGCTTAAATTGAAGCAAAAAGAAAATATTTCAAAATATCTTATCTCCTTACTCAATGAAGATAAGTAAAAGGTAGCACTAATCTATGTATCTGTTTTTATAGGGAACAAGTGAGTTCTGTTTACAATGAAAACTTATGTGAAGAGAACGAGATAAAAAAGAGATTAAGCCACAAAAAACCGCCCCAAAAGGCGGTTGCTGAATTTTAACAGCTATGAATAGAAGTACGGCAGAAACCCTTCTATATTTCTTATCACATTATTTTTCTTCGTTTATAATTTTCATAAAAGCTTCAGATTTAAAATAGTTAATGATCAGTTCACCTTCATCATCTGGATGTGTAGATTTTGCTGGTGTCTTAGCATTGTCAAATTCGCAATTAAACTTAAAATCGGGCGGAATAAATTTTGAGATAGGTGGAAGATGGGTTTCTCCGCCTGTCGTCATTCCTTCTATAAATCCAGCTAACCATAAAATATATTCATCTTTATTTTTATGACTAGGCATGAGGCTAATATCAATTTTTACGGCACATTCATTTAGTGGCTTTGTTAAACATTCATCAAAATCAATAAAATTATATTTAAGTTTAAACTTTGTACCTTTGATTTCCTTTCGAATCACACCTATTAAGTTATTTAAATGCTCGGTCGGAGTATCAGAGAAAAGATCATCTTCTTTAATTTTTTTATACACCTTTTCAGCAATCATTAAATATTGTGGCATTTCCTATCTCCTTCCTTCCTCTTTCTGGCTGGTTGCTTACTCAGCTTTTTAAGGAAGTATGATAGAAATCATGTGTTGTAATGTAGTTGTTGGTAACTTAATTGTAAGTAATGTAAAGTTATGAAATCTGAGTATCTAATAAAACGCATCTTATAACGACAAAGATAACTACGTCACTGTTTTACTTATAAAAAACGTAAACTATCGAAATAATTGTTTGCAATAAAATACAGCTCACATAATTACGTTAATTACTCATATATAACTATAGAAAATTTAAAAAATAATTTATAAACTTCTGTTTTTATTATATTTTAAATTTTAACCTTCTTAGATTATAACAAAATCATACAGTTATTGTGAATTTTGACATATAAATTGAATATAAGAATGCTCTTATAGCTCTAACCTGGATGCAAATTAAATGCTTACATGATCAACCAGCTATATGAGCAGTACAGTACTATGGCCTTAAGTGCTTGGGGCTTTACTGATTTACCTTCTTATACAGATAAATATGATCCTAATGAGAAAGATATAGTGATAAAGACAAATAATTGGTTGAATGATGAGGCAGCAGAGGAAAAAACTCAGCAAGGTCTTACTGCCTTTGTAGCTCTTGATGACGCATTCATGAGTATTGCATCACGGATTTATTTAATTAGAAATGCCAAGGAAACGATTGATCTACAATACTACATTTGGACCAATGATTTTGTGGGGAACCTTATTTTACATGAGCTGCTCAAGGCAGCGGATCGTGGCATCAAAGTTCGCTTATTAATTGATGATCAAAACGGTATAAAGCTTGATGGCATATTAAGAAGCCTTTTACAGCATACCAACTTTGAAATTAGATTATTTAATCCTTATAAATTTCGTTACTTACGTATCTTCGATTATCTCTTTCGATTTAAAAAAGTAAATCATCGGATGCACAATAAGCTCATTATTGCAGATGCATCGATTGCAGTAACAGGCGGTAGAAATATTAGTAGTGAATATTTTGAAGCAAGTAGTAAGTTTCAATTTACAGATATGGATATCTTATTTTACGGGCATGCAGTGCGACATGCCCAAGCTGTATTTGCTGATTTTTGGGAAAGTACTTTAAGCGTAAATGCAACTGATATTATCGGAACTTGTGCTGAGCATCATTTAAAAGCTTTAAGAGAGCACTATGAACAACTCCACCACGAAGACCATAGCCTCACTGAAGATAAGCTTTACGATGCGCAGAGTTATTTAAAAGAGCTTTTAGAGCATAACCCTATTCAATGGTCTAAGGCCCATTTCGTGGCTGATTCTCCGAAGAAAATACTGGGCACTGCAACTGAACATGAAATGCTTTATGGCCAAGTCATGTCTATTATGGGTAAGCCTAAGCAACACTTAGAATTAGCTTCAGCTTATTTTGTACCTACCCAACAAGGCACTTATTACTTAAAGCAACTACGAGTTGAAGGCATAAAAGTCCGCGCTTTAACAAATTCTTTTGCTGCAAACGATGTTGCGATCGTACATGCCTTTTATAGCCAATACCGTGTAGAAATGCTTAAGAATGGTATTGAACTGTATGAGTTTAAACCTGTTCTGGAACGACGATGTAGAACGTGGTACGAAATCGTAACAGGCAGCGTTATACCAGCAAAAGGAAAAAATAAGTCGAGCTTGCATGCCAAGTTTTTTGATGTAGATGGTAAAGTCTTTATCGGATCATTTAACTTTGACCCCCGCTCTACCTATTTAAACACCGAAGTAGGTTTGGTGATTGAGTCCAGTCAATTACAAACTCAGATTTCTGTCATGTTAGATCAACATTTACCTCAAGTAGCATATCAACTTAAGCTAAATAGCCAAGGCCAAATTACTTGGCTAGATTACCAAGCTAACGGACAAGTCATTGAATATGATAAAGACCCAGGAACCAGCCGTTTTCAGAGAACAATGATTAAAGCTGTCTCTTATTTGCCAATTGAGTGGATGATGTAATTTTCTTATTACAAGAAACCGATTTCCTTAAAGAATTTCTGATAGGCTTCTGCTTTTTTCTCGAGAGCTAATGGATATGCTCTAGAAGATGACGGTAATCGATATAAATTAATATCGCGGTCTGCAAAATAAGTTGATGTAGATGTCCCAATTAAGGGTTTTTCCGTGTTCTCAGGTAAAACTGAGATTAAGGTATCTGTGGCTTTATCGCCCGTAGTCATAATAGTGTGACATTGAGGAATCTGTTTCAATAAAACTGCTAAGTCTGTCGGAGTGACAATTTCAAGAAATTTGTCGGAAGCATTGCCCCTTAGGCGTTTAATTTGATACGCCGTATCAAAAATAGCAACGCCTGTCTCAATCAGGAAACTGCGGATAGCTTCTTCATTAAAACTTTTTTGGTTCTCACTTAAAAAATAAGTTTTATCTTGAAAAAAGATTAAACCAAAAATTCTCCACATATCGTTTTGAAAGTTCGGATAGTAAAAGTCCATCTTCCATTTATTACGTGGTGGTGGAAAACTTCCTAACATTAATAAACGGGCATTTTCTGGCAAAAACGGTTGCAGTGGATGGGTTTCTATCTCAATTATCATAAAAAATCAGTATTTACTTCAAAATTTATAAATAACTTAACGTATTTTAAGGTTAATCACGAGTCAAGAAGTGCAAAGTATCTTAATTAAATGTATTGAGGCGAAACGTTTTGTTGTTTCGCCTCAATCATTTCTAATTTTATATTCATGCTAAAACCAAAATATTTAAGAATTTAAAACTTTAAAGACTTTCCCTGTTCTGGGATGAGCAAAGGTGTTATCTTGATCTAAATTGATAACTTTATCTGAAATCACAATCTTGGAAAGCGGTAACCAGTTTTGTTCGATTTCAGCCGAAGCTAAATTTTTCTCCAATGTATTTTCAAAAATTTGTTCTACTACAATTTCCATCCCACACATACTTTTCGCATTAACTTCTTTTAAAATATGGCGCTTTGACATTCTAATCTCCATTTTTTTATTCTTAACATAAAAAATAGTAAAGGGTGTTTTGCTACAATGTGTAAAATTTAACATTTGAAGTGTTTTTTTTTGTTTTAAACATATTTATTTAATAATTAAATGAATAGTGGAATATCTTTAAAAATAAGTTTTATTATTAAATTAACTTATTAAAGCTATCTTTATTTTAAGTAAAATTAATTTTATAAAAAATAATATTTAAAGGGCTCACGTATGAACCCTTGCATTTAACTTTAAACCTGGACAGCATTATCGAGTGAATTGTCATCTTTACTCTTATTATTATCCTTACTAATCAATGAGTCGGTATCACTATCAGTAGAGAAGCTCTTACTGTTCTTTTGCTTTTTCTTGTACATACACATGCCAATCGCAATACCTGTTCCTAATACTAAAATTGACTTTAACATTTTGCACCTCTTCAATTGACGGAGAAACTTCTGATAAATCAACTTAAATTAATAGCATATTCTTTGTTATTTAAGGGCTTTCATTTGAGCCGCTTTTGTAAGGTATTTAATTTTTATGTTAATTAAAAAGTATAATATTTTGAGAAAATAAATTTTGATACAAAGCAAAAAGCCTATTCTCAAAACAGAATAGGCTTTCTACTGTATTTCAGGATTAAGCAGTATTATTAATTGCTTTAAGCAATCTTATTTATCTTTAAATACTCTTCCAATGTATTTAATGTCGATCTTTTAGTCAAGATAGGAAAGCGATGATTTGCAACAAAATGAACTTTTTTGTGACACGATTATCATTTAATTGTTTAAGGCAATAAAAAACGCCCATTTCTACTTCTCAAAAAGAAATGAGCGCAAGTGAAAACCACTAAAGACCTGAAATACCAAATGTCTTTACATTTAGTACTATTGATTCTAATTAATTTACCAAATGGTTGACAATTAAACCATTTGTATTTTTTTTAGTCATTTCGGCCAATAAAAAAGGTTAAGTAATTCGCTATTTTTAATATGTTTGTCTGTAAATTATTTACCTAGGATGCGATTGAGCACGGTTAACCAATTCGAAAAACAAATTTTTTCTATAATCTCATTCGAATAATGTCGCTTTTGCATTGCTTCAATCAGTAGGTGTAGTCCCCTTACATCTTCAATTTCATGACTAATCAGTGCTCCATCAAAGTCAGAACCAAAACCGATATGATTTTCTCCCATTTGATCTATTAAATATTCAAGATGTTCTAAAAGTACCTCAATGGATGTGTTTGCATCACGTTGCCCGTCTTTACGCAAAAATGCGACATCAAAATTTAACCCGACTATACCTTTAGAGTCCTTAATTGCTTTAAGTTGGTTATCTGTTAAGTTTCTGGCTTGTGGACATAAAGCATGCACATTTGAGTGAGTTGCGACAATTGGCTGCTGAAGAATGTTAGCTGTATCCCAAAAAGCTCGTTCATTCATATGGGAAACATCAATCACCATTTTTTTATCAGCACAGCGCTTTATAAAAGCTTTACCTTCGTTTGTAAGCCCTGCTCCGGTATCAGGTGAATGCGGAAACTTGGCATTTAAACCATGACCAAAACGACTTGGTCTATTCCAAAGTGGACCGATGCTACGAAGCCCAGCATCATAAAATACATCGAGTAAATCTGGATTATGTTGTAATGCTTCAGCACCTTCCATATGCAATACAATGGCTAACTTTTGCTGTGTTAGGCAGTGCTGGATATCCTGAACAGTTGTGCAAATTTGAATGTCATTAAAGTACTCGGCAAGTTGTTTTGCTAAATCGAGCTGTGCCAAACAAATGTGTTCAATTTGCTGTTGCGTGAAGTCAGATGCGTCTTGGTCAAAGAGTTTGTTGGGATGATGCTGCTTAACATAATGAAAAGGCGGCAAGAAAATAGCAAACATACCGCCAACAAAACCGGCTTGTTGGCAACGTTTTAAATCGAGATGTCCGGTTAAACTTTCTTGAATAAAAGCTTGAGCAGGATTGTTATGATCACTTAACCACAATAGGGTTAGTACATCATTATGGCCATCAAAAACAGGAAATGTGCCATGGTTCATATCGGTTTTCTCATAGCTAATCATCTACAATATTTTGAACCGGAATATTTTGTTGAACCGTAAATTGCTTTGAATTTCGGCTATTACGGAATACCAATTTTTCCAGAGAGGAATCAATTTCGCTCTCGGCACGTGCCTGCTCAATGAATTGATGATACGGCGATTTACCACAAACAGGATCCGCGTTACTTGCGTCGCCTGTTAACATATAAGCTTGACAACGACAGCCACCAAAATCGCGATCTTTATCTGGGCAACTGCGGCATCCTTCTGGCATCCATGCATTACCACGGAAGTGGTTAAAACCGGTAGACTCATACCAGATTCTTGATAGGCTTTGTTCGCGAACATTTGGGAAGGAAATCGGTAATTGTCTTGCTGCATGACAAGGCAGCGCCATACCATCTGGCGCTACCGTAAAGAAAATTTTACCCCAGCCATTCATACAGGCTTTTGGTTTTTCTTCGTAATAATCAGGTACTACAAAAATAAGTTTGCAAGGATGATTTTGCGCTTTTAACTTTTCCCGATATTCATTGGTAATACGTTCGGCACGTATGAGTTGTTCTTGTGTCGGTAATAAACCCTGACGGTTTAAAAACGCCCAACCATAAAACTGACAAATTGCTAGTTCGACTGTATCTGCATTAAGTTCTAGACAAAGTTCAATAATTTTATCGATCTGGTCAATGTTATGCCGATGAATTACAAAATTGAGGACCATCGGATAATCATATTTCTTAACAAGTCGGCACATTTCATACTTTTGTTCAAAAGCATGTTTCGACCCTGCTAAAGCATCATTAACGACCGGATCACTCGCTTGAAAGCTGATTTGGATATGGTCTAGGCCAGCTTGCTTTAAATGCGAAATACGCTGTTCGGTAAGTCCCATGCCTGAGGTAATCAGGTTGGTGTAGAAGCCTAGTTGGTGTGCATGCGCCACAAGCTGTTCCAGATCTTGACGCACCAAAGGTTCACCACCGGAAAAACCGAGTTGTACTGCCCCCATTTGACGCGCTTGATCAAAAACATCAAACCACTCTTGTGTGGTCAGTTCATTTTTATGCTGTGCGTAGTCTAAAGGGTTTGAGCAATATGGACATTGTAGCGGGCAACGATAAGTTAACTCCGCTAATAACCATAAAGGTAGGCCAACACCTTCTGTCATACTAAATCAATCCAGTGTTGTTGCTGGGCAACTAACATGTAATCAATAACATCGTTGTCAATTTCGGCTATATCACCAAATTGTTGCTTGAGCTGGGCAATAATTGCAGAAACATTATTTTTCCCATCAATATATTGTCCAATGGCCCCTGCACTTTCATTTAATTTGATCATGCCTTCAGGATATAAAATGACAAAACCATTTTGAGCAGGCTCAAATTGAAAGCGATAACCTTGGCGCCAGGTAGGCACAAGATTTACATCAAATTGTTCTTTATTCATTTAAATAGTCCTTTGTGCCATACTCGTTCTTGAGTCACGCTATGATACGGTGCTTCATTGTGTACATATGCCAGTGTTAAAGCATCCAAAATGCTCCATAAAATATCCAGTTTAAACTGTAATATTTCCAGCATTCTTTGTTGTTGTTCATGAGTAGTAAATGAATCAAGCGTGATAGTTAAACCATGTTCAACATCACGGCGTGCTTGACTTAAACGAGAGCGGAAATATTCATAGCCCTTGTCATCAATCCAAGGGTAATGCTGTGGCCATGACTCAAGACGAGACTGATGAATTTGAGGCGCAAATAGCTCAGTTAAAGAACTGCTTGCTGCCTCACGCCATGACGCACGGCGTGCAAAATTTACATAGGCATCTACAGCGAATCGTACACCCGGCAAAACCAATTCTTCGGAAATCACTTGCTCACGACTCAAGCCTACAGCTTCGGCTAACCGTAACCATGCTTCTCGTCCACCGCCATCAGGATATTCGCCATCTTGGTCAATCATGCGCTGAATCCATTCCTGTCGCACACGTTGATCAGGACAATTTGCCATGATCGCGGCATCTTTGAGCGGAATATTGATTTGATAGTAGTAGCGGTTTGCAACCCAAGCCTGAATTTGTTGTTGAGTGGCTTTACCTTCATACATCATCACATGAAATGGATGATAGATATGATAATACTGACCTTTATCAATAATAGCCTGTTTAAATTGTTCGGTCGTTAAAGCTTCAGGTGTTTGAGTCATGTTTCACCTTAGAGTTCAATTTGCATGCCATCAAAGGCAACTTCTACACCATTTGCTTTTAGTTCAGCAAATTGAGCAGAGTCTTCATTTAAAATCGGATTGGTATTGTTAATATGAATTAGCACTTTCTTTGGTGTATTGAGTTGGTTTAAGTAAGATAACGAACCACCTTCACCACTAATGTATAAATGCCCCATTTCACGGCCAGTTTTGTTCCCTACACCGGTTTGCTGCATTTCATCATCTGTCCATAGTGTGCCATCA
Source organism: Acinetobacter sp. 148 (assembly GCF_031196675.1). Classification (NCBI taxonomy): domain Bacteria; kingdom Pseudomonadati; phylum Pseudomonadota; class Gammaproteobacteria; order Moraxellales; family Moraxellaceae; genus Acinetobacter; species Acinetobacter sp. 148. The sequence continues at coordinate 18,929 of NZ_JAVIMT010000080.1, read as the reverse complement.
ATCATGACACAATCTGAACTTTGCATAATCTGCATGATTTGATCGTCAATCTTTCCAAGCCCTGGCGCATAAAACAACTGTTTTTGTGTTTTGTGATCTTTGATGATTAAGGCAATATTGTCGCCCTCATGCGGGTCATGGCGATGTGGGGAATATGGGGGTGCCGCGCTTTGAATAATTAAGGGTAAAAATTCTAAATTTTCGAAACCATCAATTTTAAAAGCTTGTTTAGGATCAATTTGATGATATTGAAGACCACCATTCCAGTGTTTCAGCATATTAAATACCGGAAAACCCGTGGTGAGATCTTGATAGACCATTTCAGTACACCACACATTCATTGGACAGCCTTCACGTAAAGTTAAAAGTCCAGTGGTATGGTCAAGTTGGCTATCCATTAAAATAACATTGGTAATACCAGTATCACGTAACTTTCTCGCTGGTTGAGCCGCTTTAAAATCAAATAATTGTTGACGGATATCTGGTGATGCGTTTAATAAAATCCAGTCTACGCCGTTTTCTGAAATTGCAATTGAAGATTGAGTACGCACTTTGGCATTAATCGTACCTGTACGAACACCATGACAATTAGGACAATTACAGTTCCACTGAGGGAAACCGCCTCCAGCTGCTGAACCTAAAATATAAATATGCATAAAATTAATATCTTATTAGAAAGACATAAGCCCTAGAACAAGACTAGGGCTTATGACAGATTTGAATAGAAATGATTAACGTGCTTCAAAGTACATTGTTACTTCAAAACCAATACGTAAATCAGTGAAAGCTGGTTTTGTCCATTGCATAAATTTTACTCCAGTCAGTATTAATCTCGTGAAATGAATCACTTGATTAAATCACATAAGGCAATTAAAAATTTATTCTAATTAAAAATGCCACGTTTGTAGATAAGCTCGGAACAAGATATTGTTCGATAATTGTGTTTTTTGTCCAAATTTTAATAAATCCTGATCTTTCAAAAGCATTTGAAAAGTCATAACAGGTCAATGTTCTGTTATGACTTATGCCTTACCCAGCTAAGTTCATCAAGTGTTGCTGTGCAATATAAAGTTCTTCTTCCGGCTTAGGATGACATTGCACCCAAGTTCCATCAGCTCGTAATTCCCATGCTTGACGATTGTCTTTCAAATAGTTGTTTAGGCCATCTTCAATGACTTGTTTCTTTAATTTTTTATTTTCAATTGGGAAGCAGGTTTCAATACGAGAGAACAAATTACGTTCCATCCAGTCTGCACTTGCACAATAAACTTTTGTATCGCCATCATTATAAAAATAGTAAACCCGCGTATGCTCCAAATAACGACCAACGATTGAACGTACTCGAATATTCTCTGAAAGTCCTGCAACTTGTGGTCTTAAGCAGCAAATTGAACGAATAATTAAATCAATTTTTACACCAGCTTGTGATGCTTTATAAAGCGCGCTGATGAGCTGTGGTTCAGTAAGCGCATTCACTTTAATGATGATGTGTGCTTTTTTACCAGCAAGGCTATTTTTAATTTCTTGTTCAATAAGTTCTAACAGCTGAGAATGTAAGGTAAATGGCGCATGAAAAAGCTTTTTAAGCTTTGCCATTTTGCCCATACCGGTCAGTTCTTGGAAAATTTTATGGACGTCTTCACAAATTTCCGCATCATTGGTCAGCAAACCAAAATCGGTATAGATTTTGGCATTCACTGCATGATAGTTGCCTGTACCTAAATGCACATATCTTTTGATTTTGTCTTGTTCACGGCGAACCACTAAAATCATTTTAGCGTGAGTTTTATAGCCAACAATGCCATACACCACGACGGCGCCAGCTTCTTGCAAAACGTTAGCGACTTCAATATTTGATTCTTCATCAAAACGTGCCCGCAACTCAATAACCGCGGTCACTTCTTTACCATTACGCGCAGCTTCTGCGAGTAGCTGTACGATTTCCGAGTTGGCACCACTACGGTATAAGGTTTGTTTAATTGCTAAAACATTTGGATCTTGTGCAGCTTCCCGAAGGAACTTGATAACAGGTGCAAAAGAATCAAATGGGTGATGCAGTAGAATATCCCCTGCTTTTAACACATCAAAAATCGGTTTTTTAGTGTATAAAAGCTGAGGCAAAACTTGTTGATATGGTTTATAGCGTAACTCTGGTAAATCAAAATTTGAGATAAAACGGGCTAAATTAACAGGGCCATCGACGTAGTAAAGATGTTCTGCATCTAAATCGAATTGCTCTAATAAATAGTTAGCAATTTCTTCAGGACATTTTTTTGCTACTTCCAAACGAACTGCTTGGCCAAAACGGCGTGAAGATAACTCACCTTTTAAAGCAGCAGCCAAGTCTTCTACATCTTCAGAAACGGTTAAATCGGCATTTCGAGTTACACGAAATTGATGACAGCCGGTCGCTTTCATACCCGGAAATAAATCTGAAATGTGCTGATGGATAATGGCCGAGAGCAGAATGTAATGCTCTGCACCGCCAGAAATATGTTCTGGAATTTTAACAAGCCTTGGTAACGAACGCGGTGCCGGCACAATAGCTAAATCAATTTGACGTCCAAAAGCGTCTTTACCTTCTAAAGTTACAATGAAGTTTAGACTTTTATTGACCAGCCTTGGAAATGGATGTGCTGGGTCTAGACTGATTGGCGTAACTACAGGTTGTACTTCTTTAAAAAAATACTCTTTAATCCATTCTTTATGCTTTTCTAATATATCGCCGTGCTGAATAAAATGAACGCCATAGCCTTGGAGTTGCGGTAACAAAGTATAGTTTAAGATTTTATATTGCTCTTCAACCGCCTCATGAGCATTTTTTGAAATTTGCTTTAATACTTCTACTAACGGTAAACCTTCTGGTCCGGTTGCCTGACTCATCAAGCTAATTTTCTGGATCAAACTTGCCACACGAATTTCAAAAAACTCATCCAGATTACGCGAAAAAATAATTAAAAAATTCAAACGTTCCAGTAATGGGTGTTCAATATCTTTGGCTTGAGCAAGCACCCGTTTATGAAACTCTAATAAAGAGAGTTCTCTATTAATATACGTTTCTAAATTGTGCTGGTTTGAGCTAGCTAAAGTGGGCAATGATGTCATTCTTGACTCTTATACTGGGTAAAAAAGTTAAAATGAATAAAAAAGATTAATTTAATAATGTATAACCGATTTTATTCACCGGACATTTTGTAACTGCTTTATTGCAAATTCATGAATTTTTTATGAAAACCTTAAAATTAATATTTATTTTTGCCTTATTTACTTCCTTCTAGTCATCCATATCTACCATCATCTTAACATTAATTTTTTAAAGATCATTCTATTTCGATTCAGTTTCAATTTTCATCAAATATTCATACTCTATGCGTATTTTTTATGCATCTTAATTCATCAATTGATAAAAAAATGACGACTTTAAACATACTATTTAAGACAACATCTTTATGTCTGGCAATGGCCTTATTGGTAGGCTGTAATGATAACGATGACAATGATTCAAGCACACCAGCACCGCGAAGTAACCAAACTGTAAATATTTTAGCTTTCAATGACTTTCATGGAAATTTAGAACCACCTAAACGTTACGTTGAAGCAGCGAATCCAAATGATGCATCTCAAACTGTACGTATTCCTGTCGGTGGTGTGAGTTATTTTGCAGATGCAATTAAGAAACTTAAAGCTCAAAATCCCAATAATGCTGTTGTGTCAGCAGGTGACTTAATTAGTGCCTCCCCACTTACTTCTTCATTATTTCTAGATGAACCTACTATTGAAGTCATGAATGATATTCAAATTGACTTTAATGCAGTTGGAAATCATGAGTTTGACCGTGGTACAGATGAATTGCGTCGTTTACAAAATGGCGGTTGTCAACAATATACCAGCACTGCCCCATGCCAAATTAATAAAAACTTTAGCGGCGCAAAATTCAATTTCCTTGCAGCTAACGTGGCAATGAAAAATGATACAAGTAAAACGATTTTTCCTGCCTATAAAGTCAAAACTTATGGCGGGATTCCTGTAGCATTCATTGGTTTAACTCTGAAAGCGACTCCAAGTATTGTTTCAGCGGCGGGTATTAAGGATGTTGAATTCCGTGATGAAGCGGATACGGTAAATGCGTTAATTCCTGAACTTCAAAAACAAGGTATTGAAGCCATTGTCGTCGTTGTCCATGAAGGTGCGGCGCCAAGTACGAAACTCAATCAAAAAACATGTGATGGCTTAAGTGGGCCAATTTTAGGTATTTTAGATCGGTTAAATCCGGCAGTTGATATTGTTGTTTCGGGGCATACACATCAGTCTTATATTTGTGATTATGCAACCAAGAATCCAGCTAAACCATTTTTACTAACCTCAGCTGGCCAATACGGCACGCTTATTACCGATATTAAGGTGGAGTTGGATGGTAAAACTGGCGATATCATTAAAAAAGATGCTAAACAAATTCCGGTTCAAAGTGAGGCCTATACTTCGGGTACAACCACTGTAAGTCTGACAGACCTCTATCAAAAATTTAGTAAAACGCCAAGTATCGAAGCGATTTTAGATAAATACCGTCAAGCAGTAACCACAATTTCTGGACGTGTTGTTGGAACTTCTACTGCCGTTGTAAGCCGTACGCAAGTCGAAAGTGGTGAAAGCCCACTAGGTGATATGATTGCCGATGCGCAGCAAGCTGCCGCTCTTCAAGCAAGTAATCAAGGTTCGGATTTTACGTTAATGAACCCGGGCGGTGTACGTGCTGACCTACTGATTAACAGCAGTAACCAGATTACGTTTGGTGATATTTTTGCAGTTCAACCTTTCGGTAACTCGATTGTGACTTTGAGCTTAACCGGTAAACAGATTAGAGATGTGCTTGAACAACAATGGTCTGGTGCAAATACAAATTCGCCTAGAATTTTACAGCCGTCTAAAGAGTTGAGTTACCAATATGCGGTAAATACATCTGTTTCACCACGAGCAAGTAACATCATGGTTGCTGGTTCACCATTAGTTGACACTAAAGTATATCGTGTGACAGTAAATAGCTTCTTGGCAGATGGTGGTGACAACTTTACGGTATTAAAAGAAGGCCAAAACCGTGTCGGTGGTGGTCAAGATATTGATGCGCTTGAAAGCTATGTTGCTAAGAACTCACCGTTAACTATTCCGGCTACGACTCGTATTAAAGTCATTAAATAACTCATTTAAGAATGCATAAAGGACAGTATGATGCTGTCCTTTATTTTTATAACAGTTTAAAAGATTTTTATTCGGTATAAAGATTGAGTTCAACACTACTAATGTCGACTCCGGTGTTTGCAAAAATAATATCCGTAACCTCATGAAGTAATTCTTTAACTTTCTCATTTTCAAAGTTCAAGGCTTCAGAGGTTTTGAGCGAAATGAGGTTACAGCTCATCTTGTCTTTTCTAAGCTTATAAATACTTTTACTTTTTCCTAAAAACACCCTTTTGATGATTTTACGGTTTTCAAACTCAGATAAAATTCGATAAATGGTACCTAACGTAATTTTATGTTCATTTTTAATTTGCGCATAGATACTTACCGCGCTTAAGCCTTGTGGGTTCTGATTTAAAATCTCAAAAACTTGTACCCTAGATTTTTTTATCGGTAATCCATTTAATAATGATTTTGATATTGTCGTCATCTTACTGAACCTTAATGTCTAGAAATATAGGAATTTTTTAAAATTATTTTGACTATATTTACCTGAAAATTATGGAAATGATTTGATCTATAAATTAGAACTTACTACCCTATAAATAAGCTCTGAGCTAATTATTAAGTTTTAAAATAACTCCTATATTATCCCTCTCTTTGCTTTCTACATGTACGCACTTTGCGACTAGATGCATTCTTGAACTGAACCATATGGCGACCCTCTTCAACATTATTTTGTATAATGGTTAACATATGATAATTATTATCATTTGTGTTTAACGGTGTATCATATACACATAAGTTTTAATATTCAATATTAAGTAATTATCAAATACATAATGATAACCATTATATTTTATTGATTAAATAATGATGAATTGCATCCATCCTCTATTATAAGTATTCATTTCGACCTATATAAAAAGCAGATCAATGACCTGCTCTTTATATCTTAAATACAGAAAGTTAAATGATTTTTATTCTAGAGGTAGTGCATCTTATTCTTGTATCCATGCTTGGATTACTTGTTGTGTTGTCATGACTTGAGCACATCGTGTACTGGCATATTTTAATGCCATATCGTGCTCTTCTCTGCTAAAGTCAGCCAGCGCATCACCACATAAAAATGGCTGTATGTTTAGCATAAATGCTTCCGCAGCACTCATTAGACAACCAATATGTGCATATACACCACAGATAATGAGTTGATCGCGACCAGAGTCTCGCATGAGTTGTTCGAGCGGAGAAAATTTAAAAACACTATATCTCCACTTAGTAAGCACCGTATCATTTTTTTGAGGTGAAATTTTCGGAAAAATCTGTGTGATGTTTGGCTCATCCTTTAAACCAGGCCCCCAAAAGTCGGTTAATAATTGCCGATATTCAGGTGATTGGTTGCCAGGTTGTGCTGTATAGACAACGGGAATATTAGACTGGCGAGCAGCATCAATTAAGGCCTTGGTGTTTTGAATTAGTTCTGGAATAGGTTCTTGGGTTAGATCATAGAAATCTAAAAAATATTGCTGCATATCATGAACCAATAAAACAGCTCGACTGGTATGTAGTAGCCAATTTGTTTTGTTTGGAGTAAATTCGTGCGCTTGGGGCATGCTGTAACTTGCAATCTTTGGAATACTCATTGGTATTTTCCTATTCTATCTTTAAAAATATTTGTTCTTTAATTTCAGTGTATTGTTGTGCTGAAGTAAGCTTTAAACCCCAAGTGTAGCTCCTCCATCTACCACTATTTCTTGCATTGTAATTTGGGCCGCTCGGTCCGAAAGTAAAAAGCTCACGGTATTGGCAATATCATCTGGTTGCGCGAGTTTTCTTAATGGAATTCCTGTTCGATACTGGCTCAAATCACCATCAATTACTGCAGGTGGAGGTGCATTATCTATCCAGAGTTGTTGCTGCATTTGAGTGAGAGTAGATCCAGGTGAAACGATATTCAGCCTGACTTGATAAGGTGCGATTTCAAGTGCCAGATTGCGACAAAAATGACTCAGTGCAGCCTTAGTGGTGGCATACATACCAAGTTGCATACGTGGCATACGCGCACTATTTGAACTAATAGTGACAATGCTACCCCGCCTTTTTTCGCAAAAATGTTTAGCAACTTGTTGGCTGATCGCGATAGGCGCCATGACATTGACCGCAAAAAGTGTTTCCCAATCTTCCGTTTTTGCTTCAAGCATGGAGCGCATAATTAATACTCCTGCTGCATTTACTAACCCCGTAATTTCGTATTTTTCTAACAGCTCTGAAATTAAAGTTTGTGTTTCTTGTTGATGGGTAATGTCTTGTGAGATGCCTTGCCATTGTGAAGATTGATCTGACGTCATTGTTTTACTGATATCCCATTGTTCAGGATTTTTTTGACAGTCAATACCAATAACATGATACCCCTGATCTAGTAGTTGCTTGGCGATAGCCGCTCCTATCCCTCTTGCAGCACCTGTGACCACGATGGTAGAGCGCATGTGAATACTCCAATTTATATTATAAAGAAATCTATAAATATAATTGCAAATAATTATCATTCTTATCAAGAGTAAATGGATATAAAAGTTCAAATTATGATCTTATACAAATGAGTTACAGCTTAAAATTACAAACTAAAATATTGTTTTATATGTATTTTATAAAATTTAAAGATTAAGAATATTTTGTTATTAATAATCATTTTCAATAAGACAGGTTTTGATTTATTCGACTAAAATCAGATTTATGGTTTATCAAACCTAGTAACTTTTTAGGGTTCAATCTCCCGCAGGCTCAGAATGAGTTCTCTATAACTCCGACTCTCGTAAGTTTGGAAATGCGTATAAAAAATGAAAAATTATAAAATCCACATTGTTTCGGTCAGTTGTTTAATCTCTTGAATATCATGACTCACATAAATCATCGGAATTTTAATTTCCTCTTTTACTTTCTGAAAAAAAGGAATAATTTCAGCTTTATGATTCGCATCTAATGCTGATAAAGGTTCATCAAGCAGTAACAGTTTAGGTGAATATAACAATGCTCGACCTAGTGCCACGCGCTGCTTTTCTCCACCAGAAAGTTTGTTAGGCATACGTTGTAATAAATGCTCTAACTTTAATAATTCAATAATGTAATCTGCTTCAAAGTGACGTTCTTGTTGGGATAGACGCTTAAGACCAAATAATAAATTTTGCTTGACTGTTTTATGCGGAAAAAGCTGAGCATCTTGAAAAACCAATCCAACATGCCGTTTTTGCGTGCTGACATTAATTTTTTGATTTGAATCAAACCACGTTTGATCCTGTATTTTAATAAGCCCACTACGCGGAGTGTTCAGCCCTGCAATGGCATGTAAAATGGACGTTTTACCTGACCCAGAGGCACCAAATAAGCCAATAACAGAAGCATCTGACTGGAAACTAGGCTCAATATGAAATTGGCCCATGTGTAGCTCAAAACGGCAATCAATCAACATAATTTTACCGCCCTAAACGCTTCTTTTGATAACGATGAAACCACTGCGCAAACCATAATGCCAGAAAAGCTACACTTAACGATAAAACAATAAGCCTTTGAATAGCAGCTTCTGTATCGGGTTGTTGCATTAAGCTATACATGGCTAGAGGCAAAGTCCGTGTTTCATTTGAAATATTACCCACAAAAGTAATGGTGGCCCCAAACTCCCCTAAACTGCGGCAAAAACATAAAATAGCACCAATTAAAATGCCACTGCTGGCAAGAGGCAAAGTGACATGAAAAAATGCCCCTAAAGATGAAGCTCCTAATGTCTTTGCTGCCATTTCTAAACGCTGATCGACCAGTTCAATCGCTAGACGAATAGATTGCACCAATAACGGGAAACCCATCACTGCCGAAGCAAGAACGGCGCCTTTCCAGTTAAATGCAAAATCAATTCCGAGTGGCGCCAAATATTGCCCAATAATGCCGCGGCTCCCAAAAACTTGCAAAAGTAAATAACCAGGAACCACTGGCGGTAGCACTAAAGGTAAAAACACCAATGTTTCAATGAATGACTTACCCCAAAAGTCTTTACGTGCCAAAAACCATCCCACACAAATTGCAGGAATAATACTGACCACAAGACAACTTGCTGCCACCTTACAAGAAAGTTGCAGTACACTGAGCTCTTCTGGGGTTAAAGAAAACATCATGGCTTGACTGGAGCCAACACACTGAAGCCATATTTTTTAAAGACAGCTTTAGCTTGGTTGCTTTGTAAAAATTGATAGAACTTTGCTGAGTTTGAGTTCTTTTTAATCAACCCTAAAGGATAAATAATTGGCGAATGTGTATTTTCTGGAAATACGCCTGCTACCTTCACGTCTTTACTAATCGCAGCATCGGTTACATAGACAATCCCAACCTGACATTCACCACGCGCAACAAAGTTTAAAGCAGCTCGAACATCTTCTGTTTCAACTAATTTTGGCTCAATACGGCTCCACCAACCTAAATTGGTAAAAGCTTGTTTAGCATATTTGCCTACAGGCACGCTTTTGGTATCCCCTGTACAAATCTTTCCTGTAAACACTCTATTGGGATCGGTCGTTTTATCTAGTTTTATGTTTAATGATTGCCCTTTAGGGGTAATTAGAACCAAACGGTTGCCTAATAAATTTATACGGTCATTTGTTGCAACTAATTTTTTATTTTGCAGATAATCCATCCACTGAGTATCTGCTGAAATAAAAATATCAGCTGGTGCTCCAGCTTCAATTTGTTTAGCTAAGGTCGATGAACCTGCATATGAAGTTTTAATTTCTACTTTATTCTGTTTTTCGTAAATTTTTTCTAAATCGTTAATTGCATTCGTTAAGCTTGCTGCTGCATAAACAGTAACTGATTCAGCCTTGGCTGGAACATTAAAGACCAATCCTATGCTGAGGACTGAACAGGCGAAAGCCAAATTTTTTATCTTCGTATCACTTACCATTATGTTTACCTTTTTTGTGTTTTTTTGCAGCGATATATACCCAAGAATATAGCGCTACACGAAGATTATGAAAAGCATAATTCGTTAACTATAGATGACTGGAATGCAGCAGTGCTTTTTCGGCGTGCACTTGATATTAAGCAAAAGCTATACCAAATCAAAAGATTTCATCGTTATGCAATCTTTTATCTTAACCTTTTAAATAACTACTCATGATTTGGTAATCATGCTCTAAAGCTTGTCGGGCATTGTTTTCCATTTGCCGGTAATGCTGTAAGACTTTCTGGCCCAAAGCTGTGATAGCTGCCCCACCACCATGTGTTCCCCCCGTTTGTGTTTCCACTAAAGCTGTTTCAAAGCATTGATTCATGGTGTCGACTAACTGCCATGCACGGCGATAGCTCATATTCATAGATTTTGCAGCTTGTGAGATTGAACCAGTTCTCGCAATTGCTTCAAGTAAATCCGCCTTACCCGGACCAAATGCAATATTTTGCTCTAAAAGAATTCTAATTTGTAATTTTAAGTTTTGTTCTTTCATAGACTTAGTTCACAAAGTTTCATTTTTATGCTGCTTAACATTATAGAAAACTTTAATAGCTTAAAACACATACAAATTTAAATCTCTACTCTTTCTTCAAAAGAGTTCAATTAAAAAATCAAAACTGCACAAAGTGGATAAAGATCTGGAAAAAACGGATAGAGAGCAATGCTTAATCGCGGTTCAATCAGTTAAAAGCTGATTGATTGGAGGATTGAGTAAATGACCTCATCTAATTTAAAACAATGGAATGATTTTATAGATGGATGTATCGACTTCCGTCCTAACGATGGCGTGTTCCGTATTGCACGCGACATGTTTACCGAGCCAGAACTATTTGACTTGGAAATGGAATTTATTTTTGAAAAGGTTTGGATTTACGCATGTCACGAAAGTGAAATTCCAAACAATCATGATTTCCTAACCGTTCAAATTGGCCGCCAACCGATTATTGTAAGCCGTGATGGTAAAGGCGAACTACATGCCATGGTGAATGCTTGTGAACACCGCGGTGCGACCTTAACACGTGTTGCTAAAGGCAATCAATCTACATTTACCTGCCCGTTTCATGCTTGGTGTTATAAATCAGATGGCCGTTTGGTTAAAGTCAAAGCGCCTAGCGAATATTGTGAAGATTTTGATAAATCAAGCCGGGGCTTAAAACAAGGCCGTATTGCCAGCTATCGTGGATTTGTATTTGTAAGCCTTGATACTCAAGCAACAGATTCACTAGAAGACTTTTTGGGCGATGCAAAACTGTTCCTTGATTTAATGGTTAACCAGTCGCCAACAGGTGAACTCGAAGTATTACAAGGTAAGTCATCTTATACCTTTGCAGGTAACTGGAAGCTACAAAATGAAAATGGTCTAGATGGTTATCATGTCAGCACTGTTCACTATAACTATGTCTCTACAGTTCAACACCGTCAGCAAGTCAATGCATCAAAAGGTGCCGAACTCGACACACTTGACTATAGCAAGTTGGGTGCAGGTGACTCAGAAACTGACGATGGCTGGTTTAGTTTTAAGAATGGTCATAGTGTTTTATTTAGTGACATGCCAAATCCGACAGTTCGTCCTGGCTACAGTACAGTTATGCCGTATATGGTCGAAAAATATGGAGAAAAATATGCAGAATGGGCAATGCACCGTTTAAGAAACTTGAACTTGTACCCTAGCCTATTTTTTATGGACCAGATTAGCTCACAACTTCGTATTGTTCGCCCTGTTGCATGGAATAAAACTGAAGTCATCAGCCAATGTATTGGCGTTAAAGGTGAATCTGCAGAAGCACGCCGTAACCGTATTCGCCAGTTTGAAGATTTCTTTAATGTGTCGGGCCTTGGTACACCAGACGATTTAGTCGAATTCCGTGAACAGCAAAAAGGTTTTCAAGCGCGTCTTGAACGTTGGAGCGATATTTCTCGTGGCTGTCAGTCTTGGGAATACGGTGCAACTAAAAACTCACAAGACTTAGGCATTCAACCCGTCATTACTGGCCGTGAATTTACCCATGAAGGACTCTATGTAAACCAGCATGGACACTGGCAACGTCTAATGCTTGATGGCTTAAACAAGAAAGCCTTGAAAATGCAGGATATTACTTTTGAAAACAATGCCGTAATGGATGAGGTGTAACCATGTCACAAGAACTACATTTTGCTGTATCTCAGTTTTTGTACAAAAAAGCAGAACTTTGCGATGCTTATGACTGGGATGCCTATCTAGAGCTTTACGATGAAGATAGTGAATATCATATCCCACAGTGGATTGATGACCATAACTATGTTCAAGATCCAAATCAGGGCTTGTCTTATATTTATTATGCAGACCGTACAGGCCTTGAAGACCGTGTATTCCGTATTCGTACAGGTAAAGCAGCATCTGCAACTCCGTTACCACGTACTTTGCACAGCATAAACAATATTCGAGTTAAAACACTGGAAGATGGTCTTATCGAAGCAAAAGTTGTATGGCAAACGCTTTATAACCGTCAAGGTTTAGAAGGCTGTTTTTACGGACACGCTACTTATCTTTTACGCCAAACAGCAGATAGTTTCCGTATTCGTCGTCAGCACAGCATTTTGCTGAATGACAAAATTGATTCCGTTTTAGACTTCTATCACGTTTAAGGGGAATGAAAATGGGACATTCAGTTGCACTTAATTTTGCCGATGGCAAAACCTTTTTCATTTCGGTAAATAACGACGAATTGTTGCTTGATGCAGCAGTTCGTCAAGGAATTAACCTGCCGTTAGACTGCCGCGAAGGTGTTTGTGGTACCTGTCAGGGACAATGTGAAACCGGCATTTATGAACAAGAATATGTTGATGAAGATGCATTAAGTGAACGTGATTTGGCCGAGCGAAAAATGTTAGCTTGCCAGACCCGTGTAAAATCAGATGCAGCTTTTTATTTCGATCATGATTCTGCTATTTGCAATGCTGGTGATACCTTAAAAATTGAAACCAAAGTGACTGCGGTTGAGCTGGTTTCAGAAACAACAGCAATTTTACATCTTGATGCGAGCAGTCATGCTGAACAACTTCAGTTTTTGCCAGGTCAATACGCTCGTTTGCAGATTCCAGATACTGAAGATTGGCGCTCTTATTCTTTTGCAAACAGACCAAACGCAACTAATCAATTGCAATTTCTCATTCGTCTCTTGCCAGACGGTGTGATGAGTAATTACCTGCGTGACCGTTGTCAGGTTGGACAAAGCTTACTTATTGAAGCACCGCTTGGTAGTTTCTATTTACGTGAAGTAGAACGACCACTGGTTTTTGTGGCGGGTGGAACTGGTTTATCAGCTTTCTTGGGAATGCTTGATAACTTGGTTGATCAACCTAACTCGCCTACAGTTCAGTTGTATTACGGCGTAAATAGTGAAACCGACTTGTGTGAACAACAGCGTTTACAGGCTTATGCAGAACAGCTACCCAACTTTAGCTATCACCCGATTGTGACTAAGGCAACGGAAACTTGGCAAGGTAAAGCCGGTTATATCCATGAGCACTTAAATAAAGATCAACTGGCCGAGCAAGCTTTTGATATGTATTTATGTGGCCCACCGCCAATGATTGAAGCCGTTAAAAATTGGTTAGATGAACAAGCTTTGCAAAACTACCGTATCTACAGCGAGAAATTTTTACAGAGCAATACCTCACGTTAAAAGTATAAATAGCTTAAAAACTACTAAACCTGAAATGATTCAATATACTCTTATAAGGGGTATATTGAATTTTTGCATTTAAATTAAAAGATTTTATATATCAATAATATAAAATAAAAAATTCCGACAAAATAAATTGACCAGTTCGCACGGATTTGCTATAAATTTTGATAGATCTTAAGGAATAAGATCATGATGAGATTAAGTTATAGCACCTTTTATATCCCCTTATTCTATTTCTCGAATGTATTAAATTGATAGTCAAAATCCGACGTAAAAATTTGAGAAAATCCCAATAACTAGCGGTTAGATTGGTCTATATCTTGCTTATATCTCATTGTATTTTACGCTTAACTTAATTTTTAAGTGCCGTATTTACTTATTGCACAGTGAAAGTTTAAAGCTTTTGCAACATAGGTAAATACAGGAGTGAGCCAAAAGGGATAAATATGAACCAAGCCAACTCCCACGAACTCAATGGACGTCATTTTCAAAATGAGCCGATCTTTACTGATCATAATTTGGTGTTCGATCACCACGATTTAAGCGAAACCTGCCGAAATGTAGGCCAAATTTTTAAACCGCATGATCTTAAAATCTCTCATCAGAAGCGAGATTTCAGTGCAACTATGCACCATGTTAAAACAGGCGCATTGTCTATTAGTCGCTTGGAATATGGCGCAGATGTCATTATTGAACCAGATCATCTGGATAACTTTTACTTAATTCAAATTCCAACTCAGGGCTATGCAGAAATCGAGTTTGGTTCACAAAAGTTTATTTCTTATTCTCAAGTTGCTTCTCTTATTTCTCCTCAACAATCTTTACGTATGCGCTGGCATGCGAACTCACCCCAGCTTATTCTAAAAGTGTCAAAGGATGATTTTACTTACCATTGCCGTCAACACATTGCGGATTCAGAGAATAACTTACTCGTTTTTGACCCTAAATTAGATTTTTCTACCCAAGGTGGAGCCTATTTTTTACAGCTCGTTAGAACATTGATGGATGCTTTAGCATGTGATCAGCACCCGCTCCATCATCCATTAGCCTTTAAACAATTTGAGTCAAATTTGTTTAATGCCCTCATTTATGGGCAACCCAATAACGCATTACATAAAATAGATCAGCATAAAGAAAAAACAGTATCTCCTTATTTCGTGAAGCGCACAGAAGCCTACATAAAAGAACATTTACATGAGCCGCTTAATGTCGAGATTTTAGCTGAGCATGCAGGCGTGAGCGTAAGAACCCTATTTACTGGTTTTAAAAATTATTTGGGGACAACCCCAATGTCTTATTTAAAAGAATTACGTTTTGAACAAGCCCATTTAGAGCTCATGCACAATGAAAATCTATCTGTCACTGACGTTGCATTTAAATGGGGATTTACCCATTTAGGCCGTTTTTCACAAGAGTACAAACGCCGTTATGGTGAGTTACCTTCGTCTACTCGCCGATCTGGTCAAAATGAAGGCTCAGGCTTAATTACTTCAATTTTTTCTTAAACTAAAAAATAGATAAAAGCCTTTTATATTTTTTGATATAAAAGGCTTTTTTATGACTTAGAAATGATGAACATAACGAACTTGTAGTCGCGTACCTTCTGGGCGGTTTTCAGCATCTTGCTCAAAATAGGCATTTGCAACCAAGTGATCATTTTTAGAAAAACTATACATCGCACCCGGACCAATTGCCCAGACTTGCTCACGTCTACCTTTAACTTTTTCACCATCGACTTCGGTGTCAGTGATTTGTTTTAGCCAATAGCCATTTAGTCCCAAGCGGAACTGTTCGGTAATAGCATAGTCTGTTGCGAAGTTTGCATGAATTGCTTGGCCAGCTTGCATATCATTTGCACCTGCAAACGCATAACTTGGGTCATCATTTTTAAAGTTATAGAGATAATGGATACGTGTTGACGCAGTCCATTTGGGATTAAACCAATATGTGGCAGCCCAATACGGGTCAAATGAAACAGCGTTATTACTTGGGTTAATATCTTTTTGCTGGTCGTATTCGCCAGTAGGTAAATTCACCTGAAACTCAAAACGATGTACAAACTTCGGCCCTTGCGCACCCATGACTGGATCGAACTGAATAAAAGGTCCGATCATAATGTCCCCAAAGCCACTTTGGGCCTTAATAGCAGCATTATTTAAGCCATCATCCATGTCCATTTTACTGACAAAAGGAATTAAAAAATTCATGCCTAGACTGGCTTTATCTTTTACTCGGACATTTGATAAATAACTAATCTGTTCAACCAGTACTTGATAATTTAAATCAGTTTTAGGTAGTCCTAACTTGTGTCCATTGGCATCAACCAATTTATTGCTATCGTAATTTTGAAAGTAAGTTTGAGCATACCAGCCGGGCCCTGCGGGTAATCCACCATCAAGAAAGCTGGTCATACCTAAGTTTACGGTCGGTAAATCATAGGCATGTGTAACCCATGGCAAACCCAACAATGTCCCTGCTAAAAAGCCATGTTTAATTAAAGTGCTTTTCATCTTCTTATTTCCTATAAAAAAATCACGACCGGATTGATCGTGATTATGGTGAATTAATGTGCTAATTCTGGATGCTCTGCGGCAATTCGATACTTTCCTGCGTGGAATACCAAGGGTTCACCTTGGCGTTGTTGATACTGTTCAATTTGACCAATAAAAATCAGGTGATCTCCACCTTCATACTGATTTACATTACGGCAAACCAAGGTTGCGAGTGCATCCGTCAAAATTGGAACGCCTGCATTGCATTGCTGATGGGCAATGCCTGCAAATTTATCTTCCGCACCTCGAGCAAAATGTCCCGAAAGCTGATGATGCTCTTGTGCCAACATGTGAATAGCAAAATATTCAGCTTCTACAAAATCGGGCAAACTTGGCGCCGTTTTTGAAAGGCTCCACAAAATTAATGGCGGATCTAAAGACAGAGATGAAAATGAATTGGCTGTCATGCCTATTTTCCGGCCATCTTTACCACGAGTGGTAATCACGGTAACGCCAGTTGCAAACTGACCAAGCAAATTACGAATTTCTCTTGGGTTTTCGGCATTAATCGCTTGTAAAGCTAAAGTTTCAATTGTGTCCATTTTTAAATCTCCCTTTGATATTTTGACCTTAGGCCACTTTTGCTGTGTTTTTTGAAGCTAAGAATGCTTGAGCCTGATTTGCATCAAACCACCACGGAGCAAAGGCGCGCGGGTCATCAAAGTTATTGGCCATAATTGAAGCAATGCTCTGGTTTTGGCTTGCAGCTGCTAGGAGTTCAACGACATGAGGCTCTGGTGGTAATAACAAGCTATTGGTCCAAGCCACGACTTTTTCTGCATAAGCCCAATAGCGTTCAAAAGTTTGAACCATCCATTGTTCGCTAAAGCTTTGATTATCATTGGCTAAAATGGCATCAAAATAGATCTTGCTACACTTAGCCGCATTGTTTGAGCCTTGACCGGTAATTGGATCATTGACCACTAAGGCATCTGCCATACCAAAAATTTTCTTGCCAGACGGTAAGGTTAAAACGGGTTTGCGTACGGTCGGCGGGAAGCGCCCTGCCAAATAACCGCCAGCATCAGTTAATTCAACATTTGCGCAACGTTCATATTCCCAAGGCACAAATTTCTTGAGTAAATCCAGACTGCATTGCAGGTGTTGTTCAGGTGTTTTGACATCTTGCCAGCAGTCCATTGGTCCATTTGGAATACCTTCAAACACCATAATGTCGCAAGGACCATTCACGGTCAGTGCTGGAAATGAAAAGTATTCCCCGACTTCAGGAATAATGTTAAAAGTCACACGTGAATAAGGTGAAATTGGCTTCATGTTTTTGACGTAGGTCAAAGCCAAAGCGCGCTGCGGTTTATCAAAAACACTTCGTACATCATCACGTTCAAACTGTTTAACAACTTCACCTTTACCAGCGGCGAGCAATACAAGCTCGTAGTCGTTTGCGAGTTGTTCTAACTCTTCTATTCCTACATCTTGAATCACCAATCGACCGCCACGGCGTTCAAATTCTTCCATCCAATATGGCATTTTGACGCGTTGATCGACCGATTGAGCGTAGCGCTCAAGACGAGCGCTCCATTCAAATGCTTTACTACCATTTTCAGGATTAACTAAAGCTAGCCCAATGCCTTCTACTGCTGGACATTGTTCTTCCCAGAAATTTAGTCCCAAGTCACGTTCAGTTTGTAAAGCGGTATGAAACATACACTGGCTTGACATGACTTTACCTTGACGGATTTCATCGGCAGTTCGGTTGGTGATCATGGTTACGTCGTAACCTGTATCTAATAAGCCTAAACCAAGCTGTAAACCAGACTGTCCTGCTCCAACAATTGCAATACGGCGCATAATATTCTCCATAATTTTCTAAATGTGCTTTTAAAACGCTGTGCTATTCGGCTAAACGCGGAATAGCGGGCTGTGATCCTTCAGGGCCCATTACTGAATATCCGCCATCGACCGCATAATCTGCTCCGGTGACAAAGCTCGCAGCAGGTGACAATAAAAACAAAACAACATTGGCGACTTCTTCGGGATGACCCAATCGGCCTAGCAAGTGGTAATCGGCTGCCACGCTATCGGCTTTTTCACGGTTATTACCGCTGACTTCTGCAATGACACGAGACCATGTCCAACCCGGAGAAACCGAATTGACGCGAATACCATCGGCAGCAAGATCCATTGCCATGCTTTGTGTGAGTTGACGTATCGAGGCCTTAGAAACCGGATATAACCAGCGTCCTGTTTGTGCCACTTTGGCTGAAATGGAAGTAAAGTTAACAATTGAACCTTGTTGCTTTTTTAGGTCATTGTATAAAGCACGGCTCAGCTCAACTGTAGAGACCAGATTAATATCGAGTGCTTGTAACCAATCCTGACGTGAAGATTTAAAACCGTCATCTAAGTAAGTACATGCCAAATTCACCAAGTAACTCACTTCACCTAAATGTTGGTGAATATCCGCCACAGCTTGTTGAATAGCCGCATCGCTGGTTAAATCGGTTTGAATAAACATCACGTCATGGTTAAAGCTTTCGGCAATCGTCTTACCTTTGGCATCAATATCTAAGATAGCGACATGAG
>NZ_JAVIMT010000079.1:970-5411 GCF_031196675.1 Acinetobacter sp. 148 | reverse complement strand
AATCTTTGTGCAACAAAGCCTTTCTAAGTCAAAAATACGTTTGGATAGCATTTCTGTCTATTAGAATGATTTGCATACAATGTTCTGCTTTTTAGAACACAAAAGCAGAATGAATTGAAAAAATCAAAAGTTATGGCATGAAAATCGCTTAAGCATGGATAAGTACTTTGTAAACTGCCCGTGAGATTGAATAGCTGTATGTCGATTACCTTTTCCCGATTTTCTGAATATTTTATGGCTGTTGCCCGTACTGGCAGTTTACGTAAAGCCGCAGAACAGCTTTTTATTTCAGTCTCTGCAGTGCATCGGCAAATTATTCTTGCTGAAGAAGAGTTAGGCGTTGCTTTATTTGAGCGTTTACCGCAGGGGCTGAAGCTAACGTTAGCAGGTGAATTACTTTATGCTGATCTGCTTAAATGGCAAAAAGAATATCAGCTGACTCGAATTCGATTTGATGAAATTCAAGGATTAAGTCGCGGCAATATTGAAATGGGTTTTATTTCTGCCCTAAATGATGGTTTTGTCGTGGATTGTATTCAACGCATGGCTGAAAGCTATCCATGGATTAATCTCAATATCAGTATGAATAGCAGTGAAGAAATATCGAGAAAAATCATTGATGCAGAATTAGATTTTGGCATTATCTTAAATCCTAAAAGTCACAATCAATTAGAAATCTTATCCTTTATTGAAATTCCTTTAGGCTATGTTTTATCACCACATCACACCTTAGCCGGCATGGATAAAATCTATTTATCTGACACTTTAAATGAGCGTCATATCATGCCAAGTGAGCCCTTAGTCATCAGTGATTATGTACATACACTCTATAAACATCACAAATTTAATCCTATACAAAAGATAGAATGTAATGACATTAGAATGATAACATCATTAATTCAACAACAATTAGGCATTGGCTTAATGTCATATATGGATGCATTACCACTTTTAAACTCAAAAAAGATCGTATTTAAGCCCATTCGTGAAAAAGGTATGCATCGTTTAACCATTGCACTGTGCGTCGCTTCAAAACGTCAAACATCTCGTCTTTCACAAATAATGGTAAATTTATTGGTCGAAAAAATGGAAGAAATCAAATTGCAATTAAAGCAACTTCCTTAAACATTTAATCCTTTGCTCTTCAATCTAATGTTTCTAAATAGCTAAAAAAAGCCAGTGTGAATATTCACACTGGCTGCTGAAAGCTAACCTTTTAGTTTTACATTTCTTTTTGTGTCTTACAGCTTAGTCGAGTGGATTACCGACAATGTTACTAATAATTCCCTTCATAATATGATTGCCTTGTTCTTTACGTAACTCTTCATACCACTCTCGGGTCACCGCTTCATCTTTCATATGTGTCACATCACAGCGCTTACGGGCACGAAGTACCAACTCATTGGCACGTTCATTACGCTTGTTCTGATAGCGACGTAAAGAATCTTGTAAACCTAAGGTATTAATTTGCAATGAACGTGCCAAATAGATAGCATCTTCCATCGCTTGGCAGCCGCCTTGACCAATATCAGGTGTTGTACTGTGCGCTGCATCACCTACAATCACCACTCGACCTTTGTAAAAATTGGCAAATGGTTCGATATCGTGAATTTCTACACGATTGGTCTTTTGCACATCGACTGCATCAATTAACTTTTGGACAGGCTCACACCATCCTTTAAAGTATTGTTTGAATAAAGCTTTGTATTGGCTACGATCATTTTCAAGACCAACAGCTAACGGCACATCAAAAAAGAAATAGAAACGATTATTCGCCACTGGCATCAGTGAAACACGTTTGCCTTCACCTACAAACGTTGTCCATTGATCTGCTGCGGCATAATCGTCTGAGACATCAACGAGACCATTCCAATTGACATAGCCTGCATAGCGTCGCTCAACTTGCTCACCTAAAACATAGGCACGAGTAATTGAGTGTGTACCGTCTGCACCCACCAATAGATCAGATTCTATTTCGCTACCATCTGCAAATTGAATTTTTACACGCTCTCCTTCTTCAACAAAAGAAATCATTTTCTTAGCTAGATGAATATCTTCACGACCAAATTCATCCATTAACATATTCTGAAGTTCCGCACGTGATACCGGATATGGTCGTTGCCCGACTTCTTCAATCAATGGATAAAGGCTAAACTGGGTCATCACATCGCCCGTCAGACCATCAATATAAGCAAGGTTATCCATTTTGCCGCCAAGCTTTTCAACTTGCTCTGTCAAACCCAAATAATTTAGACATTTCACACCGTTAGACCATAACGAAATAGCAGCACCCACCGGTAAAATTTGTTCTGCCTGTTCATAGATGGTTACTTGGTGTCCGAATTTTTTTAGTGCGATGCCTGTAGTTAGACCCGCCATACCTGCACCAATAATTGTAATTTCCATCTATAATTCCCCTGTGTTTTATAAGTTTCTAAGTCATAAAATGCTAAAAGCGTGCCATTTTTTATAAAGCGCCCTGAAAAAAATCCAAAGTTGGCACACGCTGTGCATCTAAACGCGTGTAAATGCTTGTTTTTATCGTTTGTTAAATTTTTTGTAGCACGATAGCGCAAAGCATGAATTTTGAAAGAAAATAGCGAATGGATTTAATATATGGCGACTTTATTAGCACCCGATTTTGATATTCCTGCACAATTACAGACACTTACCAATTTGGCAGATGACCGTATTGGTGCAAAAATTATTGAATGTTCAGATGAATTTTTCGCAGAAGCAAAACGTATGCTTCAATTTGACGCGCCAATTTTTGTTGAAGATAAATTCGATGACCATGGTAAATGGATGGATGGTTGGGAAACGCGCCGTAAACGTCACACAGGTTATGACTGGGCAATTATTCAATTGGGCGTAGCTGGGCATATTAAGGCTTTAGATATTGACACTACCTTCTTCACTGGGAATTACCCTGCTTCAGCTTCAGTTGAAGCCTGCTACGCCCCTGATGGCGATCTTGCTCAAGCTGAATGGTTGAACATATTAGAGAACAACGTACTTGGCCCAAGTCAGCATCATGTTTTGCCGATTACAGCTGACCAAGTTTTTACTCATGTGCGTTTAAATATTTTTCCTGATGGTGGTGTTGCTCGTTTTAAAGTGTATGGTGAAGTGAGCGTTCAACAACAAGATCACACTGCAACAATTGATTTAGTTGCTTTAGAAAATGGTGGACGTGTAATTGCTTATAGCGATGCACATTTTGGTCATCCACGTAATCTGATTAACCCAGGTCGCGGAATTAATATGGGTGATGGTTGGGAAACCAAACGTCGTCGTGCACCGGGCTTTGATTGGTGTATTTTGGCTTTGGGTCAAACTGGTGCAATTGAAAAAATTGATATCGATACGGCACACTTTAAAGGCAACTTTCCAGCCCAAGTCTCTATTCAAGCCGTATATGTTAAAGATGCAACTGATCCACAATTAATTCCACAAAGTATGTTCTGGCCATTTTTGCTTGAAGCACAAGACATGCAAATGGATCATATTCATAGCTTTGTAAACGAAATTTTGCAACATGAAAAGATCTCGCATATTCGCATTAATATGATTCCAGATGGTGGTATCAGCCGTATTCGTTTGTGGGGTAAAACCAAAAGCTAAATTGAAAGCTTGAATACTTTCTACATCGAGAAGGATAAGTACTGTGGTTTTATCCTTCTTCTCCTACACTTGATATAGACAATAAAAGAATTACACATGGTTCAAACAATTCAGCTACAGCCCCTGAGCATTGAAAACTTTGCCCCTTTTGGTGAGGTGATTTGCTGCGGAGGACAGGATTTTTTTCATATCAATGATGCACATACCGAGCGTTATCATGCCCTTGTAACCACTGAAATCTTCGGTGAAGCACATGCAGGTATTAGTATTTTTCGTAATATTAAACAGACAGAAATTCCTTTTTCGGTTTCGATGCTTGAGCGACATCCGAATGGCTCACAAGCTTTTATCCCGATGCAAGGTCAGGCTTTTTTAATTGTGGTGGCACCTGCATTGGATGATCAAACGCCTGATATTTCAAAACTCTGTGCTTTTATTTCAGATGGTACACAAGGTGTTAACTACCATGCAGGTACATGGCATCACCCTCTATTAACTTTAGAGGCGCCAAGTAACTTTGCCGTGGTTGATCGTATTGGTATTGGACATAATTGTGATGTTTATCAGTTTAATGAAGTACTCAATATCGTGGCATAAATTTAAACTATCATTGAAATTGAAACCTCAATTTAAAATTGTCTCAGAAATTAAAAGCCCCATCCGTGGGGCTTTTAAGTCTTGTGCAGTATGTTGTGTAACGATGTAGGTTTTAACGAATCAATTAGAAGTGATATTTCACTAGCGCACTGACGTTATTTTCATCTTTACCTTTAATATTATATTTATTATTCCAAACTGAACCGTACCGGGTTTGTCG
>NZ_JAVIMT010000079.1:211-944 GCF_031196675.1 Acinetobacter sp. 148 | reverse complement strand
TGTTTTGTATAAGCCATTCACCGTTTCAGCCAGAGCATTATCGTATGAATCACCAGTTGTACCGACTGATGCTCGTAAATTTGCAGCTTCTAAACGATTGGTATAGCGAATAGAAAGATATTGCACACCTCTATCGGAATGATGAATCATATTCTTTGGCATGCCTCGATCGTACAATGCTTGCTCAAGTGTATCGAGTACCATATCTGTATTCATCCGTGTAGATACTTTCCATCCAACAATTGCTCGTGAGAACACATCAATAATAAAGGCGGTATAGACCCAGCCTGAATGAGTTTGAATATACGTAAAGTCACCCACCCATAGTTGGTTTGGATGATCAGCATTAAAATTACGTTTCAACAAGTCAGGTGCTCGTTTTTGGTCATCTCGGCTACGGGTGGTTTGTTTGTTCTTACCTCGCCAAACACCTTGTATACCTAGCTTTTTCATTAATCGAGCAACAGTACAGCGTGCAATAATATAGCCTTCACGTTTCAGTTTTTGCCAGACTTTACGTACACCATACCGACCTGAACTTTCCTTCCAAATTCGTTTAATTTGTTCAGCATGATGCTCATCATGTAGATCTCGTTTCGCTCGATGTTCTGGATTGTCAGCGAGATCTAAAGTTCGGTAATAGGTTGAAGCTGCGATCGGTAAAATTCTACAAATCGCTTCAACACCATATCGATCTTTATTGTTATGGATAAAATCCACCATTATTTGTGTG
>NZ_JAVIMT010000079.1:0-120 GCF_031196675.1 Acinetobacter sp. 148 | reverse complement strand
TAATTGAACCGCTCTTTCTCTAATTTCGGGGGTATAGTTTGGTTTTGTCATCGGGATAGTCTCTCAGAATATTGACTCTCCGACAAACCTGGTACGGTTCAGTCCATATGTACGTAATAT
>NZ_JAVIMT010000078.1:0-76295 GCF_031196675.1 Acinetobacter sp. 148 | reverse complement strand
GGGTGCAGTTCAGGACGGGAGGGGGACGCCCCGCGCGTGCTGGTTCTACGAGTCCAGTCTGTCAACCCCCTTTCGTTCTACCACCCTAAATTAATTCGCGGTAATTCGGTGGTAGAACTCCATTTTTTAAGGAGTTGACTATGCCACTTTTCAAACTCATTTTCTCTCTTATTTAACTATTTTATTGATTTAAAATTTGGTTTTTTACGCCCTATTTTTTAAATTTATAAATTATTTTTTATTTTTAAAATTTTATTTCCCTGTATGCATGGGAGGATTAATTATTACCTAAAAAATTATTTTAATTTTTAAACAGATTATATTTTTATTCTACTCATAGATATAAATCATTATGAGAATAATATGACATTTTATAAACCTTTTTTGGCTTTAAGTTTTGTTCTAGTGAGCTTGGGTATTTCAGGCTGTAACCTTCACACTCAGCAAGAGTTTGAAAAAATTTGCCTATCGGGTGGGCATAGTAAGACCAGTTGCGAATGTATTTACCAGCGACTCGAACAAACCTATTCCCCGAAGCTTATGCAGCGCCTAGAACATGTCAGTTTGCAAAGTCCTGTTCTCCCACGGGACTTTGCCCCTACTTTTTTAAGCACCATGCAGCGGTGTGACAAAAATAGTCTGGGCTAAGCGTTGGCTTAGCTATTTATCTCTGTGTCGCAATGGTGTTGTACTTTAAATCAGCGCAAAAAATTAAAGTCTGTTGTGGCACAGAGTCCTAAGCCTAATTCAAGATAAGATATATAAAAGACAATCTTGTACGCTTTATCCTACAAACTTTTAAGGTTTTTGCGGATTGGCGATGCCCTACTTTTTTCCTAATATGAAGCCATACAGGAACAGGATGTTCCGGAACACAAAACAACAATAATACGTTCAAGCACCAGGAACGTGAGATACGACAGGAGTCATATCTAATCACCAAATACGAAAAAGCCCGACAGGATGTCGGGCTTTTTTTATTTACGTTAAAAATAATCTAAAAGAAAATTCTTATAGAGTTTTATATACCACATATCTTTGAACCACTTGAGCGAGAGTAATTTCAGAATGAAGGCGGCCATTGTTGGCTTGAATGGTTTTTGCAGAAGCTAAATTAGATTTATAGCAATGTATATGTAACTCTGTTAAGCCTAGTTTCCATGCTTCCTGAATTGTAAGTTCCAACAATTTCGAGCCAAAATTCTGTCCACGCTTAGAGGGACGAATACCTAAACCAATATGCCCACCACAATATTCAATCTGTTCATTGAGTTTAAGGCGCAAGTTAGATGCACCAATAACTTCATTATCTTCTACTAACCAATATGTAATGTTAGGAACATGCCCTTCTTCTAGGGACTCCCCTTTTTCATAATCTCTTAGTTTATTCAAAAAACTTTCAAAATCTGTATGGTCAAACTCTGTTGTCAAAGGGTGGCGATCTTCATCTGCTAATTCATTGATATAGTTGTTATAGCTTTCTTTAAACTTTAAATGAGGTTTTACCAAAATAACGGTCATTTATTACTCCCAAAAAGTTGTTCTTTTTATAAGCAGAATTTAAAAATAACATAATGTTATCAATAACAACTCTTTTTCTTCTCACAGCCCTAAAGGATTACTCATAAAAGAGGCCCTACCTATCCGCTTGCATGTCTCTAGTACAACCGATTTCCGAAGTCATTCACTCATGTAAGATTTTTCTTACAAGCTTTTAAGGATTTTGCGGATTGGCGACACTCTGCTTTTTTCCTAATATGAAGTCATACAGGAACAGGATGTTCCGGAACATAAAACAACAATAATACGTTCAAGCACCAGGAGCGTGAGATACGACAGGAGTCATATCTAATCACCAAATACAAGAAAGCCCGACAGGATGTCGGGCTTTTTTTATGCTTATTAAAAAATGATATTTACACTCACCTATAGCGGGGTATGCGCCTGTTCTTGCTTTTTATGGCGAATCCAACGCACCACCCAAATAACCGCAATCAGTACCACTATTGCAACAAGCGCAGGCACCAGCATAGCTGAAACTGAAAGTAAGATTGCTCCAATCCACTCACCTGTCGCAACGATAAAATTACCCAAGCCACCCGTGGTTGCAGTTGAAACACCACGTGCAGCAACGGTACTCATTTGCACCACACCTGCCGTACCACCACCGACAATAATGGCTGCTGCCCAACTGGCAAACTGAGACATTTCTCCACTACTGACCGCCATTGTCGCTAATGTACCCGCAATCATAGCCGCAGGGGTTGCGACTGTGTCTAAGGCATTATCGACCCACGGGATATAGTAAGCTGCGACTTCACACACCGTTGCCACACCTAAAGCCAAACATACCGATGGCAGAGCTAACCATTCAAAACCTTTGGATGGCTCAAACCAACCCATCATGGTGGCAATGCTCATAACCAGTAGCGGCACAAACACCCGAAAACCGCAGGCCGCGCTCAGGCCCACACCAATACATAAACCCAATATTGTTTCCATAACGGTTTCCTTCTTTATGCCCATCACGGGTCTTGTTATGTAAGTCTTATTTTTAAATTAACAAAAAGCCCCATCGGGTGACAGGGCTTTTTGTTAAATGCGAACGCAAATATTATTTCATTCTTAACGTTTAAATTGCGTGCAGTAGCATTTCGTGCAAGGTGGTAAAGGGTCGGTATTAATTTCTAAAAACACTCTATGTCCGCACTGAGCACAGAAATAGAAGCCTGTTCCGGGTTTTTCGCCAGCTGTTACCATGATTACATTCCTATAATCGTATATATATTAAACAGGAATATAACCCAGTTAGAGTGATTGTCAATTGTCCATTTCGCCCGATGATGATGGCATAAATGCAAAAAATGTTATTTGTACGATTTATCTTACACAGATTTAGGGATTTAGCGGATTGGCTGTCCCCTGCTTTTTTTCTAATATGAACTCATACAGGAACAGGATGTTCCGGAACATAAAACAACAATAATAGGTTCATGCATCAGGATCGTGAGATACGACAGGAGTCATATCTAGCAACCAAATACGAAAAAGCCCGACAGGATGTCGGGCTTTTTT
The DNA here is from genome assembly GCF_031196675.1 of Acinetobacter sp. 148. Classification (NCBI taxonomy): domain Bacteria; kingdom Pseudomonadati; phylum Pseudomonadota; class Gammaproteobacteria; order Moraxellales; family Moraxellaceae; genus Acinetobacter; species Acinetobacter sp. 148. The sequence continues at coordinate 73,220 of NZ_JAVIMT010000078.1, read as the reverse complement.
ATTGATCTAAGATAATTGCGGAACTTCGATTAAGTTAACCGTAAATAAATTTAGAATATCTTCTCTGTCCATAAAGATTATTTGACTTCTCTTATTAGCATCAAGTTTATTTCCCAACCAATTTCTTGCTGCTTTAGTAATTTCGCCACCTGCAATAATATAAGCATGATCAACTAAAACTCTTTTATTTGTTTCAGGATCAAAAATCTCATGTCCTAACATCATTGTAGTTTGGTTATAAATTTCAGCAATATTATGATTCCCTGCTTTAGTCATTCCAGAAGAATCTAATTTTCCTTTCTTAACTTGTATCCCAAAATAAATTATATGTTGGGTGGGCAGCGTAAATTTCATCCAAATATCTTTTCCATATTCTAAAGCTTTGTCTTTATGTCCAGCTACCGTGATTCTTTGAAAACCCAATATTCTAAATAAAGGTAATAAAATTTTTTCAATTAACTCATCTTCTGAACATCGCTCTAAAAAGTTTATAAGTAATTCTCTTTTCTTTAGCTCATCTTCTGTGAATGGTCTATGTGGATTTTCATTTGGTTTTATTAAATTATTGGTTCTTATATTTCTTACATATAAAATATTATCGTTTCCATAAAAAGCTTCGAATCCTTCCCGACTTAATGGTTTATTCAATTCCATTAATGCATTTATTCTTTCAGGATCATCTTCTGTTGCATCAGACTTATACATTAATATCCTAAGCAGATTGATAAATTTCTCAGGTAAAGAGTCTTTTGCACAAGGTTCTTCCAATAATTCCTTTAATCTTTCTGCTGTCCACCACCATCTAGTACTACCATCATGTACATAAGGTAAATCACATTCATCAAAAAACTGTGTAATATAAAAACTACTTCTATAAGGAAAATATTGCCTATCACCCACAATACAGTCTGCAATATCTTTTAAATTTCTATCTCTAAACCTCATAAAAGCCTCTAAAAAATAAAGAAACCTACTTTAAAGTAGGCTCTTTTTTAAAGAATATCAATAATTTTCAATTAAGTAGTATGGCACGCGTTTGCACACCAGTAACAACCATTTATTCTATTATTCGGCCAATTCGATTTAGCTTGAGCTACTGCTTGTTGGCAATTAACAAAATTACCTATTGAGACTTGATTTTCTATACTTGGTAAATAATTACATCCTTTCGTAGCATTATGTACTTCGTGATCTCCATTATATTGTGGATTTTTATTGATAATATAATGATCCATTGTTTACCCCATATTTATAAAGTTAAGAGGCTTAAAAAAACAAAGCCATATTTAAAATATGGCTTTGTTGTACAAAAATCAATCTATTTTTTACTATTTAATCAAGCCACTTGGCCTTCTAAAAAGTCTTGCGCAAAACGCTGTAATACACCGCCCGCTTCATATACAGAAACTTCTTCTTCCGTATCTAAACGGCAAGTCACAGGTACTTCAAGAATCTCTTCTTTACCATCCGCTGTGGCACGTTCAATCACTAAAGTTAAAGTCGAACGCGGCGCAATATTACCAATCACGCTATAAAGCTCTGTACCATCTAGCTTCAAAGTCTTGCGGTTTACACCCGGTTTAAACTCAAGCGGTAACACGCCCATACCCACCAAGTTAGTACGGTGAATACGCTCAAAACCTTCTGCTACAATCGCTTCAACACCTGCAAGGCGTACCCCTTTTGCAGCCCAGTCACGGCTTGAACCCTGACCGTAGTCAGCACCCGCGATAATAATTAACGGCTGTTTACGGTTCATGTAGGTTTCAATTGCTTCCCACATACGCATCACTTCGCCTTCTGGCTCTACACGCGCTTTTGAACCTTGCTTAATGGTACCGTCTGAACGGCGAACCATTTCGTTATACAGTTTCGGGTTTGCAAATGTTGCACGTTGGGCAGTCAAGTGGTCACCACGGTGCGTTGCGTATGAGTTGAAGTCTTCTTCTGGTACGCCCATTTTGTGAAGATATTCACCCGCAGCCGAGTCCATCAAAATCGCATTTGAAGGTGACAAATGGTCGGTGGTGATGTTGTCACCCAAAATCGCAAGCGGACGCATGTTCGCCAAAGTACGTGGTGCAGCCAACGCCCCTTCCCAATATGGTGGACGGCGGATGTAAGTACTTTGCGGACGCCAGTCGTAAAGTGGGCTCTTCGCTTGTTCAACTTCACCCAAGTCAAACATTGGAATGTAGACTTTACGGAACTGTTCAGGCTTCACGGCTTGCTTAACTAACGCATCAATTTCAGCGTCGGATGGCCAGATGTCTTTGAGGTAAATCGGGTTACCTTCTTTGTCATAACCTAACGCATCTTTTTCGATGTCAAAACGGATCGTACCTGCAATTGCATATGCCACAACAAGCGGTGGAGATGCCAAGAACGCTTGTTTTGCATAAGGATGGATACGGCCATCGAAGTTACGGTTACCAGAGAGTACTGCGGTTGCGTACAAGTCACGGTCAATAATTTCTTGCTGAATAGCAGGATCTAACGCACCAGACATACCGTTACACGTTGTACAAGCGTAAGCCACAATACCAAAACCAAGCTTTTCTAAGTCTTTTAGAACGCCCGCTTCTTCAAGGTAAAGTGCAGCCGCTTTTGAACCCGGTGCAAATGATGATTTCACCCAAGGTTTACGAACTAAACCTAGCTCATTTGCCTTACGTGCCAACAAACCTGCCGCCACGGTGTTACGTGGGTTAGAGGTATTGGTACATGAAGTAATTGCAGCAATAATGATTGCGCCATCTGGCATTAAGCCATCAGAACGGTTTTCAACTACACCCGCAATGCCTTTTTCTTTTAGGTCGCTGGTTGAAACACGTGCATGCGGGTTTGATGGACCAGCAATGTTACGTGTAACTGTCGATAGATCAAAACGTAGTACACGTGGGTACTCTGCTTTGGTCATTTCAGATGCCCAAAGGCCGATTTCTTTTGCGTACTGTTCAACCAATGCCACTTGAGCATCTTCACGGCCTGTTAGGCGTAAGTAGTCGATTGTGTTTTGGTCGATGTAGAACATCGCAGCCGTAGCGCCATATTCTGGTGTCATGTTCGAAATGGTTGCACGGTCACCCACAGACATGCTGTCAGCGCCTTCACCAAAGAACTCAAGGTAAGCACCAACCACACGCTCTTTACGCAAGAATTCAGTTAGAGCTAACACGATATCTGTTGCAGTAATGCCTGCCTGACGTTGACCAACCAACTCAACACCAATAATGTCTGGCAGACGCATCCAAGATGCACGGCCCAACATTACGTTTTCAGCTTCTAAACCACCTACACCCACAGAAATTACGCCCAAAGCGTCTGTATGTGGTGTATGTGAGTCTGTACCGACACATGTGTCTGGGAATGCTACGCCATCACGCGCCTGAATCACCGGAGACATTTTCTCTAGGTTAATCTGGTGCATAATGCCGTTCCCCGCAGGGATCACATCGACATTTTTAAATGCTGTTTTGGTCCACTCAATAAAGTGGAAACGGTCTTCGTTACGGCGGTCTTCAACAGCACGGTTTTTTGCAAAAGCGTCTGGGTCAGCACCACCGTATTCCACTGCTAAAGAGTGGTCAACAATGAGCTGTGTTGGTACAACTGGGTTAACTTTAGATGGGTCGCCGCCCTTCTCAGCAATCGCATCACGCAAACCTGCAAGGTCAACCAATGCAGTTTGACCCAAGATGTCATGACACACCACGCGCGCTGGATACCAAGGAAAGTCCAAGTCCTGACGGCGTTCAATCAACTGCGTTAAATAAGCAGTTAAGTTCTCGGCATCGGCACGGCGTACCAATTGCTCTGCGAGTACTTTAGAGGTGTAAGGCAGTTTTTCGTATGCGCCTGGCTGAATATCTTCAACGGCTTGACGCACGTCGTAGTATTCAAGCTGGGTACCTGCCAGCGGTTTACGGTATTTTGTGTTCATTAACCACGCTCCGCCAATGGTTTAAATTCGAGGTTTTCAGGGCCTGTGTAGTTCGCGCTTGGACGAATGATTTTGCCGTCTTGGCGTTGTTCAATTACGTGTGCTGACCAACCTGCTGTACGTGCAATTACGAATAACGGTGTAAACATTGCAGTTGGAACACCCATTAAGTGATAGCTCACCGCACTGAACCAGTCGAGGTTCGGGAACATGTTTTTCACTTCTTTCATTACTGCTTCTAAACGCTCAGCAATGAGGTACATTTTGGTGTTCTCTTGCGCTTCTGCTAAGTCATGCGCCACTTTCTTGATCACTTCGTTACGTGGGTCAGAAACTGTATATACAGGGTGACCAAAACCGATCACGACTTCTTTATTTTCAACACGTTTACGGATGTCCGCTTCTGCTTCATCTGGATTGTCGTAACGTTGTTGAATCACGAATGCAACTTCGTTTGCACCACCGTGCTTAGGTCCGCGAAGTGCACCAATACCGCCTGTAATTGCCGAGTACATGTCAGAACCTGTACCTGCAACCACGCGTGACGTAAATGTAGATGCGTTGAACTCATGCTCAGCATACAAAATAAGTGATGTATGCATCGCTTGAATCCACTCTTCACATGGTTTTTCGCCATGAAGTAAGTGCAAGAAATGCGCTGCAATTGAGTCGTCATCAGTTTCAACTTCAATGCGACGACCGTTGTTGCTGAAGTGGTACCAATAAAGCAGCATTGAACCTAAGCTTGCCATTAATTTGTCAGCAATGTCTTTTGCGCCAGCTTCGTTGTGGTCTTCATGTTCTGGAGTTAAACAACCTAGTACTGATACGCCTGTACGCATCACGTCCATTGGGTGTGCAGATGGTGGTAATTGCTCAAGTGCAGTTTTAAGTGCTGCCGGTAAGCCACGAAGTGCTTTTAATTTTGCTTTATAGGCTTTGAGTTCAGCTTTGTTTGGTAATTTGCCATGTACAAGCAAGTGAGCAACTTCTTCAAACTCGCTACCTGCCGCAAGGTCAAGAATGTCATAGCCACGATAGTGCAAGTCGTTACCGCTACGTCCTACGGTACATAGTGCTGTGTTGCCTGCAACTTGTCCACTTAGTGCAACTGATTTTTTTGGTTTGAAGCCTGTTGTTGTTTCATTTGAGCTCATAGAATCATCCTTTATATCAACCAGAATTTGTTGTTTGTTCAATTTTTACTTGGGTGAAAACGCGACAGCGTCTTGCCGAGTTCTCATCCATTTTTTGGATTAACCTGCCGTTCGCCTTACTTTTCACGGATGAAAAGTAAGCAAAAATCCTTGTTGGTCTGACGATATATCCCTATATCGCAGTCCAACGTAGCGGCATCCATGCCGCCCTCACGATAGCCAAGACCATCGCTTCCCCTTCTTTTAAAAGAGGGCTTATTTATTTCTTTTTAGCAAATGCGTTGTCTAAGTAGTCTTCAAACGCGTAGTAGTTAATGCGTTCATATAACTCTTTACGCGTTTGCATAATATCAACCACATTCTTTTGCGTGCCTTCTTTACGCAAGGTTTCATACACAGTTTCGGCTGCCTTGTTCATGGCACGGAAAGCAGAAAGCGGATAAAGCGCAAGGCTTACATCAGCAGATGCCAACTCTTCAGTGGTAAACAGTGGTGTAGAACCAAACTCGGTAATGTTTGCCAAAATTGGTACGCCTGTCTTCTGAGCAAATTGCTTGTACATATCAAGCTCGGTAATTGCTTCAGGGAACAACATGTCTGCACCTGCCTCAATGTAGGCACCCGCACGGTCAATTGCCGCTTGTAAGCCTTCAACCGCTAACGCATCAGTACGCGCCATAATCACGAAGCTGTCATCACCACGCGCATCAACCGCAGCTTTAATACGGTCAACCATTTCTTCTTGAGTCACAATGGCTTTGTTCGGACGGTGACCACAACGTTTTGCACCCACTTGGTCTTCAATGTGCATTGCCGCAGCACCAAACTTGATCAGTGCTTTTGTAGTACGCGCAATGTTAAATGCAGAAGCACCAAAACCTGTGTCAGCATCGACCAATAATGGAAGATCACATACATCAGTAATACGGCGTACGTCAGTCAACACATCATCAAGGTTACTGATTCCTAAATCAGGTAAGCCTAAAGAACCAGCTGCTACACCACCACCTGATAAGTAAATCGCTTTATAACCTGCACGTTTTGCCAAAAGTGCATGATTGGCATTGATGGTTCCAACCACTTGTAATGGCTTTTCTTGGGCTACGGCATCGCGAAATAGCTGACCTGCGGATTGTTTAGCCATTGTTATGTTCTCCTTGTGCTTGTAGCAGTGTTTGCTCAATAATTTTGTAAGAAGCATTGATATGTCGATGCATGAGCAGCTCGGCAAGTTCACCATCGCCTTCTGCAATTGCATCTAAAATACGGATATGTTCGTCCCAAGCTTTGCTTGGACGATCGGGTGTGTTTGAAAACTGAATTCGGTACATACGGATGAGGTGATAAAGCTCATCACATAGCATTTTTTCTAGGGTTTTATTGCCACTACTTTTGATAATGCAGTAGTGAAAATCGTCCTGCCCTTCTTGCAAGTAATATCCTTTACCTGCTTTAAAGTTTTCATCTTCAGCATGCATACGCAATACATCACGTAATGCCAAGATTTGCTTTTTATCAATATGCTGTGCAGCAAGTTTGCAAGCCAGACCCTCTAAAGAAGCCCGAATTTGGTAAAGCTCTTTAAACTGTTGCAGTGAGAGCGAAACCACGCGCGCGCCCACATGAGCTGTGCGCTCAACCAAACGTTGACCTTCAAGGCGATGAATTGCTTCACGCAAAGGCCCACGACTAATGCCGTAAGTGCGCGCCAGTTCAGGTTCAGAAATTTTGCTGCCTGCCGGAATTTGACCCAAAACAATCGCCGTCTGTATTTGCTTAAATACATGCTCGGTCAGTGTTCTTCCCTGACTTTGTAGTGGCTCTGGCGCGAAGGTCAAATCTTGCATATTGTCGACAATTTTTAATCAATTATGAGTTTTATAGCGGGATGAATGAAAAAAATCAAGGTGATTGTTGACACTTTTCAGAACGCATCAGGTCAATTTTTATCGTTCGGCCTGTTACCTCACCTTATATTTAAACCATTAAACCACTTACAAATTAGTCTTTATAAAACAGATATTTAATATTATTTTACCTATAAATTTATGATACTTTTTTAGTTGCTTTTCGACCTCTAATCTTTTGTTTCAAACTTTAGTCTACAACCAATGTATTACAGCAAGATTGTAGACAATCTGCTTGAATAAAAGCATGTGTTAGAAATTAGTTTCTATTTACCGTAATTTCTTTTAAATCTTTTTATCATTTTCATCCAGAAAATATCGATATTAGTGAAATTATCAGGTGCTTCACGGTAGCTTTATTGATACATTATTGAGCATCGACATAGTTGTGGCGTATTTTTCGAGACAGAAAAAACCCAGCACTATGCATATTGTTGAATGAAAGGACTTTTTTGATGTTTCAACATATCCCCCCATACGCAGGCGATCCAATTCTCTCTTTAATGGAACAGTTCAATGCTGATACTCGTTCTGAAAAAGTAAACTTGAGTATTGGTCTTTATTATAACGAAGACAGCATTGTTCCTCAGTTAGAGACCATTATCGAGGCGCAAAAGCGTATTGAGCCTAAGAACGGTAAAACCAAACTTTATTTGCCAATGGAAGGCTTCAAACCTTACCGTGAAGCAATTCAAGCACTTTTATTTGGTGCAAACAGCCCAGCAGTTAAAGCTGGCCGTGCTGTAACCATCCAAACGCTTGGTGGTTCAGGTGCATTGAAAGTTGGTGCAGATTTTTTAAAAACTTATTTCCCAAATTCTGACGTTTGGGTAAGTCAACCAACTTGGGATAACCACGTTGCGATTTTCAATGGCGCTGGCATCAAAACTCATTTCTACCCATATTTCGATGCAGAAACGCGTGGTGTAGATTTTGATGGTATGCTTTCTACACTTAAAACTTTGCCTGAGCAAAGTATTGTGTTATTGCACCCATGCTGCCATAACCCAACGGGTGCTGACTTAAACCCAGCGCAATGGGACCAAGTAATTGCAGTATTAAAAGATCGTAACCTTATTCCATTCCTAGACATCGCTTACCAAGGTTTTGGTGACGGTATGGAAGAAGATGCGTATGCAATCCGTGCTTTAGACCAAGCGGGTCTAAACTTCATTGTGAGCAACTCGTTCTCTAAAATCTTCTCTTTATATGGCGAGCGCGTTGGCGGCTTAACTTTCGTTTGTGATGATGCAGAAGCTGCTCAGTGCACATTCGGTCAGTTAAAAGCGACTGTACGCCGTATTTACTCTAGCCCTCCTACAACAGGTGCTTGGTTAGTTGATGAAGTGTTAAATGACGCTGAACTTAACCAACAATGGCAAGGTGAAGTGAAAGAGATGCGTGAGCGTATTATTAAAATGCGTAGCATCTTGAAAGATGAACTTACTAAAGCACTACCAGACCGTGACTTTAGCTACCTTGTAAACCAAAAAGGTATGTTCAGTTACACAGGTTTAACTGCTGAGCAGGTTGATATCTTGCGTGAAGAATATGCAATCTACTTAGTACGTAGTGGCCGTATTTGTGTAGCAGGTTTAAACATGAACAATGTTTACACTGTTGCAAAAGCGATGGCTGAAGTGCTTGCTAAATCAGTAGAAGCAGCATAAATCATCTATTAAAAAAGGCGCTTCGGCGCCTTTTTTTATGTCTCAATATTACGATTTAGCCTTGCCCCAATATTTCAGTTTCGAGGTATGTCCAATACCTACGTTAAAGCTGTTGGTTGGGTCGAGTTTTTGGTAGAAATTGGCTAAGGCAGGTTTGGCAATATAGAGATGCCCAACATTATGCTCTGCCGGATATTCAGCACGGCGTGCATCGAGTAATTTCCACATTTGATGTTCCATTTCTAACGGGTCATGGCCCTTTTTAAGAATATAGTCTTGATGGAACACATGACAAAAGAAATGCCCATAATAGAGTTTATAGAGAATTTTGTTTTCCATCTCGGCTGGTAGTTGCTCTACCCATTCGCGGTCATTACGACGTAACGCAATATCAAGCGCCACAATATCTTCAACTTCACTACGGTGTGTATCGCGATAACGAATTGCAGCTCCTGCAATCGCAAAACGGTGTAAGAATGCCTTTCGACCTTCCTCTTCACTACATACGAAATAGTTACCTGACTGATGCACAGTAAAATATTCTTTTAAAAACTGCTCTGTCTGTGCTTTCGAATTATTTTCGACACGTAAAACCAAATGGTGCTCATAACGGTCTCGATACTCGGTCATACGCTTAGGCAAATGACTCGGTAAAAAGAAGGTAATCGCCTGTAAAATCTGGTCTGTTAAGCCTTTAATTTTAAATTTTTCTAAAAAGCCATCAACTTTGTCTTTCATCGCGAAAGCTTTTGGAACATTGGCTGTACCAAACTTTTCAATAAATAAAAACGTGTCTTTTCCGTACTTTTCACCAATCAAGTAAGCATCTCGATGAATATATTCACCCGCAATCGGTAGGCTTGGCAGTGAGGTCAGTAAGTAACGACGAATGGCCGTTAAATCATCGGCATCATTACTACCAATATAAAAAACACTGCTTTCTACTTTTTCATAGGTATCAAGGCGTACAGCAAACACACAGACTTTACCTGCCGAACCTGATGCTTCAAACAATCGTGACGGGTCTGCATTAAAACGAGCAGGCGTATCTTCATCGACCTGAGTCACGTCGTGCGCATAGCGATGGTCCGATGCCTGCTTTTCGTTGTCATCTAAAATATCTACGGCTTGGTATTGCTGCTTCTCTAAACGAGTCAAAATTTCTTCGGGTGTCGAGCCCAAATTTACGCCTAAATGATTCACCAGCTCTAATTGACCAGCAGCATTGACCTGAGCATATAATGCCAGTTCCGTATACGCAGGACCACGGCGTACCAGTGCACCACCAGAGTTATTACACACACCACCAAGTACCGATGCACCAATACAAGATGAACCAATCACCGAATGTGGTTCACGATTATAGCCTTTTAAAATTTGCTCTAAATTATCTAAGGTCGCACCCGGTAAACAAATGACTTGCTTGCCGTCATGGATGACTTGAATACCCTTTAAACGGCGGGTACTCATAACCAAAACAGGACGATCATAGTCATCGCCATATGGCGTTGAACCACCAGTGAGTCCTGTATTGGCCGCCTGCATAATCACAATACAGTCTGCCTCAATTGCAGCTTGTAGCACCTGCCATTGCTCTAGCAAGGTCCCTGGTACCACCACTGCAAGCACTTTCCCCTCACCAAAACGACGACCTTGACGGTACTGACGCGTACTTTGGTCATCGGTCAAAACATAAGAACGCCCTACAATATTCTGTAAATGTTCGATTACTGCTTGAGGAGAAAATGTTTGCATGATGGTTTCCTTTTGGTCATCCATTTATCAAATTAGACCAACACGACGGGATCTTACCGTTTGTAATTTATAATTTAATTAGCTCATTCTCTAATGTGAATCAGCCCTATATTTACTATCGTGGTGGCGGCATGGATGCCGCCTGTTGAGCAACCGTACAAGGAAGTACGGTTTGCTCAACAAAAGGTTTTTGGTTACTTTTGACCTTTCAAAAGTGACAAATGCCTATACGTAAAACATCAGCAAATCACCAAATTTTGAGGCTGTGCTTACTGCTTCACTTACTATGTCTTAAAGTCCTTGTTTAATCGCCTGTACTAAACAATCCGCATTAATATCCGAAATCGACTTAGCACCCGTGAGCGTCATCGCAACACGCATTTCCTTATCAATTAAATCAAGTAAGTTCGACACACCTTGTCCACCTGCTGCTGCCAAGGCATAAACAAACGCACGGCCAAGTAAAACGGTATCGGCCCCAAGCGCCAACATACGCACTACATCTAAACCATTACGAATGCCTGAGTCAGCCAAAATCGCCAAATCACCTTTAACTGCGTCGGCAATTGCAGGTAATGCACGAGCAGATGACATCACACCATCTAACTGACGACCGCCATGATTTGATACCACAATCCCGTCAGCACCAAAACGCACAGCATCTTTGGCATCTTCAGGATCTAAAATGCCTTTAATCACCATTGGGCCATCCCAAAATTCACGTATCCACTCAAGGTCTTTCCATGAAATTGATGGGTCAAAGTTCGAGCCTAACCAGCCAATATAGTCTTCAAGCCCAGTCGGTTTACCTAAATATTTAGAGATATTCCCGAGGTCATGCGGACGTCCCATTAAGCCAACGTTCCATGACCAGTGCGGATGAAATACTGATTGCATATAACGGCGCATCGCAGCATTTGGCCCACTCATACCCGAATGAGCATCACGATAACGTGCACCTGGTACAGGCATATCTACGGTAAATACCAGTGTTGAACAACCTGCTGCTTTTGCACGTTCCAAAGCATTACGCATAAAACCACGGTCACGTAACACATAAAGCTGAAACCACATCGGGCGATTAATTGCAGGTGCAACTTCCTCAATCGGACAAACTGAAACCGTTGAAAGCGTAAATGGAATACCTTTTTTATCGGCTGCCATTGCGGCTTGTACTTCACCACGGCGTGCATACATACCTGTTAAACCCACAGGAGCCAAGGCAACTGGCATTGACAGCGTTTCATTAAACAGTTTTGTCTCTAAACTCAACGCGGACATGTCATTCAGCACACGCTGACGCAATGCAATTTCTGACAAATCTTGTACGTTACGCTTTAAGGTATATTCCGCATACGCTCCACCATCAATATAGTGAAATAAAAATGGGGGTAAGCGACGTTGTGCCGCAGCACGATAATCATTGCCAGAAGAAATAATCATTTTGAATCAACTCTATTTAAACGGTTTGCACGTTTCTGGCGAGCTTCGTCTTCATCCAGAGAACGCACATGATTAATCACAAATTCAATATGACCGCAGACAGCTTGGCGTGCGGCCTCGGGATCTTTACGATCAATAGCATCCATCACCTGAAAATGCTGCTCGCTGAGCAAGTCACCATTTACGGGGTCGTTATAAACTTTTTTACGCCCTAACAAGACGTTGTATTGCAGCAAATCAAATAGACTTCGCATCATTTGAATCAGCACCACATTGTGAGATGCTTCAGCAATCGCTAAGTGGAATTCAGCATCCGCGACCGCAGCCTGTGCTGAGTCACCTGCATTTTGGTGGCGGCTAATTTCATTAAAATAATGATGAATTTTGGCGCGATCTTCTGGGGTCGAACGTAACGCGGCATACCATGCAGTCCCCCCTTCAAGTACCAAACGCGCCTCTTGCACATCAAAACGGTATAACGGATCTTCTTCAATCAGGTTACTAATCGGGTTCACAATCAGTTGCTGTGGCCATTGTTCAGGTAATTGCTGAATATAAGTTCCATCGCCACGGCGACTAATCAGTACACCTTGACTATTGAGCTGTTGAATTGCTTCACGCAAAGACGGACGAGAAACTCCTAAGCTAGTTGCAAGCTGGCGCTCGGCAGGCAAACGATCACCTTTTTTCATGTGACGCTCTTCAATTAATGCCTGCAATTTCATGACCACTTGATCGGAGATTCTCATCGCGTTTCCTTCACTGGAGTTATGGAATCATCCACGGCACCAGATAAGCCTGAACCGTAATAATGATGCCAACAAAGACAGTGAATATGATGCTATGTTTTACCGTGAAACGGAACAAGTCAGATTCTTTTCCAACTAACCCTACCGCTGCACAAGCAATGGCAATCGACTGAGGAGAAATCATTTTACCTGTCACACCACCGCTGGTATTAGCAGCGACCAATAACACTTCCGGAATACCAATTTGCTGAGCTGTAGTTGCCTGTAGTGCCGAGAACAAAGCATTTGAAGAAGTGTCTGAACCAGTAAGGAACACACCAAGCCAACCCAAAAATGGCGAGAAGAAAGTAAACGCATGACCCGTATGCGATAGAGCCAAAGCCAAAGTTGCAGATAAACCTGAATAGTTCGCAATAAAAGCAAATGCCAACACCATACCAATCGAGTAAATCGGTGTTTTTAACTCATTGAGCGTTTCACCGAAGGTTGTTACTGCCTCACTTGCTTTCATTTTTAAGAAAATAACTGTGATGATCGCAGCAATAAAAATTGCAGTACCTGTTGCAGAGAACCAGTCAAACTTATAAATCGCTTCGTATGGTTTCATCTCGGACACAATCGGTGGCATTTTCTCGACCAATTTATGCAAATACGGTACTTCAAGTTTAAAAATCCAGTGTTCAAGAGCACCATCTTTTGCAAATAATGCTTTAAATGGCTTAACGCTCCAGATCGTGACCATTACCGTTAAAATAGCAAATGGAGACCATGCCTTTGCAATTTTCCCAATGCTATAACGTTGAACTGTTGTAGGTTGCTGAGTCAAAGTCTGACCCGCTTCAGGTTCAAAACGGAAAATATGTTTTGGTTTCCAAACACGGAATAACAACGTCAGGCTGACCAATGAAGCAATTGCTGCGGTAATGTCTGGTAACTCAGGGCCAATAAAGTTAGAGGTGAGATACTGAGCAATCGCAAAAGCACCACCACCGACCAATACCGCAGGCCAAGTTTCCTTAACACCACGCCAGCCATCCATAATCGCCATAATCCAGAACAGCACAATAATGGTTAAAAATGGCAACTGACGACCCACCATCTGGCTAATTTCCATAGTGTCTACACCGGAAACCTGCCCCGCCACAATAATTGGAATACCCATTGCACCGAATGCAACTGGTGCTGTATTTACAATTAAACATAAACCAGCAGCGTAAAGTGGCTTAAACCCTAAGCCGACAAGTAGTGCTGCGGTAATTGCGACAGGAGCACCAAAGCCCGCAGCTCCTTCAAGGAAAGTACCAAATGCGAAACCAACGAGTAACATTTGCAGACGTTGGTCTTCGGTAATAGATAGAATGCTTGAGCGGATAACTTCAAACTGGCCTGTTTTTACCGAAATCTTGTATAGAAAAACTGCCCCGATAATGATCCATGAAATTGGCCATAGACCGTAGAAGAAACCGTAAATGATTGACGCAAAGGCCATTTGACCAGGCATTTGATAGAAAAATAGCGCAATCAGTAATGCAATAATAACTGTGCCCGTACCCGCGATACTGCCTTTTAAACGAAAAACAGCCAAGGCCAAAAAGAAGAAAATAATCGGGATTAATGCAACCGCACTAGACAGCCAAATATTATTTAAAGGGTCATAAAGTTGTTGCCACATATTGAGCATTGTCATCTCCTTGAAATGCCGGGGCGAATTTTTGTACCTTAAAATTTCAACATTTAACACAAATTGGTATGACCAATTAAAATTTAAGTGCAAATGTTTTTCCTTAAACCACAATGCGCATCATAAACACAGTTATTGGTAAGATCAATGATTAAATAATTACCATAATTGGTATGACCAATGTAACTAAGAAAAATCAAGCTATTTCTAATTTATTTATTCGACTAAAGTCGTAAAAAAGCTTCCTTATAAACTTAAATATGACCTACAGAAATGAAGTGCAAAATTTGAATATAAAAACTATAAACGTACCAATTTGATGATCTATGTATAATGTGCACACAACTCAAACCACATGTATTGAATTGAATAATGACTACTTTAACGTGTTTTAAAGCTTATGATATCCGAGGCAAACTCGGCACCGAATTGAATGAAGAAATCGCCTATAAAATTGGCCGCGCTTACGGACAAATCTATAAACCAAAAACTGTGGTTGTAGGTTGTGATATTCGTCTAAGCAGTGAGGCTTTAAAACAAGCGACCATCCGCGGTTTAAATGATGCGGGTGTGAATGTGCTTGATTTAGGCATGACGGGTACTGAAGAAGTGTACTTTGCCGCTTTTCATTTAGACGTACAAGGTGGTATAGAAGTAACTGCGAGTCATAACCCAATGGACTATAACGGTATGAAATTGGTTCGAGAAAATGCTCGTCCAATTAGTGCCGATACTGGTTTAAAAGAAATTCAGGCTTTAGCAGAGACCAATAACTTTGAAGAAGCTAGCCAAAAAGGTACAACGCAAAGCTATAACATTTTGCCTGAGTTCGTTGACCATCTACTGACTTATATTGAACCTGCAAAAATCCGTCCATTAAAGTTAGTGGTAAACGCGGGTAATGGTGCAGCTGGTCATGTGATTGATGCCATTGAAGAAAAATTTAAAGCGCTTAATGTACCGGTTGAATTTATTAAAATTCATCATGAAGCAGATGGTACTTTCCCAAATGGCATCCCTAACCCAATTTTAATTGAAAACCGTGACAGTACCCGAAATGCTGTTCTTGAGCATAAAGCAGATATGGGTATTGCATGGGACGGCGACTTTGACCGCTGTTTCTTGTTCGATGAAAAAGGACAATTCATTGAGGGCTACTATATTGTTGGCCTATTGGCTCAAGCTTTCTTAATCAAACAGTCAGGCGAAAAAATTGTGCATGACCCACGTTTAGTGTGGAACACATTTGATATCGTCGACGAATACAAAGGTGTTGCTGTACAGTCAAAATCGGGGCATGCATTTATTAAAGATGTTATGCGTGAACACAATGCCGTATATGGCGGTGAAATGAGTGCTCACCACTATTTCCGTGATTTTGCTTACTGTGACAGTGGTATGATTCCCTGGTTACTCACCATTGCTCTACTCTCTGAAACAGGACAATCTCTCTCAACACTCGTTGAAAATATGATTGCCAAGTTCCCTTGTAGTGGTGAAATCAACTTTAAAGTGGCTGATACACAGATCACTATTCAAAAGATTTTCGATTTTTATGCCGATCAAAATCCACAAATTGACCGTACTGATGGTGTAAGCCTCGACTTTGGCGCATGGCGCTTTAACGTACGCGCCTCAAACACTGAACCTTTGCTACGCCTCAACATTGAAAGCCGTGCAGATCGCCAAGCTCAGTCAATGCAACATTATGTAGATGAGTTGACGGGCTTAATTCAGTCTTAATAATTCCTATATAATAGAGATGGAAATTACTTTTCCATCTCTATTTGAGTATTTTGCATAATCTTATAAGTATGATTATGCCCATCTAAAACATCCTTATTTAGATTTTCATAATCTTTTAACAATACTTTTTTATCAAAATTACACGTTGGATTTTCATTAATAAATTTTTGATGAATGGCGCTATAACAACTTGAAACATCATCAACAAATTGATAGTAATCTGACAACGGTAGTCCTACTAACTTTAATAATTTTGGAGCAACGAAACTTGCAGCAAGATAAGGTTGCTTCAAAGGCTTCTTATCTAATTTATAATTGCTCCACACTACAAACGGAGTCTGGTAATTTTTTAGATTAGTTCGCTCGGGATCATCTTTAAAAAAACCATAGCTATCATAAACTTCTTGGAGATTCGGTAAATGATCACCAAAAGCCACTAAAATTGTTGGTCGATCTATTGTCTTTAAATATTCAGCGAGTTCTTTTAACTTTTGGTTAGCACGCACAGTTCCAGCAGTATAAGTACTTAGTTTTTGTTTTTCAGTTTCAGACAACTCTTTATTAAATTTATAATTTTGTTTACCAAAGCGATCATCATTATACATTGGATGATTTTCGACAGTAATCGCATAAATAAACTTTGGCTGCTGCTCATTTTCTTTTAAAGTAGACTTAATCGAATCAAAAATAAGATCATCTGTGGCCCAGCCCCCTTGATTAAATATGTTACTCCGATCTTTTTGGGCGATCATATTTTCAAGTGATATAAATTTCTCAAATCCTAACTCTGGATATACCTTATTACGATTATAGTAATAACTGTAGTTATTATGCATTGCAACTGTTTGATAACCAATTGATTTTAAATAATAAGGTAAAGCATAAATTGGTTTTTTTAGTTTAGAGACATATAACAATTCATTTGGGAAAAAAGTCGTATTCAGACTCGTAAGCACTTCAAACTCGACATTCGCCGTACCCCCACCAAATGAAGGCGACAATAAATTAGAAACTTGATTTTGGTGAACAAAAGATAATAAATCTTTAGGTAATCCATTTTCTAAATGATGAGAGTTCCAAAAAGACTCCTCCATAACAATAATAATATTCGGATATTCTCTCTCATTCTTTTCTAAAGGTTGAACCAACTGATGTTGCTGCAGAATTTGCTGTATGTCTTGCTCAGATACTTTACGACTAGGTAACAATACGCTGGTTACATTATCCAATACTTTAGAAACGTAAAAAGTCACAAACCCATAATCTTGAATTTTTCGGTAATCACCGATCCAGTCATTTCTGGTATTCGGGAATTCCTGCAAGCTGGCACAAATCATAGGTTTATTTTCGGAAAAACAAGCGCCTGTAGGGTTCCTAATAAAATTTAAGTAAATTAAACCACTACTGATTAGTCCAAAGATAATAATATTAGGGACATAAGTATGAAAAGTCGCTTTACTTTCTTTGCGTACAGCAATGAGGAGTATGATAAGAAAGAAAATAATGAGAGTAAAAAAGATAAGTTGTAAGTGCCAAGGGGTGGCCTTCATTGCTTCTGGAAGTAAGAAAATATCTTCTGGACTTAAATTACTAAATAAATATTGTTGCTTCTTTTTATTAATAAAATTTAAAAATATAACGAATAATTGGCTTAAAAAAAGAGCGGTATACTTACGACCAACTACAATAAAAAATAGTTGAATGACAGCATAGTTAAAAAGAATTGAAAAAATAGCCTTTTCTGAAATCAAATAGGTATAAAACTTATGCCAAGTTAAATTCATATCCCATGCAACATATATACCTATACAGGTAGATAAAAAGGCAATAAAGATAAATAACAGTTGTTGACGTAGAAAAACCATGACTGCAAAAAGAGGCTAACGTAATAGTGGCGAATACTAGCATGAAAGTAGTCACTACAACTGCAGCCTCTTTTAGAAAACACACGTCCTATTAGCCAACAACTGCTATATATTTGAATTTAGAAAATTTAAATAATCAATTTTTTATATCTTACTCTAAGATTTTCTAAAATTTTATCCATCAACTTTTTCTAATAAAATTTTAATCAAACCACGTGTTGAAGCATCAAGTGTTGAAAGATCATTTTGAGCACCATTTAAAATTGGAAGTAACTGATCAGCAATCTGCTTACCTTTTTCAACACCCCATTGATCAAATGGATTAATGTTCCAGATTACAGACTGAACAAATACTTTATGCTCATATAAAGCAATCAACATCCCTAAACTATAAGGATTAAGCTCTTTTAAAAGTAATGTTGAACTTGGCTGGTTTCCTTCATATTGCTTATAAATAGGTAAACTCTCCAGTTCTTTTGTATCTAGAGCTTCGTTACCAAAAGCCAATAAACGTGATTGTGCTAAACAGTTTGAAAGCGCAAGATGATGTTGCTCAACTAATGCTTCAGCATTTTCTACATAAGTAAAATGATCTGCATTGTAACGTTGTATAGGGGCAATAAAATCACAGCTTACAGCCTGTGTTCCTTGATGAAGTAGCTGATAAAAGGCATGTTGGGCATTTGGACCAACCTCACCCCATACAATCGGACAAGTATCTAATTCAACTTTTTGGCCATCACGTTGTACCGACTTACCATTAGACTCCATTTCAAGCTGCTGCAAATAGGCAGCAAAATACTTTAATCTTCCGTCATAAGGTAATACCGCATGGGTTTGAATATTTAAAAAATTATTATTCCAGATACCGAGTAATGCCATGAGAACCGGTATATTTTGCTCAAAGTTTGTATTTTGAAAGTGCTCATCGACAGCATGTGCGCCAGCCAAAAGCTGTTGAAAGCCATCTATACCAATCGTTAGGGCTATAGGGAAACCAATACAAGACCAAAGAGAATAACGTCCACCTACCCAGTCCCAAAGCAACAACTGATTTTCAGGAGCAATACCCCACTCAGTCATTTTTTCAGCTTTTGTAGATACACCAATGAAGTGACTTTTTACAACGCGGTCATGTTTTCCTAAAGCTTTTTCAAGCCACTGACGAACTGTTTGTGCATTTGATAAGGTATCAATGGTACCAAATGACTTTGAAGAAACAATAAATAAAGTCGTTTCCGGACGCAGTTGATGAAGCAAGTCTGATAACTGACTACCATCCATAGTAGAAACAAAGTGTACGTTAAGAGGTTTGGCAGTCTTTACTTTAAAATCGCATAGTGCATGGGTCACCATTTGTGGGCCTAAATCGGAGCCACCTACACCAATATTAACGACATCCTGAATCACTTCACCCGTAGCACCACGATATTGCCCAGCATGGATTTTTTCAACCAAAGCGTACATACGTTGTAATTGGTTATGGACCTTTTCAGTTAACTCCGGAAATTTAGAGTATTCCAATGGTAAACGTAAAGCCCAATGCATTGCAGCACGCTGCTCAGTACAGTTGACTTTATCTTGAGAAAATAACCGTTCTATCCAATGAGTTAACTGTTTTGTCTTTGCTAAAGCAACTAATTGCTCTAAAACACTTTTAGTTACTCGGTGTTTACTATAATCAAAAACCAATTGATCGAACTTTACAGAGTATTGCTGAAATCGATCAGACTCTGATGCAAATAGTTCTTTTATATGTAGATTCGAATTTTTCTCAACTAAAGAATGAAGCAATGCAATAGGTGAAATAAGCTCTTTGGGAAACTTTTCGATAGATTTATTCATAATCGACCTACTCCTTCATAAGCAAAACCTTTAGATTTCACATATGCTGGATCATAAATATTACGCCCATCCAAAATAAGAGGATGCTGCATCAATTGTTGTAACTGTTTAAAGTCAGGACTCCAATACTGCTTCCATGCTGTGACTAGGCATAAAGCGTGTGCTCCTTGAGCTGCTTCATATGGATCAGCACATAAAATCAGATCTTCACGCGTTCCATATAAAGCCGCAATTTCATTAAGGGCTTGTGGATCATGTAAACGTACCTTTACACCTTGAGCCCATAAAGCAGCCAATAAAATATGAATAGGGGAGTTATGAGTGCTGGGAGTATTTTCTTTAAATGAAGCTCCCCAAATTGCGACCGTTTTACCACTCAAGTCACAGTGATAATAATTCCATAATTTACGGAATAAAATTTCTTTTTGCTGTTCATTAATCAACCATACTTGTTCTAGAAGACGACTCTTTGCTCCTGTTTTCGATACTGTACTAGAAAGTGTTAGAATGTCATGCGAAAAATTTTCACCACCAAAGCCCACGCCTGCAGATAGATAAGCTGCCCCAATACGTGTATCTGCTGCAATACCATGCTTTACATTCGCAATGTCAATACCCAACTTTTCAGCAACTAATGCAAGATCATTCATATAACTAATTCTAGTCGCCAACATCCCTGAAATACTGAGTTTAGTGAACTCAGCATCTAAAATCGGCATAAATAAATATTGATGACTAAAACGAAAGAATGGACGCAATAACTCTTGAATAGTGTCTTGAGCATAGCTTGACTCAACACCTACAATGACATGCTTTACATTGAGTACACTATTAATCGCATTTCCTTCCTGAATTACATCAGGAAAATAAACCCATTCATCTTTTGGTAAATTTTGTTTTAATTTTTCTGTACCATGTAAGCCAAAAGTAGAACCATTAATCATTAAACGAGGATGAACGATCGGACGCTCGCTCAACTTTTCCACTGTTTTTAAAGCAAGCTCGATTTGTGTTGGACTAAAACAAAATAAGTAAACTTCAATATCTAAAGGAATTTCAGAAAAAGGGCTTTCTTTTAAAAAACCTGCTTTTCTCTGTTTATTTAAATAATGATTAACTTCTTGATCTTGATATGAGAGTACAGATATATTTTCCTCGCAGGTGACACTTGTACACCAATAAATTTGATTGCCATATTCAGCTAATAATGCTGCCATTACACCAGCATGTAAGGTGGTTCCAAACACCGCGATTTTCATTGCACACCTGTTTTTTAATACTCTGCAGATTTCTCTTCCATTTACTGGAAGAGAATATATTGCTTAACTCACATATTGATTAATTTTTACAAATATTTAATTTGAGCTACAAAATTTATAACTTTAGTTCTTGAATCAATTGCTTAAAATCATTTCCTAATTTAGGATGCTCAACACCATAGTGTAGTACAGCTTTTAAATAGCCAAGCTTACTACCACAGTCAAAAGTTTGTCCTTGCATACGATAGGCCTCAACTGTCTCAATTTGTTGAAGCAGGGCTATTGCATCTGTTAATTGAATTTCATTACCTGCACCTTTAGGAGTCTTTTCGAGTAATTGCATAATTTTTGCAGGCAAAATATATCGACCAACTACAGATAAATTTGAGGGCGCAGTACCGACCGCAGGCTTTTCAACAATACCCTGCACAGCAACGCTTTCCCCTATATTTGGGCTTTTCGCAACATCTACAATACCATATTGATCTACTAAATGGTCAGGTACAGATTCTACCATTATCTGCGCAGCTCGATTTTTATTATAACGAGAAATCATACGCGCTAAATCATTTTGACTAGAATTGTCTTTAACTAAAACATCTGGTAATAGCACCGCAAAATCGTCTTGTCCCACCACACTTTTTGCGCATAATACTGCATGCCCTAAGCCTAAAGGTTGAGGCTGTCTAATACTAACAACACTTACATAAGCAGGAATAATCTGCCTAATTTCTGCCAGTAAATCGAACTTCTTTTTTTCTTCTAAAATAGTTTCCAACTCAAAGTTTCGATCAAAATAATTCTCAATGGATGACTTTGATGAGTGAGTCACAAGAATAATTTGCTCAATTCCAGCTTTTATTGCTTCATGTACTACGTATTCAATAGCAGGTCGGTCAACGACCGTAACCATTTCTTTAGGAATTGACTTACTTGCTGGTAGAAAACGAGATCCCAAACCAGCAACAGGTAAAATGGCTTTTTTGATCATGCGACTAACTTTATAAATGACAATTAATATTTTACTTCATCTTTTTGTGATGAACCTGAAAAACGGCTTGCTCCCACTAACTGATCTGGTGCATTAATACCTTCTTTTTTTAGAATTACTAAAACGGTTTTGAACATAATTTTAAAATCTAACCAAATATTATGGTTTTCTACATATTCAACATCCAATTCGAATTTCTCTTCCCAACTTAAATTATTTCGCCCACTCACTTGAGCAAGACCAGTCATGCCAGGTCTTACTTCATGGCGTCGCATCTGTCTTGGTGTATAGTGCTGCATAAAATCAGTAAGTTGAGGACGAGGTCCAACAATACTCATATCCCCTTTTAACACATTAATCAGTTGAGGCATTTCGTCTAAGGTAGTAGAGCGTAATTTCTGACCAAAAGGGGTAATTCGTTCTTCATCTGGCAAGATATTCCCATCTTTATCTACTCCGTCTTTCATAGAGCGAAACTTAATCATTTTAAAAATTTTACCGTTTTTGCCAGGACGTTCTTGAAGAAAGAAAATTGGGGAACCCAAATTCTTACTCACTTTATAAGCGATCAAAATAAAAATTGGCGATAAAATAATCAAAGCTATCAAAGAGATAACGATATCTATTAGTCGTTTCATTGTTTGCTCTTATTTCTACTGTAAAGTACACGGAAGCTTGAGTTATCCACGAAATGTAGTGAAAGTAGATACGCATGCATTCTAACAGGTTTTCTAAATAGTTCTTTACAACTCAACAAAAAACTTATGGTTTTTTACAATCGCATAATAACTTCATTGTTACAAAGAACTACATAAAACATTTTAAATTCATATTATTAATATAATTTTACAATCATGATTATAAAAAAGATTTCATGCTTAACCTGTTATACAAGCTAAGCATGAAATCTTAAATTTAACTAAAGGATTTATGAATATTTAAAATTCATCCAATAATTATTTTCCTCTCCCAAAAATATATCTTCTAACCATCCATCAATTGAGCATTTATTATATAATTCTGTTGCCAGTGGTCTATATTCCCTTAAGAAAAAATCTTTTTCAAGAACAAGTTTATCACGTGAGATTATAAAAATATTATCAGAATTATAAAAAGGATATTCTTTTATATTTAAGTTAGTTGTAATTAATTTTTTTCCTGCTCCAATTGCTTCAAATGTACGCATTGTTAATCCAGATTGACCAGGATGACTAATATCTAGGATGACATTTGATTTTGCATAAAGTTTAATAATTTCATCCAAACTTAAGCCACGAAAGCTTAGTTTACTAAAATCAAAATCATAAAATGTTTTATCAAAAAATTTCTTATAAAAATATACTAACCTACCTTGCATATAATAATAATTAAAAGTAGTTAAACCATTTTCTGTACACCAATCTTTTACTTTATTACTTATTATATAACGATCAGAATGAGCAGTACCTAAAAATAATACATCAATTTCTTTTTGATTCATATTATCGTATATATCTCTATATTTATCGGTAAAATATAAAGGTCTAAAACCAATTTTATATTTTTCAGCATCCTTTTTATCAAAAGTAAAACGCTTATGAAAATAATGTAAAATTTTCAGACCATGGCTATGATTATGGAAACTATCCCAAGTGTAGAATATACGAACACATTGAGGCTGAAGTTGTATAAATTTCTCTAGGAAAAAAGAAGGTACAACTTCACCACGATTAACTAATAAATAATCAAATTTTTCATTTTTAAGTTTTTTTAGAATATTATTATAGTATTTATTAATTTTACGCTGTAACAAGTCCCTTTTCAAACGAATTAAACCTTTAGTAAAGTTATTGTTTTTGGGCCTTTCATCAAAATAGGTTACTTGAGCACCATGTTTTTCTAGTTGTTGAACAATCCCTTTTTCTAAATCAAAAGTTTGCACACATAAGAACAATATTTTTTTACCTGTAAGGTGCTCAAGTTTTTTCATTTACTTATATAACCCTTTTTCTTTCATTTCATTGATAGATTGTTGATAACGGTCTTCTTGAATTTCTTGAGTATTCACCCATTGCGTAAATTTTTTTATGCCTTCTTCAAATGAAACTTTGGGTTCAAAGCCCAAATATTTCTTAATTTTGCTCAGATCAGCATAATTATGACGGATATCTCCTAGGCGATAATTTCCTGAAATAGTAATAGGCACATCTATATTGTAATTTTTGACAAGTTGATCAGCAACGGTTAAAACACTTGTTGCGATACCCGTCCCCACATTAAATACCTGATTATTTGCTTCTTCCTTTTCTAATCCTAGAATTGTTGCTTCGACCACATCATCAATATAAACAAAGTCTCGACTCTCCTTACCATCTTCAAAAATATTAATTTTATTGCCATTTTTAATTTGTGTAGAGAATATAGATAAAATACCTGTATACGGGTTCTTAAGTGATTGGCCCGGCCCGTATACATTTTGATACCGAAATGCCACGCCAGCAATACCCATACTTGAACAAACAGTTAATACCATTTGTTCCTGATTTTGCTTGGTGATTCCATATACTGAAGATGGGTGAATCTTAGACTCTTCATCTGTAGCAACTAGCTTTAATTCAGAAGAACCATGATATTTGACTTCAAAATCTTTCTGATCCATATAGTCAGCGGTCCTCTGAGTCGGATAAACAACCCCTAGTTCTTTACTAATATATTTTCCTTCACCATATATTGAACGAGAAGAAGCTACGATCACTTTTTTAACTGTATAAGAGTTATTTACTAATAAATCCAACATCAAAGCAGTGCCGTTAATATTTACATCAACATATTTCTGTACTTCGTACATAGACTGCCCAGTACCAGTTTCTGCAGCCAAATGAATAATAGCATCTTGATCTTTTAATGCTAATTCCCAATCAGACTTACTAGTTACTGTTCCTAAGATAAAATTAACTTTATCTTTAATACTTAAAAATAATGGTGATGACTCTTGAGGATTATCACCATGGATTTGGGGAGATAAATTATCCAATACAGTAACATTATAACCTTTTGAAACAAGCTTTAATGCTAAATTTGAGCCAATAAAACCTGCTCCGCCAGTGATTAATACATTTTTAAACATATTTTTCCCATTTCTGAGTATCGAAATTATAAAATTTAATAGGTTTCGCTGGTGATCCAACAGCTATAACATAAGAAGGTAAACTTTTGCTTACTACAGAATTTGCACCTACAATAGTTCCTTCTCCAATAGTTACACCTGGTAAAACAGATACAAACTCGCCAAGCCAAACATTATCTTGAATTTTAACGGGTTTTACAGATAAAGGACGATCTGCAGGGATTATCCTTGGATCACTATCATCGTTATTACCAATATAACTACCATGTGAACAATCTGATATATAAATTTTACTAGCCATCAGCACATTATTGCCTATTTCAACTGAATGAGCTGCAGTAATATGAACATAATCATTTAGTTGTACATTTTTACCAAATTTTAATAACTTATCATCTGTTGGTTTAATTGGAAAACATTCTATTCTGCAACCAAAACCAGTTGTAAGATTCACACCAAAATCTATATTTTTTCTATTTCGTATATCAATTGGAAAACGTACTAACCTTGCATTAGAAAAGAAAATTTTTGTTTTTAAAAAAAAATATAAAACCTTAAAGCTACCTATTAGTCCATAAGTCGAAATCATTTTTTTAACCCTACTATGACAATTCGACGTATATATTTTAATTGCTCAATTGTTCGAGCTAATATATATTTATTGAAAGTAATTAAGTTATTTTTATAGGCAAATTTAAGATTTTTTATAAATCCTTTATGCATTTCTTTTAAGTTCGCACTTAAGCCACTTGCACCAAATCCAGATTTCCCATCACCATAATTAATCACTTTCATATTACAGAAAAAGCAATTAAATTTATTTGATATTCTTATAAAATAATTGCCTTCCTCAGCATACTTTTGATTTTCATCAAAATAACCAACTTCTTTAAAAACTTTTCTTTTCATAATAACAGTAGAAGGTTGAAAATAGTTTTTAAAAATTAAATTATTAATTTCAATTTTCAATAACTTGCCATCTGGCTCATTCTCCAAATACAAACCATCAAAAGCACATCCTAAAAGATCTATTTCGGGATGCTCATTCAATAGATTCAATTGTTTTTCTAACTTATTCGAGAACCATTTATCATCAGAGTCCAAAAAAGCAATTAAATCGCCTTTGGATTGACTTAAGCCAGCATTTCTTGCAGTTGAGACACCACCATTAGGCTTATCTATTAAAATTACATTAAAGTCTTTATTCTCTGCTATATATTTTTCAACTATATCTTTACTATTGTCTTTAGAGCCATCATTGACTACTAATACCTCATAATTACATTTTAGTGTTTGCTCTTTAACGGAATTTAAGACATCCACTATGGTGTTTGAAGCGTTATACATTGGTATAACGACAGAAATTAATAAAGAACTTTCTTCCATTTACTTAACACAGCCTCATCATTCCAGTTAAAACTAGTACTATAAGCACCAGCCGCAAGTTTATTCAGTTTTTCTGGATTAGTCAGCAAATCCAATGTAGCTTTTTTTAAAGCTTCAAAATCATCCATAGGAATCAGGTAGCCATTCACATCATTTTCAATGATATCTTTAGGGCCTGAAGGGCAATCATATGAAATACAAGGCAAACCGAATGATATAGCCTCTAAAAGGACCATACCAAAGCCTTCAGAATGTGAAGTCAACATAAATGCTGATGCAGATTTATAGTACTTTTCAACATCCTGTATAGGTGGCAATATTTTTACATATTCTTGCAGGCCAAGGGTTAGTATTTTGTTGCTCAACTGCTCATATAAATTACCATTTCCAACTAGATGCAATTTCCAATCTTTTATATGATGCTCATTTACAATTTTGTTCCATAAATCAATCATAATCCATTGGCGTTTAGCTTCTGTCATACGGCCAATTGACAAAACAACTTTATTCGATAGATCACTAGATACATACTTTAAAGATGATTTAAAATGTGGAATATAAACAACAGGAAGACCTACAGCTGCGTATGCTTTAGCATCACTAGTGGTAGGAACAACATAACAACGTGCCTTGGGATATAGCCATTGTTTTATCTTTTTATAAACAAAATTATAAGCATTAATTCCACCATGTTCTGTAATAATAACTTTTTTATCGATCCCTCTAGCGAGATGAAACTCCAAAACGTTCATCGGATGTGCTAAATAATATAAGTCATATTCATTTACAGCTAAATGTTGTTTTAATTTAGCTGTACTTTGAAGCAAGTTTATACCTGCCTGCCCCATCCTTTTAAATTTATTATTCATATCCAAGTTAAGACTTGAATTCAAAGAAACAAGCTTAACCTTATCTGAAAGCGGATAATGACTATATGCTTGATCTTTAACTAAAATAGTCACTTCCATAAAATCACTAAAATGATTTGCAAGAGTACTAATTACCCTTTCAATTCCTCCAGCTGGAGTCATACTTGTAAAAAAAAAAGTATTTTTTTCATTCTCAAACCTAAATAATTTCAAACAATGGTTTATAGTTTAACAAACCATACATCGACCAATAATTAATTAAAAATATATAGAAATACATAAACATATATATAATCAATAATAATGAACCATTTCGTTTAGTTTTAAAATAATTCCAGAAAACTGGAATTAGAAAAACTGGTCCAACAAATAGATACCGACGATTGATTTCATCTATTCCTAAAGTCATTGCTAACATCACAACATATAAGAAATATATATTAAAATAGGCTTTACTATTTGATATTCTATATACCAAAGGAGTTATAGAAATTAGCATGATATTTCTTAATAGGATCGTTTGTGACTCAGAGGTCATTCCAGAGTAAATTTCGAGTTTTTGAGAAATATCACTTATTCCAATAATATTTCCTATTTTCATAAACAAAAACTTACCTAAGACGCCAACAACTACAAATATTATAAAATAATAATATTTCTTTTTAATTAAAAATAATAAAGGCAAAAAAAGGAAGGGTGCAACAGAATAGTGAAAACCAATTGCTAAAAATAAACAAAGATAATATTTAATCCAATTATTATCTTTAACTAAATAAGACATCCCTAAGACTAATAATCCAACTGCAATACCCTGTCTGATTACTTCAAACAAAAGATAATGAAATGAAAAAGTTGAAAGTAATATCCAATAGGCAAAATATGAAGACTTAATACCCACTAATTTTTTATAAGCTAAAAAGAATATTAAAGATGTTATTACTGCACAAAAAAACAAAAAATAAAAAGGATCCCCCGGGAAAATCTGAATAAAAGCTCTTGCGATAAAATCAAATAAAGGCTCAAATTTTATATATATATATTCAAATTGATAAAAATTAACATAATTACCAGTGTCACCGTAATTAAAATCTCTTTGCACTGCATATACTGCAGTTATGATGCTTGATATAATTAAAAAAACAGCATTAAACACTCTGCTTGACTTGGCTGCAGAGAAAAGACTACACAACAACAACATTATTATATTAAAAGAAAAGACTAAACCAATTGTCATCCAACATATCCAAATTATACCATTCTACTAAAAAGATACAGTTCTACTGAATAACAAAATAAGCTATGATTTACTACTTTAGCAAATTTGACTTTAAAACAAGATCTGATCAATATAAAATTATACATCAAGTACCAAAGCAAGACATAGTAATTTTAAAAAAACTATACACTAAAAATTTAGATAAATTAAACATGAAAATTGTTATAATTGATAATATATGCAAAAAATTTCAACAATCCCACTCTCAAGCCTTAGTCTTAATCATTACATATTCACCCATCAAAAACATAGAATATTTCAATCTTAAATTACATAACAATCAAAAGCATATACCAAATTATTTATGACCGAATTTTCTAAAACATGGCTATGTACCAGAAGCTGTGAATTGCATCAGAGGATAGCAGCTAGATCGGATAATCTAAATATATTCTTCTATTAACAATAGCTGCATTTTTCATGGAAATATTACACTTAAACTTATATATTTTCACAACCATATCATCTATAAAATCAAAACTTAAATTCAACATATCATTTCTTGAAGATAATGCTAATTATTATAAGCATATTAATTAAAAACTTAAAAAGTTTATTTTAAAGCCATTTAATCAATACAAATCAGCAACTATTTTAACTTAGAGCAGTATCCTTTGTATATAAGAAATATTTTTGATCTTTTATTATAAAGATCACAATCATTATAAAAAGCCAATCTATGAAGTAGACATTTAATTACAAGTCAACAAATAGAGCCAAATTCAAATTGATAGTAAATGTAAATTAATAAAAAAACTACATATTTTTGGATCTTAACCACTTATACAAGCTTAACCAATAACTATACTTTCCTTCATTATTAATTATTTTAAAAATAAACAACCTTTGCATTACCATTAATTTAAATATTATATTAGAAAGCATAAATTCAAATCTGGTTTTATTTTTAATATAATATTTCTTTTTGCTTTGATGAGTCCAATCCAACTTAATTGGTTTAAATGTTTCTGATGCACCCTCTAAATGAATAATTTTACTTGTCGGGACAATATAAGTTTGGTATCCCTTATTCCGTAATCTAAATAGCAAATCCGTTTCTTCATAGTACATAAAAAAATTTTCATCGAATCCACCTAATTCATCAAACACGGCTTTTGAGAGCATTAAATCCGCACCGGAGATATTACCAGAGATCTTAAAAGGGGATGTTTCAGTAGAATAAAAACTATCTTTATTATACAAAATCCTTGAGATACCATTAAATAATAAACTATCTATATCTGACAGTATCGATGGCATAAATCTGGTAAATGAAGTTGCCGGCTTTAAATCTATATCACATAAATTTCCACCACATGCTCCAACACATGGATTCTCAACCATAAATTTATATAATGTATAAATTGAATTATCTAAAACTATAGTATCTGAATTTAATAAAAATAGGAATTTTCCATTAGCATATTTATTTCCAATATTATTTGCAATTCCAAATCCACTATTCTTAGTATTTAAAACTAATTTTACATTAGGATAAATCTCATTTAATTTTTCAATTTCACGATTAGGTGAATTATTATCTACGACTATAATCTCATAACTTATTTTTTTTGTATTTTTTATAACCGATTCTATGCATTGCAAAACCAAATTATATGTATTGTAGTTCACAATTATTATCGAAACATCACAACCTAAAACCATCTTTTAGACTCCAATTACTGAAAAGCAATTTAAACTCAAGCTCTTTAATCTTAAAAAACATACTTTTTAGTTTGTTCATCTTAAAAGATAATCCAAACAAAACTTTCACCTTACTTCTCTAGAAGTTCGATTATATATGATTCTGACATCCTCCTACATATAAGTCTTGTTTCTTTCTTCTATTTTTAAATACTTTTTAAAATAGTAGATCATCAATCCAGCTACAAACATTTCTGTTGATAGGACCGCAAAACTTGTGCCTTCTGCTTGAAATAAATAAGTAAAAATAGTGACCTGAAAAACAGCAAAAAGACCGGCTATAATATATATATTTTGGAAAGTTTTCTTAGCTTTTGCACTATCAATATATGCAATTAGACCCATTTGGCCAGCCACCCCACCTATTGCACTAAAAATAGGAACTAAACACAATATCATCAATAAATTACTTATACCCTCATATTCGTTCCCAATAAATTTTTCAATAAATGATGAGAAAAGCAATATTGTTAGAGATAAAAATACCATTAAATACAAACTAAATTTAAATACTTTCCCTACTGTATCAAGAGCTAACTGCTTATTATGTGATGCTAAATGAGCAATTTTTGGATAATATACTTGATTAATTGGTGTGTAAAATAATAAACTTATAGCTCGAATTATTTTCTCAGCTGCCGTATAAACCCCAACTACTACTGGATTTGTAAAAAGACCTAAAATTACAACAAACAACTGAGTATAAAGGGAAATTGAAGCGGTAGATAAAAAAAATGGGAAACTTTCCTTAATTTCAAATTTCATATCGCGGAGTGAGAATTTTTCTAAAATCACTAACTTATTTTTGTAAATCCAATAAATTGATATAATAGAAATAACTATATAAACTGATGAATTTATAAGTATTGCGTAAATGTAATCTTGTGCTTCCTTCACAAAATAAAATAAAGACGGTAAAATTAATATTCGACAACACATGCTTAATACAGAAAGAAATCTTATATGCCCAATTCCTTGATAAAACCAAGTAAAAGTAAAAGTATTTCCAATAAGCATTGGTAGAGTGCACAAAAGTGCTATTTGATATTCATGAAATTTTGAAATATTTATTATTATGATAAAAGCAAATATACTAATACTAAGTAATACTATCTTAGCAAATATAGTTGAAAAAAAAATACGGCTTAAAGCTACCTTATTATCTTTATGAACTGCAACTCTTTTTGTTGCGCTCATATTAAAACCAAAATCAACAAATAAAATTAAGAATTGGATTATTGCAGTAGAAAATCCAATTAACCCATAAGACTTGACCCCCAATTTAATCATTAAAAAAGGCATCAATAATATTGGTATTAAATAATTCATACCTTGTAGAACAAACAGATATAATGTATCTTTTTGTTCATTGTTAATCTTCATAATTTAAAAAGCACCAATTCAATGAATTTAAATGATTTTAATAATCCATATATTAAATAAATTTTGATTTTCAATCAAAACATCAATATATAGTTTCAATTAAAATCGCATTTGCCAACCTTAAAATAAAATATTAGATTAACAATTCATTTCCACTCTACTCTCATTAAGTAAGCTATTACTACAAAATTCAAGCTTTATACTTTGGATATAATTGCCTACTTAATAGAATTAAAGATAATTAATTCTTAGAGAATAAGGCTATAAAATTATTTAAATAACTTTGCATCTTCTAGCTTCGATGCAACTTTATCTTTATCACTTACTAAAACTTGATTGATATTACTTAAAGGCCAATCAATTGCAATAGATGGATCATTCCAAACAATCGCTCCTTCGCTTTCTTTATTATAATAATTCGTAGTTTTATATAAAAACTGTGTATTATCTTCTAAAGCGACAAAACCATGTGCAAATCCAGCAGGAATCCAAAATTGTTTATGATTTTGCCCAGTTAGTTCAACACCAACCCATTGACCAAAAGTTGGAGAACTTTTGCGAATATCAACAGCAACATCCCAAGCTTTACCCTGTACAACTCGAACTAACTTACCTTGCGCATATGGATTAAGTTGATAATGCAATCCTCTTAAAACACCTTTTTGAGATAAAGAATGATTGTCTTGAACGAATTGAGGAATATCTAATCCACGTTCATGTAAGGCCTGCTCAAAAGCTTTTTGGTTAAAACTTTCCATAAACCAGCCACGGTCATCGCCAAAAACTTTAGGCTCTAAAATTAAAAGACCTTTAATCTTTGTTTCAATTACATTCATTCTTTTATCTCTATACTTTGAAATATTTACAATTAACTATAAGTTACTATGAGAACATCACTTTTTTTGATGCTCAGCATGTAGTTTAAATAAATATTGACCATAGCCTGTTTTCTTAAAGAAGTTTGCACGTTTAAGAAGTTGCTCTTCATCAATCCAACTATTGTTAAATGCAATTTCTTCTAAACAAGCAATTTTTAAACCTTGACGATGCTCTACAGTTTGAACAAACTGACTCGCTTCAAGCAATGAATCATGCGTACCTGTATCTAACCATGCAAATCCGCGCCCTAATAACTCAACATTCAACTCTTCTTGTTGAAGATAAACATTATTTACATCGGTAATTTCTAACTCACCTCGATGTGAAGGTTTAATATTTTTCGCAATATCAACTACTTTATTGTCATAGAAATAAAGACCTGTAACAGCATAATGTGATTTTGGATGTTCAGGTTTTTCTTCAATACTTAAAGCTTTTCCATTCTCATCAAAGTCAACAACTCCGAAACGCTCTGGATCATTTACATAATAACCAAATACAGTGGCACCAGTCGCTTTTTCAGCTGCACGCTTCAGTTGAGCTCCAAAACTTTGGCCATAGAAAATGTTATCACCTAGAATTAAGCAAACATTATCCTCACCTATAAATTTTTCACCCAAGATAAATGCCTGAGCTAAACCATCAGGAGATGGCTGTATTTTATAAGAAAGCTTTAAACCAATTTCTTCACCAGTACCTAAAAGCTTTTCATAATTAGGTAGGTCTTCAGGAGTAGAAATAATTAAAACCTCGTTAATTCCTGCCAACATCAACACAGACAATGGATAATAAATCATTGGCTTATCATAAATTGGCAATAATTGTTTTGATGTACCCATTGTGATTGGGTATAAACGAGTTCCTGAACCACCAGCAAGAATAATACCTTTACGTTTTACTTGGCTCATTAAATAATTTCCTCTAAAACTTGTGCTACACCTAACTTCCAATTCGGTAGGTGTATTTTAAAATTTGCTTGTAGTTTATTTGTATTTAAACGGGAATTTAAAGGTCGTTTAGCTGGAGTAGGATATGCAGTCGTTTCAATTGCATTTACTTTTTGAATTGCTAAAGATTGTCCTTTTTGTTTAGCTAACTCAAAAACAAATTGTGCATAGTCGAACCACGAGCATTCACCAGCAGCAGCCAAATGATAATGCCCTAATAAATCTTTTTGTTGCTGAGCATCCATTAATGAATAATACTTTAATGCTTGTGCTGTTACATCCGCAATAAGAGCAGCCCCTGTCGGCGCACCAATCTGGTCATGAATAATACTTAGTTCTTCACGATTTGAAGCTAATTTCAACATCGTTTTTATAAAGTTATTACCATGCGAACCATAAACCCAACATGTTCTAAAATTAATAAAAGCACAACCACTTTGCTCAAGTGCAATTTCACCAAGGCGCTTTGTATTTCCATACAAATTTATCGGATTCGTTAAGTCACTCTCAGACCATGCTTTTGTTCCTTCACCATTGAAAACATAATCCGTTGAATAGTGAATGAGTAAAATATGATGAGTTTGACAAAGTTCAGCTAGATTTTTGACAGCGAGATGATTAATTAAATCAGCATTTTCTTGATCTGATTCAGCTTTATCAACCGCGGTATATGCAGCTGCATTTACAATTATATTTGGCTGAACTTTTTCAATAGTCTGTTTAATTTGATCAAAATTAGCCAAATCACCACTTAAACCATCTAAACTTGTAGAACGATCAAGTGCAATCACTTCACCAAGCGGTTGCAGAGCACGCTGTAACTCCCAACCGACTTGTCCATTTTTTCCGAGCAATAATATTTTCATGGTTATCACTCAAAATTTAGGCTTTTTTGGCCTGATATTGTTGTTGTACCCAGTTTTTATATTCACCGCTTTGTACGTTTTCAACCCATTCTTGGTTGTTTAAGTACCATTCAACAGTTTTACGCAGGCCTGTTTCAAAACTTTCTTCTGGCACCCAACCTAAATCTTCTTTAATTTTCGTTGCATCAATTGCATAGCGCAGGTCATGACCAGGGCGATCTTTAACATAAGTAATCAAATCAACGTAATGATTCACGCCTTCAGGTTTATTTGGCGCAAGCTCTTCAAGCAACTCGCAAATTGATTTTACAACATCAATATTTTTTTGTTCATTATGGCCGCCAATATTATAAGTCTCGCCTACTTTAGCTTCTGTAACAACTTTATAAAGTGCACGCGCATGATCTTCAACATATAGCCAATCACGAATTTGGTCACCTTTACCATAAATTGGTAAAGCTTTCCCTTTTAATGCATTCAATATCACTAAAGGAATTAATTTTTCTGGGAAGTGATATGGACCATAGTTATTAGAACAATTTGTAATTACTACTGGCAAACCATAAGTACGATTCCAAGCACGTACTAGATGATCTGAACTCGCCTTACTTGCAGAATATGGAGAACTTGGCGCATAAGATGTCGTTTCATGAAATAAATCATCAGTTCCCTCAAGATCACCATACACTTCATCGGTTGAAATATGATGAAAACGAAACACTGTTTTTTTATCGTCACTTAAATTATTCCAATAATGACGTGCAGCTTCTAATAATTGATATGTGCCAATAATGTTGGTTTCAATGAAGGCAGCAGACCCCGTAATTGATCGATCTACGTGTGATTCTGCTGCTAAATGCATAACTAAGTCTGGCTGAAACTCTTTAAATAAAATATCCAAGGCTTTACGGTCACAGATATCAGTTTGAGAAAATTGATATCTTGAATTTTGGTCAACTTCTTTAAGTGATTCTAGATTTCCTGCATATGTCAATTTATCAACATTAAGAACATCGTTATTAGTATTTTTGATAATATGACGAACAACAGCAGAACCAATAAAACCTGCTCCACCTGTAACTAAAATTTTCATAAAATTCCTATGTTAGTAATCTTTACAGTCGAATATCACTTTGTTCTTTATCTAAAACATATTTTAAATCGTATAAAACATGTTTTTCTTTGCCCAACGAAACAAGTTCCTGTGTAGACATTTTTTTAAACTGGTCATGTGCAACCGCAATTACGATAGCGTCATACCGACCTTGTTTTAATTCCATAATTGGAGCTAACCCATACTCTGCTTCAACCTCAGCACTATCTACCCAAGGGTCATAGATATCAAGATCTAAATCGTATTCTTTTAGTGCTCTTACCATATCAATAATTTTTGTATTTCGAATATCTGGACAATTTTCTTTAAAACTTAAACCTAAAATTAATATACGTGCCCCGACAACTTGGATACGCTTCTTTACCATTTCTTTGATCAATTGGGTTGCAACGTATTCTCCCATACGATCATTTAAACGCCGAGCTGCTAAAATTATCTCAGGATGCAAACCAATTGACTCTGCTTTATGCGTTAAGTAGTATGGATCAACACCAATACAATGACCACCAACCAAACCTGGCCTAAAGTTTAAAAAATTCCATTTTGTACCTGCTGCTTTAAGTACATCTTCGGTATCAATACCCATTTTATTAAAAATAAGAGCCAATTCATTGATCAATGCAATGTTGACATCTCTTTGTGTATTTTCGATGACTTTTGCAGCCTCAGCAACTTTAATTGTGGGTGCTTTATATGTACCTACTTCAATAATTAAGCTATAAACTTGATCAACATAATCAGCTACTACCGGTGTTGAGCCTGATGTAATTTTTAAAATATTGGTAACACGTCTCTGTTTATCACCAGGGTTAATACGCTCTGGGCTGTAACCTACAAAAAAATCTTGATTAAATATCAAGCCTGAATATTTTTCTAATTCAGGTATGCACACCTCTTCTGTAGCACCGGGATAAACAGTTGACTCATAAACAACGATATCGCCTTTCTTTAAAACCTTCGCAATACTTTGTGATGCTTTTATAAGAGGGGTCAAGTCAGGTTGTTTAAAATCATCAATGGGTGTTGGCACAGTGACAATAAAAAAGTTTGAATTCTGTAAGTCTTGAATATTTGCTGTATACGCTAACTGCTGTACGTGTTTTAGCTCATCTGAAGAGACTTCTAATGTATGGTCATGTCCATTTTTTAACTCTAATATCCGATTTTCATTTATATCAAATCCGATTGTAGGTTTATGTTTACCAAATTCAACTGCCAAAGGTAATCCAACATACCCTAAGCCGATAATTGCTATTCTTAGTTGCTCAAGCTGAAACATATATAAAACC
Organism: Acinetobacter sp. 148; assembly: GCF_031196675.1. Classification (NCBI taxonomy): domain Bacteria; kingdom Pseudomonadati; phylum Pseudomonadota; class Gammaproteobacteria; order Moraxellales; family Moraxellaceae; genus Acinetobacter; species Acinetobacter sp. 148. The sequence goes on along the minus strand of NZ_JAVIMT010000078.1, from coordinate 36,390 downwards.
TAACCATTTAATTTTAAATGGGGAAACATCATGGATACGACCTACTACGATAATATAGCAGACTTTAAAAAAAAATTTCTTGAAATATACAATCACTGTTCGGCAAATAAAGTATGATTTGGGTTAATTATAGACTACAATCCAGTGTCTTCATGCAAAGTATCATTGGATTACAAACAATAAAGGGTTTGAATGTGAAGTATCAGAGCACATTATTATTTTTAGCCATTTCACTTTCGTTTACAGGATGTGCAGTCACCTCAGGCTTACAAACTTACGACTTACCCGAACAAGGGACGTTTAAAACCGATCAGGGAGCAGAAGTTTCTGTTGTGCAACTGACCCAAAACAATATCCCCCAAATTAGCTCTGAATCTTTGCGTCCACAAGGAAATATAAGCGCCTTATTTAATACTCCTTTTTATCAATACCGCTTAAGCCCTGGGGATGTGTTATCTATTCAACTTTGGGCATATCCTGAGATTACTCCTCCTATTCAAGGAGCTTCAAGTGATATTAAAGCATTTGGCTACCCTATTGATTCTGCAGGAAATGTACAGTTACCACTTGTAGGTCAAGTTCATATTGCAGGTAAAACACTGGCTGAGACCAATAAATATTTAAGAAATCAATTTGCTAAATATTTAAAAACGCCTGACGTTGTAGTTCGAGTTTTGTCTTATCAGGCAAAACGCTACTTTGTTAATGGTCAGGTTATGAAAAGTGGTCAATATACCTTAGATGATCAACCTATCAGTATTTATACAGCCCTCAGTATGGCAGGTGGTGTAAATCAAGAATCTGGTGACAATACTGATATTCAGCTTATTCGTAATGGTGAAGTTTATAACTTAAATGTTGTTGCACTTGAGAAACAAGGCTACTCGTTACACAAATTATTAGTTCAACCTAATGATACGATTTATGTAAATACTAAACAGAATCAAAAACTGTATGTTATGGGTGAGTCTAATAAAAGCTCAGCAATTCCATTACGAGATCAAGGTATGACCTTAAGCGATGTATTGGGTGAAAGTGAAGGAGTTAACCCATATACGGCAAGTGCGGCTCGTATTTATGTCATGCGCACTGATTTAAACTCAAGAAAATCAACAATTTATCAGCTTAATTTGAGTAATATTGGTAACCTTGCATTATCTAATCAATTTCAAATGCAAAAAAATGATATTGTTTATATCGATGCAACTGGTTTAACACGCTGGCAGCGTATCATGAACCAGATTGTACCTTTCTCAAGTGCACTTTATACCTTTGATCAATTGGGTAAAAACTAGCATGCAATTACAAAACATCTTAGTGGTATGTGTTGGTAATATTTGCCGCAGCCCAATGGCAGAGTACTTTTTAAAGGCCCAGCATCCTACCTTAAATATCTCATCTGCTGGTATTTCCGCCCTAGTAGGTCATACTGCAGATGAAAAAGCTATTCATTGTATGGATCAGTTGAATATTGATATGAGACCACACGTGGCTCGTCAGCTCAGCGCTGAATTGATCAAACAAAATGATTTGATTTTAGTAATGAGCAATAATCAGCAAAAGCATATTGAACAAACTTGGCCATTTGCTAAGGGTAAAATTTTTAGGCTTGGCCATTGGCAAGGGCAAAATATACCCGACCCCTATCAGCATGACCAAGCTTTTTTTGATCAGACTTGCCGCAACATTCAAAGCTATGTGCAAGATTGGCGCACTCAATTGTAATTGTATATTAGTTGTAAATTTATGAATCAAAACTCTAAAACTAACGAAGATAGCATCGATTTAAAAGAGTTATTCTTTTCATTGATTGCACAGTGGAAAATCATAGCATGCTGCGTGATCTTAAGTTTAATTTGTGCCTTGTTATATTTACGCATAACAACAGATACTTATTCTGTAGATGCTATGGTACAAGTTGAAGACAGTAAAGGCGCTGCCTCTGCTGCTTTATTGGGAGACCTTTCTAAAGTTACTGGAGGTATATCTCAAAAATCACCAGCTGATCCAGAAATAGAGATTTTAAAATCTCGTATGGTTTTAGGGCAAGTGATTCATAACCTTAATCTTGATATTAAAATTAAAGATAATCAATCAGGATTGATTGATAAGTTAATTTCACAAGATAAGAGTAAAATTGAATATCGTCATGAATCAGTAGTTTACAATAACTTAAACGCTAGTTTGATTATTCAAGAATTTAAGGTGCCTGAATATTATTTTGATAAACCTTTGAAATTAGAGTTTAAAGATACAAATCAATTTACTCTAATGTATAAAGATCAAGTTGTATTTAATGGTCAATTAAACAAGAAAAATATATTAAATTCAAATAAAGGTTTATGGCAAGTTCAAATCAATGCACAAGGCAATTTAAAAGATCAAAGTTATACTTTAACTAAATTAGCTCTTTTAACAGCTGTAAATCAATTTAATTCAATATATTCAGTTAATGAAAAAGGTAAAATGACCGGAGTTATCGGTTTAAGCTATTTAGGCCAAGATCCTGAACATATTACTCAAGTGCTCAATAATGTTCTAAATGTTTATCATGAACAAAATATTGAGCGAAAATCTTTAGAGTCTAAGCAAACTTTAGCTTTCCTTGAGAGACAATTACCAGAGCTTAGAAAGCAGCTAGAAGATTCTGAAATCAAATTTAACCAATTCCGTGAAAAGTATAAAACAGTCGATGTGAATGCTGAATCAGAGCTGTTACTTAAACAAAATATTGATTTAGAAAAGCTCAAAATTGAGTTACAGCAGAAACAAGCTGAACTTTCTGCCAAATATACCAATGATCATCCATTAATCCGCCAAATCGATGCACAAATTACAGACATTAATAAAAAGATTGCTGATCTTAATAATCGTTTAACTCAACTTCCTGAGACTCAACGTTTATATTTACAACTATATCGTGATGTGAAAGTAAACACGGAACTATATACATCGTTATTGAATAGCTATCAACAACTCAAAATTGCTAATGCGGGGGAGATTGGTAATGTCCGCATTATCGATACTGCCGTAGAACCAGTTAAACCAGTTAAACCTAAAAAATTGATTGTTCTAATACTTTCTATTTTTGTTGGTGGTTTTATCGGTGTATTAATTGCATTATTACGCAATATGATGCGTAGTGGAGTTAATGATTCTACTCAAATTGAAAATGAATTAGATCTTCCAGTTTATGCAACTGTACCTCGTTCTCCTATTCAAGAGACTCGTATGAGTATCTTGAAGAAGAAAAAGAGTATTCCTATTCTGGCAGTTAAAAGTAGTGATGATATTGCAATAGAGAGCTTACGTAGTATTCGTACTGCTATTCATTTCGCCTTAACCTCAGCAAAAAATAATATTATTATGATTGCTGGCCCATCGCCAGAAGTCGGTAAATCATTTATTTCAACTAACTTAGCGACTATCTTTGCACAAAGCAATAAACGAGTACTATTGATCGATGCCGATATGCGCCGTGGTTATATGCATAAATATTTCGATGTTGATGTAAAACCGGGTCTATCAGAACTTTTAAGTGGACAAGCTGATTTACAAAAAGTATTGCACAAAACTCAGGTAACGAATCTAGATGTGATTACCCGTGGTAAGAGCCCAACCAATCCTTCAGAAATGTTGAGCTCTACCCAGTTCAAAGACTTACTAGAGAAGTTCCAGACTCAATATGACCATATCATTATTGATACTCCACCAGTGCTTGCGGTGACTGATGGCATTATTATTTCTCAGTACACTGGTGTAAACTTGATCGTTGCCCGTTATGCTAAGTCACATATGAAAGAGCTTGAATTAACCGTTAACCGTTTTGAACAAGCAGGTGTTAAGGTGAATGGCTTTATCCTTAACGATATTCAACGCTCTAGTGGGGGTGGGTATGGTTATAACTATGCTTATGCCTATAAGGCACAAAAAGAAGACTAATTAAAACTCTTTATAAAAACCGGATCAATGATCCGGTTTTTTTATTTGCTTTTTAAGTTTTGCCACATTAAAACTAACTAAAATATGTAAAAAACCACTCGTTTTTTTTGTTAAACATTCTATGCTTAAGTCGAAGCATGCTAAGATCGAAGCAGCCTTTTAGACTCAAATGATTATTTTTGGAACCTTTTATGAGTAAAGCCTTACCCATTGCTGTCGCTGTAGTTTTAGGCGGTGCTGCACTTGTACCTGTATATTATGCAACTCAACATCCGACCACAGAAGTCGGACGTAAAGCAGACAAAAATGCTTCTCCAATTCAAAAAATCAGTTATGTTCTTGGGTATGAAGTTGCTCAGCAAACCCCTCCTGAACTAGATACCAAAGCATTTGTTCAAGGGATCCATGATGCGCGTAATAAGCAGCCTAGTGCTTATACTCAAGAAGATTTAAAAGCTGCCGTTGCTGCTTATGAAAAAGAGTTACAACAAAAAATGCAGCATCAAGACAAACCTGAGCAAGCGGGTACGGCTACTGACTCTGCAGATGCACAGTTCCTTGCAGAAAACAAAACGAAAGCTGACGTAAAAACCACTGCATCAGGTTTGCAATATATCATTACTAAAGAAGGTACTGGTAAACAGCCAACCGCTCAGTCTGTTGTTAAAGTACATTATGAAGGTCGCTTAATTAATGGACAGGTTTTTGACAGTTCTTATAAACGTGGTCAACCAGTAGAATTCCCGCTTAATCAGGTCATTCCGGGTTGGACTGAAGGTCTTCAACTCATGAAAGAAGGTGGAAAAGCGACTTTCTTTATACCATCAAATCTTGCATATGGCCCACAAGAGCTTCCTGGAATTCCAGCAAACAGTACACTGATTTTTGATGTAGAACTCATTTCAGTGAAATAATAACAATCCAGGAGAGTCGTTATACTCTCCTGTTTTTTTTTGGAAAATGACATGAAAAAAATCAGTTTGGTTATTGCAGCGTCAACGATGAGTTTATCTGTTTTTGCTGCTACACCGATAACAAATAAAAGCCCGGCAAAAGATCAGTTTAGTTATAGTTATGGTTATTTAATGGGCCGTAATAATACTGATGCGTTAACAGATTTAAATCTTGATATTTTTTACCAAGGTTTACAAGAAGGTGCTCAAAATAAGACAGCACGCCTAACTGATGAAGAAATGGCGAAAGCAATTAATGATTATAAAAAAACATTAGAAGCTAAACAGCTAGTCGAATTTCAAAAACAAGGTCAACAAAACGCTCAGGCTGGTGCAGCTTTTCTGGCAGAAAATGCTAAAAAATCTGGTGTGATTACGACTAAATCAGGTCTGCAATATCAGGTATTAAAAGAAGGCACTGGTAAAACACCTAAAGCCACCTCTCGTGTAAAAGTAAACTATGAAGGACGTTTACTCGACGGAACTGTATTTGATAGCTCAATTGCACGTAATCACCCTGTTGATTTCCAGTTAAATCAAGTGATCGCCGGATGGACTGAAGGCTTACAAACTATGAAAGAAGGCGGTAAAACCCGTTTCTTCATTCCAGCAAAACTTGCTTATGGTGAAGTTGGCGCTGGGGATAGTATCGGTCCAAATAGTACTTTAATTTTTGATATTGAGTTGCTACAAGTTTTGCCAAAATAATTTTCGAAGATAAAAAAAGCGATCTAAATTGATCGCTTTTTTATTTTAGTGTTTTAAATCTCTCGGTCTGAAGCCTGTCAGTAATAAGCCAATTATGTAAGCGATCACACCTACAACGCATAAACCTACTACCTCTGCAACACGAATCCATTGAGAGAGTTCACCGTTATACCAATTTAACCCGAACCAAAGCGCTGCAATCATCGCAAGATTAGCCAAGCCATATTGAAGTGCCAGTTTTTTCCAATGTGCACCAAATCGGAAAATATTACGCTTATGTAGGTAGAAATAGAGTAAACCTGCATTTACTAAAGCTGAACCAGAAGAGGCTAATGCAAGCGCCATATGCTCTGCATGCCAATTGATTAATTTAAAGAATCCAATGAATACAACGTTTAAAATCGCATTGGCAGCAACCGACATTAAACCCACACGGACCGGTGTTTTTGTATCTTGCTGCGCATAGAAACCTGGTGCAAATACTTTAATTAACATAAAGGAAATTACGCCTGCACTCATACATTGCAATGCAAGTGCTGTCATTTGTGTATCGCGTAAATCAAACTCACCACGTTGGAACAATGCCTGAATAATCGGTGTAGAAAGCATAAATAAAGCAATACTTGCTGGCAAACCAACCAACACAATCACTTTTGCTGCCCAATCGATCATACTGCGAAACTTCGCTTGGTCTTGTTCAGCATGACGTGCTGACAGTGAGGGTAAAATCACTGTACCAATCGCAACACCGATTAATCCTAAAGGTAACTCAGTCATACGTTCGGCACTGTAGAGCCAAGACACTGAACCATCTTGCATGAAAGATGCCCAAATCGTATTTAGCAATAGGTTAATCTGAGTCACAGATACACCAAATAATGCTGGAAGCATTAATTTTAAAATACGTTCTACACCTTCATGTTTAAAATCAACTTTCGGTGGGATCAGTAAGTTTTTACGCCATAACTCAGGAATTTGTATAGCTAACTGTAAAATACCAGCCGCAACAACCGACCAACCTAAAGCTTTGATTGGCTCAGCCATATACGGTGTAAGCCACCAAGCCCCTGCAATCATTGCTACGTTCAGTAAAACAGGCGAAAAAGCTGGCGAGGCAAACGAGCCATAACTGTTTAAGATGCTGCTGGCAAAAGCCGTAAGCGACATAAACATTAAATATGGAATGGTCAGACGGAACATACTGACCGCTAAATCAAACTTTTCAGGGTCATTATGGAAGCCCGGCGCATACATATAGATAATTGCTGGAGCTAAAACCATAGCCACAAAAGTCAGTAAAGTCATGACTGTCAGCAAACAGCCAAATACTCGACTAATTAAGATCTGTACTTCTGCATGCGCACGACCTGTTTTATATTCGGTCAATACCGGAATAAAAGCCTGTGAAAAAGCCCCTTCGGCAAACAACCGTCGAAAGAAGTTGGGAATACGAAAAGCCACAACGAAGGTATCGAAATCTTTACCCGCACCAAACACGTTGAGCAATACGACATCTCGTACTAAGCCCAATACCCGTGACAACATCGTCATCGCACTGACAATAAAAGTCGATCGCCATAATGCCATCGTACTCACCTACAGCTATATTCGAAAGTCGCTATTGTAATGAAACTAGAAAATCTTTTCGTTGTGAAATGATGAATGAACTCAAGTTTTTTTCTGTGCTAACAACTGCCTAAAGTGCTGCCATTTAAAATAAGGTCCCGGATCGGTTTTTCGGCCCGGTGCAATGTCTGAATGCCCTGCAATATGTTTTTTAATTTCAGGATAGGCCTGACGAATAGCGGCAACTACATCGGTTAGTACGCTGTACTGTACTTCTTCAAAAGGCAGGTCATCACTTCCTTCAAGCTCAATACCAATTGAATAATCATTACATTCAACTTTGGCTAAGTAGCTTGAACGCCCTGCATGCCATGCACGATCATTAAAGTTAACAAACTGTAGGACTTCACCTGTTCGTAAAATTAACAGGTGTGTAGAGACTTGCATACCTTCAATAGTCTGAAAATAGGGATGAACGGACCAATCTAATTTATTCTGGAAAAACTGTTCAATATAGCCTCCCCCAAACTGAGAAGGCGGCAAGCTAATATTATGAACTACAATCATTTGTATTTCGGTACCAGCGGGACGCTGGTTAAAATTTGGAGAAGGTACTTGTCTCGCCCCTTTTAATTGTCCATCTATAACTTCATACGGTGTGATTTGCTTCATTGAGATGCCAATAAATTGCTTGCCAATTGTTTTAGTTTAAAGCAGTTATCTACTTTTCAAAGCAGTAAATGTGATTGTTTATCGCGATTAATCTGATAAAACAGCTTATTTTTAAAGTCGACGGTGCTAATATATCGCAAGTTTTAGGGTCATCGACAAAATGGAAACCGTATGAGCATACCTCAGTCTTTGCTTGAACAGTCAATTCAAATCAATATTCAACAAGCATTACAAGAAGATATTGGGGACGGTGACATTACTGCCATGCTCACACCTGAAGATGAACAGGCTACCGCAACTATCATTAGCCGTGAAGATATGGTTTTAGCTGGACAGCCTTGGGTGAATGCGCTCATCTCAGCTTATGACAACACTGTACAGGTGACTTGGTTAAAACAAGAAGGTGCCCGTGTTGCTGCAAATGAAGCCTTTTTAAAGCTTGCTGGTTCTGCACGTAGCTTACTGACTGTAGAGCGTCCTGCTTTAAACTTTATTCAAACATTATCGGCTGTTGCTACAAAAACTGCTGAATATGTTCAGCATCTTGAAGGTTTAAACACAAAACTTCTCGATACACGTAAAACTTTACCAGGCTTACGTATTGCACAAAAATATGCCGTAACCGTCGGCGGCGGACAAAATCACCGCCTCGGTTTATTTGATGCATTCTTAATTAAAGAAAATCATATTATGGCAGCGGGCGGTATTGCCCAAGCGATTGCAAAAGCACATCAAATTGCGCCAGGTAAACCTGTTGAAGTCGAAGTTGAAACTTGGGATGAGCTAAACCAAGCGCTTGAAGCAGGTGCGGACATTGTCATGCTCGACAACTTTAGCCAACAACAAATGATTGATGCTGTAAAACACGTGGCGGGTCGCTGTAAACTCGAAGCTTCGGGCAATATCACTATTGAAAACTTACGCGAAGTAGCGACTACTGGTGTCGACTATATTTCTATGGGCGTGTTGACTAAAGATGTCAAAGCCGTTGATTTATCAATGCGTTTTAATGCCTAAATAAAATCAGCATCATTATTGGTATTTTTTTGCGACTTGGTCATGTCTGCCGCTTGTGTTTTTTGCCATGCTGACTGAGTCGCTTGTGCCCCACTATCCCGTGGATCGGCAGCCATTAAAACAAAAGTAACTACTGCTAATAATACAATAAAACCTTGTAGCATAAATTTTCCCCATCACTTTAAAAAAATTAGGGTTTCAAGGTAAAAGATAAATATGACCAGGCTTAGGAGATTCTGTTACAAAAGGTAAGTCTTTATTTTTATTATTCATCTATACGACAGCATCTTCCCACATAGTATTTTATATAAACACCCTATTCCCTTTATTTACTATCGTGACAGGTGACATGGATGTCACCGTTTCTCTGTGTTACATGGAGGTAACATCAGAGAAACAGAGGTTTTTGTCACTTTTGACCTTTCAAAAGTGAGGAAGCCTATACAACATCTATTTGAATTTCATGTGATATGAGGCCGTGCTTTTTTATCAAAGTCATCTAAATCGGCTTTAAATAACAATTCCAATTCAGACTATATAACTTAAGACTCTAAATAACCCATATATGGATCAGAAATTGAATCTTCTTGAGTTTCTATACGTCCTGCAAAACGGCGACTAAACGTCGCATCGTCCGCTAATGTCACCGTAAAATCATACCAACCACCAAATTCAGACATATCCCAAACCAGTTCTTTTTCAGAACTATTGGTTTCTATCGCCCATGTCTTGTTTGGCAGATAAGCATTTGCCTTGACAGTGAGCTTGACTGACTTATTACCATCATGACGCACTTTTAAATATAAATTCGCATCACATTCTTCTACACATACTCTAATTTCCGGTAATGCTTGAGTCTGATTAGCTTGACTTAAATTACCTTTAAACGCACGGTGAAAACCATTTGGTCCAAGTACCCATAAATCATACTGCCCATTTGTAGTATTCCAAACGTCATCAAGCTGTTTACCTGCCTCAACCATATAACGACGTGGAATTGCCGTAAGATCTAATCGGTTATACACATGGAAAACAGCTGCCTGTTTACCCGTATTGGAGAACATCAGCTTAACCGTTTTTTGAGTGACATCGACTTTGGCACTAGTATGCAAAATATATGGCAAAGCACGTGATGGTCGAATTCCTATTTCCTGCTGAGGAAATTGTTGCTGGCTCGGAACAGGAACTTGGGGCAATAAAGCTTGAGCGACACGAATCGCATCAGCTTCGGCTTTTGTTTTCTTCCCATCTAGTTCAGCAACAGGCAAAAGATTCGGTGTTTTAAAATTAAATGCCGTTGTTAAATCACCACATACAGCACGGCGGTATGGGCTAATGTTAGGTTCTTGCACACCAAAACGTTTTTCTAAGAATTGTAAAATAGAAGTATGATCAAAGACTTGAGAATTTACCCATCCTCCACGGCTCCACGGCGAAATCACATACATTGGAACGCGTACACCCGGACCATACACTCGACCATCTGGCTTAGGTTGAGATTTTGAAGTCGCTACTGCTGGATGGTTAAAGTACTCATAAGACACTTGTTGGTCCGTTAAAGTGGTTTTTCCATATACAACACCGTTTATATCTTTAGAAGGTGCACTTGGTGAAGGAACATGGTCAAAGAAACCGTCATTTTCATCGAAGTTCACCAATAAAACGGTTTGGCTCCACACTTGAGGGTTTTCAGTTAATGCATTTAATACTTCCTGAATATACCAAGCGCCTTGTACAGGACTAGATGGCCCTGGATGTTCACTGTAAGTTGCCGGAGCAACTAACCAACTCACTTGCGGTAATTTACCGTGCGCAATATCAGCTTTAAAAGTTCCTAAAAAACCACCGTCCGGCATGGTATTGGCAATACCTTTGTAAAGTGGTTGAGTCGCATCAATCTTTTCATCATAGGCTGGACACGTTAGTGTGTCGTTACTGACAGGTTGACCAGATTGCTCATTTGCACGGCGATATTGCTTGAAACCAGCTAAAGGGTTATCAGTAAAGTTATCCGGCATGTTTTGATAAACTTTCCATGTCACGCCAGCCTGCAGTAAACGCTCAGGATACGTCGTCCATTCATAACCTTCTGTTGATGGTCCAATCCCATCAAATTCGTTGACCACACTCGCAACACCTGCACCTGTAGGGCCATTGGTTCCCGTCCAGATAAATTTACGGTTCGGGTTAGTTCCTGCATGCATGGCACAGTGGTAGGCATCACAAATCGTAAAAGCATTCGCTAAGGCAAATTGATATTCAACTTCTTGCTTTTTGTAATAGCCCATCGACTGCGGTTTTTTATATGCCACCCAATCACTCATACGACCGTTGTCCCAAGCTGCTTGTCCATCAGACCATGAGTGAGGTGTACCCGAAACACGCTGAGCATTTCCTAAGCGGCTATCTAAATGGTATGGCAATACTTTCTTTTTATTCGCATCATATTGTTCCCAAACCTTTCGGCCTTCTGTCATAGGAATGGTAAAACGGTCACCGAAGCCACGTACACCTTTTAGTGTTCCAAAATAATTATCAAATGAACGGTTTTCCTGAGTCAAAATCACAATGTGTTTAACATCTTGAATAGTTCCACTTTCAACTTTGGCGTCAATTGCTAACGCTTTTTGAATACTCAGCGGGAAACTCGCTAGAGCAGCTGTCCCAAACATTGTTTTTGTAGAATTTAAAAGAAATTCGCGACGATTCATTAGTTCTATCCTGAGTTCTTATTATGGTGCACAGTGCATTTTGCAATTACTGGTAGGCGGTGTTGTTGGCGATGAATTATCTGAGTCGTTATCATCGTTACAAGCACTGAGCATGAGTGCTAAAGATGTAATTAATAAAATTGAAAGTTTTCGCATTGGTTTTTTCCAAACGGTTTAAATGCGAACTACTAATAAAGTGAAAAGGTGACAGACAAGTGATGTTTTTATGTCGATTTGATGAAGGTATAAAAAAACGCATCCGAAGATGCGTTTTTTAGATAACTTGAAATTACCAGCCTAAAGCTTCTTGTTGCTTTTTAATGAGCTCGGCAATTCCCTTTTCAGCCATTTCTAACATGGCATTGCTTTGAGCGCGGGTAAACGGTTTGTCTTCGGCAGTACCTTGAATTTCAATAAACTCACCTGCTTGTGTCATTACGACATTTAAGTCAGTTTGACAGTTCGAGTCTTCTTCATAACAAAGATCAAGCAGTACTTCGTCCTGATACATACCAACAGAAATTGCAGCAACTAATCCTTTAAGCGGATCGTGCTTAATTTTCTTTTGAGATAATAAAACATTCATCGCATCAACTAATGCTACAGCAGCACCAGTGATTGAAGCAGTACGCGTACCACCATCAGCCTGAATCACGTCACAGTCGATGGTAATCGTGTTTTCACCAAGCTTTTTCAAATCAACCATTGCACGTAAGCTACGGCCAATCAAACGTTGGATTTCTTGAGTACGACCAGTTTGTTTACCACGAGCCGCTTCACGGTCACAACGTGAATGTGTTGAACGCGGTAACATACCATATTCTGCCGTTACCCAGCCTTGGCCTTGGCCTTTTAAAAAGCGTGGCACTGAGTTATCAATGCTTGCAGTACAAAGGACTTTGGTGTGACCAAATTCGACCAGCACAGAACCTTCAGCATAACGGGTGTAGTTTCGTGTAATTTTCACTTCACGTAATTGGTCTAATGCACGTTGGTCAATACGCATAATCCTTCCTAACTTCTCTTAAATACAAACTTGGGCATAGTATAGCAAAGGATTTTGACAGGTTGAGTTTATTCCCTACTTTCAAATGTAAGTCTGCAATTTTCATGACTTGAAAAATAAAAATAGCCCCTAAATAGGGGCTATTTTGAAATTATTTAAATTACGCAAATTTGAATTTTGCTTTTAACTTTTCCAATGTCTGCATTACTTTTCCAGTGGTATGGTTTGGCAGTGAACATTTCGCTAAACGTACCCATACACTCCAGAACTGGCGCATAAAGTTTGCTTCGTTGTAGTTAATGCCATATTCTGCACAAAGTGCCTTAATTTTCGGTGCTACTTCTTTATAGCGATTAGCTGGCATATCTGGAAATAAATGGTGTTCAATTTGATGACTTAAGTTACCACTCATAAAGTGCAGCCATTCTGTACCACTAAAATTACTTGAACCACGAATTTGACGTAAGTACCACTCTGCCTTGGTTTCAGTGTCGGTATTATCAGGCTCAAACGTTTCTGCATCTTCTGTAAAGTGTCCGTTAAAAATCACAGCAGATGACCACAAGTTACGAATAATATTCGCAACTACGTTTCCTGTAAAAACTGGTAAAAACATAGGGCCAGAGATCACAGGGAAAAACACATAGTCTTTTAAAACTTGGCGTGTGGCTTTTTTACGGACTTTAGCCGAATCTTTCCAAACTTGTTTCCAGCTCTTGGTTTTATAAACTAATGCATCTTCAAGATGTAAGTTTTGTACACCCACATACCATTCAAAGAAAAACATTAACTGTAGACCTAGAGGAATATTAAACAGGTGGCGGGGTTCCCACTTCTGTTGATCACTTACTCGCAAAATACCATAACCGACATCATGGTCTTTACCGACAATATTGGTATAGGTGTGGTGCACATAGTTATGTGTTTCACGCCAGTCATCACCCGATGCAATGGTATCCCAATCGTAAGTATTACCGTTCAAACTTGGTTCATTTAACCAGTCAAACTGACCGTGCATGACGTTATGACCAAGTTCCATGTTTTCTACAATTTTAGAAATACCTAATAAGCCTGTGCCTAGTAGCCAGACTGGCGGAATCCAACCACCAAACATCAACATGCCACGCGATGCGATTTCGGTATATCGAACAAAATTACGTACTTTGTAGATATATTTTGCATCTTGCTCACCAAGACTTTGCATAACATCTTGACGAATCTGCTCAACACGGCGACCAAACTCTTCAGTCTGTTCAGGTGTTAAATGAGCAGATTTAGAAACAGTAGAAAATTCTAATGCCATATTCATAGGGTTAATCCTCTTTAATTCTTTTTATAGATCAATTGTGACTGGGCTTAATGCCTGGCTCACGCATAGTTTAATTGGACGGTTCGGTTGGTCTTCAATTTCACCTGTTAACAGGTTTTGAGTAACTCCGCTCACTTTGGTACAACTGCATTTATTACAAACACCCATACGGCAGCCATGTTGCGGGCGTAGTCCCGCCTGCTCTGCACTGCTCAGTAAATTTGTTTCAGCTAAAAATTCGTGTTGAGCACGGCGGAAAATAACAGGCTGTGCTGCATGTGTACCAGTCACTTGAAGTGGTTGGAAATATTCTTGATGAAGCTGAGACTGAGCACCTTTTTGCACATAAATTTCATTCGCCTGCTGCATCATGCCGTGGTGCCCACATATATAGGTCGCAGTCTGCGCAAAATCTGGAACCAACTTTTGCAGTAAGCTTTCAGTTAAATGCTGCTTTTGCTCGCTGGTATTAAAAAAATGATATTGAAGCTGTGGATGCTGTTCTGCCAAAGCTTTTAATTCAGCATGAAAAATTTCCGCACGATTAAAATAAATGACATGGATTTGTTCAAGCTGCTGTTTCAAAGCTTGCTGCAAGAGTGAATAAATTGCAGTAATACCGCTTCCTGAGGCAATTAAAATTGCAGGCTGCTGACCTTGATGCAAAGTAAAATCACCTTGTGGCTGTGAAATTTCAACACACTCTCCCACATGTAATAGTTGAGCTGCACGAGACACCAAGCCTTGTACTTTAATACCTAAAGCGATTTCACCTTGAGTGGTTACTTCAATAATCGAATAGCTACGTTGTTGGTAAACGCCATCGATAAGCAACGTCAATAGAATGCTTTGTCCCGCACAAACCTGTTCGAAATTAAAATTACGATTTGGTTTAAGCTTGATCAGTACCATATCGGTATGAAGCGGCTGAACAGCGGTAACTTCTGCAAGTACCCTTTTCCAAGCCCAAGTCGCGTTAATTTTCTGCAAAACAAAATCAACGAAATCTTCTCGTACCCAATGTGGTTGATAGTTAAGTGTTGCGTTCATACGTTCCTCTTTTGTTTCTGGCTATTTATTTGAGTGAACACATGTTCGTATAGTGAACATATGTACACTATATTTATAAGTGTTCACTCAGTCAACACTTGTTCACTATTTTTTTTATGAAAGTTTGCTCTTTTTTGTTAGACTTTGGCTCACGGTTTAAATAGGTTTTTTTAATGTCGATACGGGATGAACGAAAACAGCAAAGTCGTCAGGCACTTCTCGATGCAGCCTTGCATCTGAGCACGTCTGGGCGTTCGTTCAGTAGTATCAGTTTGCGTGAAGTTGCACGTGAAGTGGGTTTAGTGCCAACAGCGTTCTATCGTCATTTTCAAGACATGGATGAACTCGGGAAAGAGTTGGTTGACCAAGTTGCCCTACATTTAAAAAGCGTTTTACATCAACTCGGCCAGAGTTATTTACAGCACAAGTCTGCAAAAACCCAAACCAGTATTGAACTATTTGTACAGGCAGTGAACCATAGCCCTAAACAGTGGCAATTTATGATTGCTGAACGTTGGGGTGGTTCAGAAACGGTCCGTACAGCCATTGCTAGAGAAATTGAATTTTTGATTGAAGATCTCACAACAGATCTGACTAAACTCGAAAATTTTAAACATATTCAAAATCCTCAAGACTTAAATGTCTTATCTACCATTTTGACCAATATGTCATTTACATGGGCAATGACGTGGCTCAACCTCGCCAAACAATATCAAGGTGAGCAACTTAAGCAGCAACAAACTGCATTTATTGAAAATGCGTCTACACAAGTTCGCTTACTGTTTAGAGGTATTGCTAACTGGGAACGGTAAAACTGGCAAATGACAAAAAACAGGTTATGTGTTAATACGTAAAGAGTGAAAGAAAAAGGCGAAAATTTCGAGAAAAGTCTTTTTCTTTTTACAGGAAGTAAACTATTCGTTAGGCCAAACTGGTGTGGGAATACCTATGAATCTTGATCGTCATACACAGTTTTTGATGCGCAAAGAAAAAATTCTAAGCGTTGCAGAAAAATTGTTACTAGAAAACAATCAGGAAATTACTCTAGATGAATTAGTGGCCGAGCTAGATATTGCAAAAGGTACGCTTTATAAGCACTTTAGAAGTAAAAATGAACTTCTGCTTGAATTGATTATTCAAAATGAAAAACAAATTTTAGAAATTTCTCAAAAATATAATACTGATTTTAAAGAGTATGCACCACGGTACATGCTCCACCATTTGCTCACACCGGGAAAAACGATTTTATTGCATCAACTTGAAGAAAATCTGACGATGACAGAGTCTAAGTTGAAGCATCTTTTTGAAGAGCTTTATGAAGTTCGTCAACAACGTATTCTAGCGATTAAAGACATTACAGAAAGTTATTTAAAATCATTAAATTATGATATGTCGATTCGTGACTATTTATCTTATATCTGGTCACTCACTTACGGTGCATCGTTGCTTTTAAACTCAACTTATTATCAGCGCTCGATTGGTTCTCGCCAAAAATTAATTAATTTATATATTAACCAAGCCTTATCACTACCTACCCAAACCACCAATTTTGATGCGCTAAATTTTCAGATAGAAGACGAGAATTCTCAAAATTAATTGAATTATTTCGTGATTATGAAATAAATTTTATAAAAAAGGGCTTCATAAGAAGCCCTTTTTAAAGCAATAAACTTTTATTTTGCCTTACGTTCTTTTTCAATTAAGTAATTAAGGACTTGGGTAACTTTACCATCTTCACCCTGTACAACATATTTACCATTTACCACTACAGCAGGAACACCTGTTAATTGGTACTGTTGAGCAAGTTTATTTGACTCGGCAACTTTTGCAGTTACAGCAAATGAGTTGTAAGTGCTATTAAATTTTTGTTCAGGCACACCGTAACGAGTAAAGAATTTAGCCGCAGAAGCCTGGTCAAAAATCTGCTGACCATTCACCTGAATTGCATGGAATAATGGTAAATGCGTGCGCTTACGTACACCTAATGCCTCAGATGTATAGTAAGTACGTGCCCCTTGTTCCCATACTTTGTTCATGGCTGCTGGCGTACGCACAAAACGTACATCACTCGGAATTTGTTTTAACCACGTTTGCATATGTGGTTCAAGTTTAAAACAGTGCGGACAGCCATACCAAAAGAACTCACGAACTTCGATTTTCCCCGGTACTTCCACTTTGCCTGGATTGGCGATTACGGTGTAGTCTTTACCAGCAACAAAATCTGCTGCCATTGCACTACCCGATACGGCCATAATTGCTGCACTCAAACCACCCAAAACCAATTTTTTCATTGTTACAGCTTTTCCTCTAAGTTGTTATGCATTAGCTTATGCCCTAAATATAAAACAAATATGCTAAATTCGTTTTGCTTCTGTGAAGTTTTTTATTGGGTTTATCGCTTTTTTCCCAATAATCGCTACACTAACGGCGAACTACATCAAAAAGATAACCCAAGTTTAGAGGTGACACCATGTCGCAATTGAATGTTGATTTACAAGAAATCGCAAAATTTGAAGCACTTGCTGCCAAATGGTGGGATCAACATTCTGAATTTCGCCCACTTCATCAAATCAATCCTTTACGCTTGAACTGGATTGATGAACGCGCAGGTGGCCTTGCCGGTAAAAAAGTACTTGATGTCGGCTGTGGCGGCGGTATTTTGGCTGAAAGCATGGCACGTCGTGGAGCAGATGTCCTGGGCATTGATATGGGTGAAGCACCTTTAGCCGTAGGTCGTTTGCATGCTCAACAAGAAAATGTTCAAAATATTGAATATCGTCAAATTCCAGTTGAAGAGTTGGCACAAGAACAAGCAGGCCAATATGATGTGGTCACTTGTATGGAAATGATGGAACATGTTCCAGACCCGGCATCCATTGTGAAAGCATGTCAGACTTTGGTTAAACCAGGGGGCCATGTGTTCTTCTCGACCATCAACCGTAACCCGAAATCTTATTTATTCGCCATTATTGGTGCTGAATATGTACTGCGCATGCTGCCAAAAGGTACGCATGATTATCACAAGTTTATTCGCCCATCTGAAATGGCACATGATATTCGTAATGCAGGCTTAACGTTAAAAGAAATGACGGGCTTACACTACAACCCAATTACGAAGCGTTATTGGTTAGCGCCAAATGTTGATGTTAACTATATGGTTCATACAGTAAAGACAGGTGCATGATGAAGGCTGTTTTATTTGATTTAGACGGCACGCTCATCGATACGGCTGCCGACTTTATTCGTATTATTCAACAAATGTGCCGTGATGCAAGACGCCCTGTTGTAGAAGCCGATCTTATTCGTACACAAGTGTCTGAAGGTGCCCGTGCGATGGTCAAATTGGTCTACCCAGAGCTGGATGTGACCAATCCAATTTTCTTGGCACATCGACAAAATTTTTTAGATTTGTATGGCAATAATATTGTTGTCGATACTGACCTATTTGAAGGGATGTATCCACTTTTAGAAGAGTTAGAAGCTCAGCAAATTCCGTGGGGTATTGTCACCAATAAACCACGTGGTTTAAGTGAATCTCTTCTAGAAAAGTTAAACCTGACAGAACGCTGTGCGGTTTTGGTATGTCCTGAAGATGTCAGTAAAACTAAACCAGACCCGGAACCAATGTATTTGGCTGCAAAGCAGTTAAATATCCCGGCAAATGAGATCATCTATGTGGGGGATCACCCACGTGATATCGATGCTGGTCGCAATGCTGATATGTATACCATCTTGGCAGCTTATGGCTATTTACCTATCGAACATCGGGATGATTTAAACGCTTGGCAAGCCGATTCGATTGTAAATACGGTGACAGAATTACACGAGTTGTTACGTCAAAAGCTTCCTGCTCTACAGGAAAATCAGCGTATGATAAGTTAACACAAGAGTTTTATAAGTTTTTTTAACGGTTACTTATATCAATATAAAAAGAAGGAGGTTTACCAATGAAATATTCAGAATATCAACCTCGTCCGGATCTACTCAAAGATCGAATTATTTTAATCACTGGTGCTGGTGATGGAATTGGGCGAGCTGCGGCCCTCAGTTATGCTTTACATGGTGCAACTGTAGTCTTGCATGGTAGAACCTTAAATAAACTTGAAGTAATTTATGATGAAATTGAAGGATTAGGCGCACCTCAGCCTGCTATTTTACCCCTCCAGCTTTCGAGTGCTTCCGATCGCGATTATGATTTCTTAGTAAGTACGCTAGAAAAACAATTTGGTCGTCTGGATGGCATTTTGCATAATGCAGGTATTTTGGGTGAGCGAGTAGAACTTGCACATTATCCAGCAGAAGTATGGGATGATGTGATGGCCGTCAATTTACGTGCACCTTTTGCTTTAACCCAAGCTTTATTACCGCTATTACAAAAGTCAGAAAACGCTTCTGTTGTATTTACCAGCTCAGGTGTAGGCCGTGAGGCACGCGCGCTCTGGGGGGCATATTCTGTCTCGAAAGTCGCGATAGAAGCGGTGAGCAAGATTTTTGCAGCTGAGCATACTTATCCAAATATTCGCTTTAATTGTATTAACCCAGGAGCTACACGTACTGCCATGCGTGCTAAAGCTTATCCTGAAGAAGATCCGAAAACATTACCAACACCTGAGTCCATCATGCCGGCTTATCTTTATTTAATGGGTGAAGATAGCTTAACGCTCAATGGACAAAGTATTGATGCACAGGATTAAATAATTACAGATGAAAAGCTAAAATAATTTATAGCCGATCATCACATCTGGCTTGGCTATACCTGAAAAGATATATACAAGCCTTTTTTATTATTGAGAAAAACGCTGGATTTATCCGTAATTTTAATTGAAGCATTAAATGATCTTCACAGTTTCTCTGCATTTTGCGCGTACAGTATTCAACATGAGAGACATCAGATGTAAACGAGGATGCATCATGAAAAAGTTGTTCACCATCTTAGCCCTTTGCATCACTGTACTGACCACCAGTATGGCAAGCTTTGCTGATCCTCCTTTTGACCGAGGACATGGCCCGAAAGGTCCTAAAGGCGGACCTCGTGGTGAATGGAATGATCGTGGGCATAAATTTGACCGTGACGATAATGGTGATCGTGTTCGCGATGAACGCCGTATGCGTGAGGAACGTGGCTTTGAGCGTCTGAAACAACATCGTTGGCAGCCAGGTTATGTGATGCCACAGCACTATCGTGGTAATGGTTATAAAGTCGACTATAAAGACAATAACTTACCTAAACCCGATCGTAACCAGCAGTGGTACAAAATTAACAATGACTATATTTTAGTCGACACGGACTCTAACAGTATTGTGAGTATTCGCGGTTTCTAAGATAGATAGCTCCTCACTATCACTTAGTAGGAAAGGATGAAGCTGATCGGCTTTATCCTTTTTTTATTTTTATATCAATATGATATAGAAATTTAAATCTTCTAAATTTCTTCTTATTTCATAGAAAATTTTCACATTTATTATTCTTCGCCTTCACGATTTATCTGTAATTTTTCACTAATCTTCAATTATCGAAATTTAATAGATCATTCGAGGTTTACGATGAAAAAGATAACAACAGCAATTGTTCTTTCAATGAGTGGTTTAATCGCAACAACAGCAATGGCTGCGCCTCACGACCATTATCACCACCAAGGATATGAGACAAAAACCGTTAAAGTCATTCATAAAGATGACCACGCGAATATCTGGCGTGCAGGCCAAGTCGTACCGCATCAATACCAACATCCACGTTATGTCATTGACTACCGCTCACACCAGAAATTGACTAAGCCAGGTCGTTATCAAAAATGGTATAAGGTGAACGGAAATTATGTACTCGTAAATGAGCAAAGCCATAAAATTATTAAAGTAATTCGTTAAGTTCATAAAACATCTAACACCCAAAGCTAATTTGGGTGTTTTTTTATCTAAAACATGCGACTTTGAGCTTTTTTGTTTAGAATCCTCTTTATATCTTTTTGCTGTTGATTCGAGATCGGTATGCCAACTAAGTCTTTAGAGAAATCACATAATAATACCCAGCATTATGTACATTGGTTCCGACATTCAGCACCCTACATCAATGCGCATCGTGACAAAACTTTTGTTTTAATGTTTGGCGGTGAAGCAGTCCGCGATCCTAATTTCGAACATATTATTCACGA
Source organism: Acinetobacter sp. 148 (assembly GCF_031196675.1). Classification (NCBI taxonomy): domain Bacteria; kingdom Pseudomonadati; phylum Pseudomonadota; class Gammaproteobacteria; order Moraxellales; family Moraxellaceae; genus Acinetobacter; species Acinetobacter sp. 148. The sequence continues at coordinate 15,307 of NZ_JAVIMT010000078.1, read as the reverse complement.
TATTGCCTTATTACATTCTCTTGGCATTCGCTTAATCTTAGTGCATGGCGCACGTCCACAAATTAATCACAACCTTAAAGAAAAAGGGATTGAAACCCCTTTTTATGATAACTGCCGTATTACTACACGCGAATCTTTAAGCTGTGTTATGAGTGCTGTAGGATCTATTCGGTTAGAAATCGAAGCATTGTTATCTATGGGCTTAGCCAACTCTCCAATGTATGGCGCTCGAATAGATGTCGTATCAGGTAATTTTGTAACCGCTAAACCTTATGGTATTCGTGAAGGAATGGATTTTCAGCTTACAGGCGAAGTTCGTTCAATAGATACAGACGCGATTGAACGTCATCTTGATAACAATAATATTGTTTTACTTGGCCCAACGGGCTATTCAACCACAGGTGAAGTATTTAATTTAAGAGCTGAAGAAGTTGCAACCAAAACTGCGACTTATTTAAAGGCAGATAAATTAATCTTTTTAGGTGAGCAACAAGGTTTACCTAACGAAGATGGACAATTACTGCGTGAATTAAGCCCACACCAGCTTGATTACTATATTCAACAATACCAAACCACACACCCAACCCTAACCCTACATTTGCAAGAAGCAAAAAAAGCATCTTTATCGGGTGTACATCGTGTCCATCTAATTTCTTATTCTTATGATGGCGCACTTATTGAAGAACTCTTTACGCGTGATGGTGTGGGTACCATGATTACCGATGCGCATTATGAAGAAGTTCGTATGGCACATATTCAAGATGTCGGCGGGTTAATGAACCTTTTACGCCCATTAGAAGAAGAAGGCATTTTGGTGTATCGCTCACGTGAGCGTTTAGAACAAGAAATTAACCAGTTCGCTGTCATTGAACGAGACGGTATGATTTTGGCCTGCGCTGCCCTTTATCCAATTCCGACTGAGTTTAATGAGACACGTTCAGCAGAAATTGCTTGTGTAGCAGTACACCCAAGTTATCGTAAATCGAACCGTGGCAGCCAAATTCTGCAATTTCTCGAAGAAAAGGCCAAACAACAAGGTATTCGTCAATTGTTCGTTTTAACCACCCGTACCGCGCACTGGTTCTTAGAACACGGTTTCCATCAGGTGAGTGTGGATGACTTACCAAATGCCCGTCAGGCACTTTATAACTATCAAAGAAATTCTTTAGTCTTTAAAAAATTGCTTCCCTAGACTATGCATTTTTTAAGATATTCTTATTTCAGATAAGCTTAGTCTAAAAAGTACAACCATAAAGGTAATTAATGTATGGTTGTACTTTTTTTAAATCTTTAAATTTTGCTATTTTAATAATTTTTATTTTATTTACATATACTTAAATATCTTTTTATAAATATTATTCTGTTCAATAAATCATTTTTTTGCATAAGTTTATCGCCGAAAGTTTTTAGCTTTTTTTTGCATAAATAAAGACTGAATATTTATTTTTTACGAAATAAAAATCCCTTTAGGGTATCTGCTCATCCAATTATTTTTCTTTTTCTCTTTCGGGGAGCACGAAACCACATGGCACTTTTTAATTCCACTTCATGGGCAAAATATTCAGTCATTGCTGCCAGCCTTGCGGGAGTGATGATGCTAGGTGGTTGTGCCAAAAAAGAGGAGCACACCACGACAACTTTAAATATCGGCTATCAGAAATATGGCATCCTTCCTATTCTAAAAGCACGTGGTGACTTAGAAAAAGCGCTCAAAGATCAAGGCGTACAAGTGAAATGGGTCGAGTTTCCTGCGGGACCTCAATTACTTGAAGGCCTAAATGTAGGAAGTGTTTCGTTAGGCGAAGCAGGTGAAGCACCACCTATTTTTGCTCAAGCAGCCAATCCAAATTTAGTCTATGTCGCAAATCAACCTGCTGCACCAAAAGCAGAAGCGTTATTGGTACAAAAAGATTCTCCAATCCAGTCTATTAAAGACTTAAAAGGAAAACGTGTCGCACTGAATAAAGGTTCGAATGTTCACTACCTTTTATTAAAAGTCTTAGAAGCAAATCACTTGAGCTTAAGTGATATTCAACCTGTTTATTTACCACCATCAGATGCGCGTGCTGCCTTTGAAAAAGGAGCTGTCGACGCATGGGTGATTTGGGATCCGTTCTTTGCAGCAGCTGAACATCAAATTCAGGCCCGCGTTCTGGCAACAGGTGAAAACTTGGTAAGCAATCATCAGTTCTACTTAGCTGATCGTAAATTTGCAGAAAATAATCCAAAAGTTCTGAACACGGTTGTACAAACGCTAAACCAGACAACTGAATGGGTCAGCACACACCAAGATGAGGCTGCCAAGCTACTCGAAAAACCTACGGCACTTGAGTTTGATGTACTCAAAACATCCATTTCACGTATGGGTTTTGGAGTTCAGCCAATATCTGACAAGGTAGCCCAAGAACAACAATATGTAGCTGATGCCTTCTACGCGCAAAAGCTCATTCCCAACAAGCTCACCATTCAAGAAGCCATTTTAAAACTGAAATAAACCCAGCTTGGGCACAGCTTAAATAACGATATAAATGCTGTGCCTTGTGTTAAGGGAACAAGGATATCAATATGCAACATCAGTCATTATTTAATAAGAGTCAATGGACTCAGTTAGTTAAGCGCTTTAGCGCGGTCGCTGTATTAGGTTTAACAATCGCAGCACCTGCTTGGGCAATTGACCCAACAGTGAAAGAACTTCGTATTGGTTTTCAAAAAAGTTCGATTAACTTCGCGATTGCCAAACAGCAAAAACTATTTGAACAAGAATTTCCAAATGCCAAAATCACTTGGAATGAGTTCCCCGCTGGCCCTCAAATTTTAGAAGCCTTAGCTGTTGGCTCACTCGATGTTGGCGTTACTGGAGACACGCCCCCGGTCTACGCTCAAGCCGCTGGCAAGCCTTTATATTACATTGCTTATGAAGCAGCCAAACCATTGGCCTCAGCAATTTTAGTTCCCAAAAACTCACAACTAAAACAGCTTAAGGACCTAAAAGGTAAACGTATTGCGCTACAGAAAGGTTCTAGCTCACATTACCTACTTGTACAGGCCGTACGTAAAGCAGGCTTAAAATGGAGCGACATTACCCCAATTTGGCTCACACCTGCCGATGCTCGCGCTGCATTCCAAAAGGGTGCTGTTGATGCATGGGCAATATGGGATCCGTACTACGCTTCAGCACAACTAGAAGACCAAGCTCGTGTTCTTGCATCTGGTAAAGGCCTAAGCCCGAACTATACCTTTTACTTAGCCGCTCCAAATTTTGTTAAGCAATATCCAAAAGCTGTTCCAGGACTCATCAAGCAGATCAATCAAGCTGACAAATGGGTCCAAAGCCATCAAGCAGAAACTGCAAGTGCGATTGGCCAAAGTACAGGCCTAAAACCTGCGACCAGTGACTTATTTATTAAACGCCGTCCACGTCCATCATCGGCAGCTCCACTTAACAGCAAAGTCATTGCTGAACAACAGCAGCTTGCAGACATCTTTACTCAACAAGGCATCATCCCTAAACCAATCAGCATTAAACAAGCTGTTTGGGGTGCCAAGTAATTTCAATAGATATATAGGTAATGCACATGAAAATTTTCTGGTTTATTCCTACCCACGGTGATAGTCGCTATTTAGGTACAAGTAAAGGCGCTCGTCAGGTTGACCATGCCTATATGAAGCAAATTGCTGTGGCAGTAGATAACTTGGGTTACGAAGGAGTACTTATTCCAACAGGTCGTTCATGTGAAGATCCTTGGATTACGGCGGCTAGCCTAATCGATGCAACTCAACACCTTAAGTTTTTAGTTGCATTACGTCCAGGGGTAACAACACCAGCGTTGGCAGCTCGTATGGCTGCAACATTTGACCGCTTGTCGAATGGTCGTGTTCTACTCAACTTAGTGACTGGTGGTGATGAAGCAGAACTACGTGGGGATGGTTTATATGAAGATCACTCAACGCGTTATCAAACAGCCAATGAATACGTAAAAATCTGGCGTGAAATTTTGACGCGTTCACATACGGGTGAAGCTTTTACATTCCACGGTGAACGCTTACAAGTAGATGATGCAAAGCTACTTTACCCACCTGTACAAAAGCCTTATCCACCTCTTTGGTTCGGTGGTTCTTCAGATGTTGCTGTTGAACTCGCGGCTGAGCAAGTCGACACCTACCTGACTTGGGGTGAACCACCTGCAGCCGTGAAAGAAAAGATCGAACATGTTCGTGCCAAAGCTGAGGCTAAGGGCCGTAAATTAACTTATGGCATTCGTTTGCATGTCATTGTTCGTGAAACCAATGAACAAGCATGGGCAGCAGCTAACGAGCTTATCCAATATCTGGATGATGCAACTATTGCTGCAGCACAGAAAAAATTTGCTCAAATGGACTCAGTGGGTCAGCAACGTATGGCGGCTCTACACGGCGGTAATCGAGACAAACTTGAAGTATCCCCAAATCTTTGGGCAGGTATCGGTCTAGTCCGCGGTGGTGCAGGTACAGCACTTGTCGGCGATCCTGAAACCGTTGCTGCACGTATTCAGGAATATGCGGATTTAGGTATCGATACCTTTATTTTCTCAGGCTATCCACACCTTGAAGAGTCAATCCGTTTTGCAGAGTTAGTATTCCCATTATTACCAATCGAGACCCGAGCTAAACTTGCTCAACCAAACTTAACCGGTCCATTCGGTGAAATCATTGCCAACAACTATGTTCCAGACGAGAAGAAACAAAATAGTTCCGTCAAGGAGCCTGCATGAGCAAAGATATAAATATTGTTTCACGTGGAACGAAACAAGTCGGGCAGCGTCTGCTGCCTTGGATTTTTCCGATTGTTCTATTGGTTGTCTGGCAAATTGCATCGAGTTCAGGGCTTTTAGAAAATCGTATTCTGCCGGCTCCTACGGCTGTCGTTTCTGCTTTTTGGCATCTACTCATTAGCGGCGAGCTTTGGCAACACGTTAAAGTCAGTGCAGGACGAGCCTTACTCGGACTATTTATTGGTGGTGGTTTAGGTTTGCTATTGGGTCTGCTCAATGGGTCTTCACGTTTCGCCTCTACCCTGCTCGATACAACCTTGCAAATGATTCGTAACATCCCAGCATTAGCACTTATTCCACTGGTTATCTTGTGGTTCGGTATTGATGAAACAGCCAAATTATTTTTGGTGGCGGTCGGAGTCTTCTTCCCTATTTATATCAACACCTATCACGGTATCCGTTCAGTCGATCCACAATTAATTGAGATGGGTAAAAGCTATGGTCTTTCACGTTGGCAGCTTTACAAAGAAATTATTCTACCGGGTGCGATGCCCTCGATTTTAGTTGGTTTACGTTTTGCTTTAGGTCTGGTTTGGGTGCTGCTCATTGTAGCTGAGACTATTTCAGCACAAGCAGGTATTGGCTATATGACCATGAATGCACGAGAGTTTTTACAAACAGATGTGGTTCTGGTCGGTATTCTTCTTTATGCCCTATTAGGCAAATTAGCCGATGTTCTAGCGCAACTTTTGGAACGTTATTTACTACGCTGGCATGCTGGTTATCAAAAATAAAGGAGCTTAAAATATGACAAATCTGAATTTAAATATTAATCAGAATGACGTAGAGCTCATTCCAGAAAACCATCCAGAGTCACAAGAACCTGTGGTAGGCGCAGAGATTCTGATTGAACAGCTTTATAAGTTTTATGGTGAAGTTAAAGTTCTTGAAGATCTTAACCTTCATATTCAACCGGGCGAATTTTTAGCTATTGTTGGACGTAGTGGTTGCGGTAAAAGTACTTTATTGCGCTTAATTGCCCAACTTGAAAAAGCCAGTTTTGGAGAAATCAAATTTAAATCTGCCCGACATTTGCGTGAAGGTATTACTAACGATGACATACGGGTTATGTTTCAAGACCCACGGTTACTGCCTTGGAGAAATATTCTTCAGAACGTTCAACTTGGGCTACCAAAATCGCAACATGCTTTGGCAGAAGAATTATTAGAGAAAGTAGGTTTAAAAGAAAAAGCGGGACAATGGCCTTCACAGCTCTCTGGTGGACAACGACAACGTACCGCCCTAGCCCGTGCGTTATCTCATACTCCCCGTATTTTATTGTTAGATGAACCTTTGGGTGCATTAGACGCGTTAACTCGTCTTGAGATGCAAAGCTTGATTGAACGTTTATGGAAAGAGCAAGGTTTTACTGCCATTTTAGTTACACACGATGTAAGTGAAGCAGTGCAACTGGCTGACCGCATTATATTGTTAGATAAAGGTCAGATTGCTCAAAGTTTTCAAGTTAATTTGCCGCGCCCACGGAAAAAGAGCATTACTTTTGCTCAGCTTGAACAACAAGTACTCGACGCAGTCTTAGCCACTTAAGGTTGAGATGAGTAATGAGAACCATTCAACCGAAAAATGCCCAATTAACGAGCAATAAAACTGATGATTTATTGCTCTTTTTTAGGGCGAAGATTAAAAAATATTTTTAAGAATAACAATAAACTAGTGAATCTCTCTATTTTTTGCACAATAGTATATCTATTGCTCAAATAACTATCCGTTTTTTCACTAAAAAAGTGAGACACCTGTGCACAAATCAAACGATTTACCTTACAATGGGAACACTATCTTTTTAATTTATGCAGCAAATGGAACAAAAGAAGAGTACCCAAAAGCGCAATCAGCTTCTTGCTGCCGCCCTTGATGTGTTTTCACTATATGGGTTCAGTGGCGCAAGTCTGGATGAAATTGCCCAACTCGCTGACATGCATAAGTCGAATATTTTCTATTACTATGAAAATAAAGAGTCTTTATATGTGGAAGTGCTGACCACAGTTTTACAAAAATGGCTAGCTCCCTTACAAACCTTAGAAGCTGAGTTAGAACCAGCCGAAGCCTTGTCTCATTATTTAATTCAAAAAATCGAACTTTCTCGTAGCAAACCAAAAGCTTCGCGACTATTTGCTTTAGAAATTATTCAAGGGGCACCGCATATTTTGCCTATACTGAAAGGGCCCTTGAAAAAGCTATTTAAGCGCAAAGCTAAGGTCATTCAAACTTGGCAAGAGCAAGGAAAAATTTCACCGGATATCGACCCGGAACTTTTAATTCTCAATATTTGGGGTCTTACGCAAAACTATGCCGATTTTGCAACTCAAATGGAAATGGTAACCGGGAAAACGCTTCGTAACCGCAGTATGTTCCAGCGTTCGATTGAGCATACGGTACATATGATGCTATACGGCGTATTACCTCGCTAAAATAAAAAAGATCGGCAAATTTGCCGATCTTTTTTTAGAAATGATTTTGATAAAGTGCTAAAAGCTTTTGTGCACCCAATAATAAGTTTTCTTCCCAATCCAAATGAGCCGTATCATCTGCTCCATCAGTAATATATTTCACCGAAATTAAACGTACACCTAACTTGTAGCAAACTTTTGCTAACGCATAACCTTCCATATCGACTACATCACAAGCGACCTTCGGCTGACCCGTTTCAAATGAGTCCCCTGTCCCACAAATTCCTTTTGGTAAATCCGCAAAATGCGTTTGGAGATGAATTTCAGCCGCCAAGTGGTCATCTAACGGCGTTACCCCAACTTCAAATCCTAAAGGTGAAACGTCCATATCACGTTGTACAAAAGTTTTTATTTCTACTAAATCGTGCCGATTAAAAGATGAACTTCCTGCTGTACCTAAGTTAATTAAAGTTTTACAGCCTGTTTTTTGAATAACTTCAAACGCTTTAAAAGCAGCATTGATCTTACCAATACCACTGTAATGGACTTCGATACCTGCTTGCTCGAATAAACCTTTAGATTCGTTGGGAAGTGCCATAATTAAAGCGGTATCTGTGTTCATTCAAAAAGCTCAAATCAGAATTAACAAAATTAGAAAGTAAGTATAAATCAGGTGCAAAAGCTTTTTGCACCTTTTCACCTTTACTGCATTCTTTGTTGTAAAGCCACCAAACATGGAGAGAAGAATAGCTTGCCACTGTATGCTCCGGCTAAGGTTTTCTTCATTACCACGCTCCACATCACTAATAATAAAATACTGAATGCCACAGCGACGTATTGTAAAAATACAACTTCAATCTGATGACCTAAATTAAATAAAGCCAAAATAAACACACCAAATGGGAAGGTTAAACCCCACCAACCCAAGTTAAACGGAATACCTGTCTTTGCATGACGAAGTGTTGTTAAAATCGCAAGACCAAGCCACCATAACCCAAAACCTAAAAGTACTAGACTACCCACAACGCCCAAGGCTTGAAATACATAGGCAAACTCAGGAAAGCCAACATTTACAAATACTCTTTGTGCCTGCTCACCTAGCAATAATAGACCTAAAGCACCTGTCCCAATCGGACCTAAAGAAAGCCAGCTAGAAATCGCGACTTCTTTTTCTGGTAACTGATGCAAAGCCATACGTAACATTAAAATCGTTAAAATGGCAAATGCAGGTAAAACAGAGGTTCCCCAAAGTACGTAACCTGCTAACAATAAATGAAAGCCATGCACATCTGCTGGTAAATGTGCAACCAACATGCCCGCAGAACTTGCTGCGACTTCACATGCAACTACAGGTAAAAGCCAAATTGCAGTCATGGTATGTAGCTGATGATTCTGACGGTTAAACATGCAAAATGGGATGATCCACGCAATTGCTAGTGCTAAAAAGACGTCGATGTACCACAAAGCTTGGGCGATATGAACTGCCACTTCGCCGTAAAGCCCGATTCCGAAGCTTAAAAAGCCATTTAGTATGGTTGCAAGCCCCATCGGTATAGCACCTAAAAACAAGCTCATATTTGGATGATTAAATATTTGCTTCGCTTCATGCGGGAAGAGTAACCACCGCAATAAATAGAGAACTGAAAAAACACTAAATAGAACAATATTAAATTGCCATAACAGCGTAGCCAGCATAAATAAAAATGATTTGGCAAATGGAAGCTGAATTAAAATCATACTGACCACGCCAGTACCCATAGTTGCTGTAAACCAATTTGGGGTAAAATGCCGTATAACATCTTTACTTTGATTTAATTGGTAAAAGGGTCTTTTCATCTTAAGTCTCTAATCAAAGAGTGGATGAGGCTATAGTAGGATAAACCAATAATAAGAAAAATTGATTTATTTTTATTTAATTCATCAATTTTTTAGATATAAAAAGTATTCGTATTGAAAAATACCTGAGTAAAAACACAACAACAAGACGAATCTGTGAGATTATGGCAATATATAGCCCTTGCAAAAATAGCCATATTTTAAGTTCATGAAACTGCTTCGTCTTAATGCGTTATCGCCCAATTTCCAGTTACCACAAACAGCGGTAACTATTGGTAATTTTGATGGTGTCCATTTAGGTCACCAAGCGATGATTGCTCAACTCAAAAAAATTGCTGCAGCACAAGGCTTAAAAACATTGGTCATGATTTTTGAGCCCCAACCGCTTGAGTTCTTTAAAGGCTACGATGCCCCACCTCGTATTAATTCATTACGGGAAAAAGTTGAATATCTAGCTGAACTTGGGGTGGATTACATCGCGGTTGCCAAGTTTGACCAGCATTTCCGTAGCATGAGTGCTTCTGAGTTTGCAGATTTATTAAAAGACAAATTAAATGCTCAAGCTTTGGTTTTAGGAGATGACTTTCATTTCGGCAAAGACCGTCAAGGCAATAGCGAATTTTTAAAGAATTACGGCTTTCAAGTCACAAATTTACATACGATTGAACTCGAAGGTGAACGCGTCAGTTCAACTCGTATTCGCCAAGTGCTTCAAGTGGGTAATCTCGCTTTAGCAGCTAAATTATTAGGCCGTCCGTACAGTATTACCGGTCGTGTTCAATATGGCGACCAAATTGGGCGAACTTTAGATTTCCCAACGATTAATGTTCGTCTCAACCGCCATAAGCCTTGTTTAAATGGTATTTATGGCGTTGAAGTCATTTGCGAAACAACTTCGCTAACTCAAAAAGTGCTTCAGGATAATCCTGAAAAGCCAGGAATTGCCGGATATCATGAAAACAGCCTCTATGGTGCAGGTCATGTCGGTACTCGTCCAGCCATTCAGCAAGAACATCCAGAGTGGAGATTAGAAGTACATTTCCCTGATGTTTCTGCTAATCTGTATGGCTTATTTATGCGGGTGACTTTTCTTCACTATCTTCATGGTGAATTGAACTACCCTTCGCTTGAAGCACTTAAGGCAGGAATTGATAATGACGTGCAGCAATTACGACAATATCGTAACGACACGACACAATTTCCTTTTTAATTCGAATTTTGATTGTAAAACATGTCGGCTCCCAAGCTGATTAAACTGGAAGACAACTTGCATGAGCGATAAGCAAACTACTGAAAATGCAGTGGACTACAAAGCCACGCTAAACCTGCCGGATACTCAATTTGCAATGAAAGCAAATTTGGCAGTACGTGAAGTGAAATGGTTAGAAGAGTGGTATACCGACAACATTTATCAGCAGATTCGTGCATCGCGTATTGGCAAGAAAAAATATATTTTGCATGATGGCCCTCCATATGCGAACGGTACAATTCACTTGGGCCATGCGGTTAACAAAGTACTTAAGGACATCATCGTAAAAAGCCGTACTTTGGCAGGTTTCGATGCGCCATATGTACCAGGTTGGGACTGTCACGGTTTGCCAATCGAACTAAAAGTTGAAGAAAAAGTAGGCAAAGTGGGCGAGAAAGTTGACGCAGCCACTTTCCGTAAACACTGCCGTGAATATGCGCTAAAGCAAATTGATTTACAGCGTACTGACTTTAAACGTCTTGGTATTTTAGGTGACTGGGATAATCCTTACCTCACCATGAACTACAAACAAGAAGCCGATATCGTTCGTGCTTTAGGTTTAATCCAAAAAAATGGCCATATCCAGCCGGGCTTAAAGCCAGTGAACTGGTGTATGGACTGTGGCTCAGCACTTGCTGAAGCTGAAGTTGAATACGAAGATAAAAAATCAGACGCAATTGACGTTGGTTTTGGCGTTGTAGATTTAAAAGACTTAAGTGCTCGTGTAAATGTAGACGTTCAAGATCCAACTGATATTGTGATCTGGACCACTACACCTTGGACGTTACCAGCGAACCAAGCAGTTGCATTGCATGCCGAAATTGAATATCAATTGGTACAAGTGACTACTGAACGTGGTAAGCAAAACTTTATTCTTGCTAAAGACTTAGTTGCTTCTGCAATCGAGCGTTACAAGCTTGAAAATCCAGTTATTTTAGCTGACTTTACTGGTTCAGCTCTTGAAAATCTTACCCTACAACACCCTTTACTTACCGATCGCCAAGTTCCGGTAATTTTAGGTGAACACGTTATCGCAACAAGCGGTACAGGTGCTGTACACACTGCTCCTGGCCACGGTGCAGATGACTATAAAGTAGGTCTTCAATACAACCTTAAAGTTGAAAACCCAGTGGGTGGTAACGGTGTTTACTTACCAACCGCACCAATCTTTGCTGGCGAGCACATCTATAAAGCCAATCCAAAGATTATTGAAGCTTTAGGTGCTGTAGGTCGCTTATGGGCTCATCAACCGATTAAACACAGCTACCCACACTGCTGGCGTCATAAGACTCCGATTATTTTCCGTGCTACACCACAATGGTTTATCAGCATGGATCAAAAAGGTTTACGTGACGGTGCGCTTAATGCCATTGAAAACGATATCGAGTTTGTACCGAACTGGGGTAAAAACCGTATTGAATCAATGATCGAAGGCCGTCCAGACTGGTGTATCTCACGTCAACGTACTTGGGGTGTACCAATTCCTTTCTTCGTTCATAAAGATACGAACGAATTGCACCCTCGTACGCCTGAGCTCATCGAAGAAGTTGCCAAACTTATCGAGAAAGAAGGTATTGATGCATGGTTTAACCGTGATGCGAAAGACTTCATTGGTGAAGATGCTGAACAGTACAATGCTGTTCGCGATACGCTTGATGTATGGTTTGACTCAGGTACAACGCATTATGCTGTACTTGAGCAACGTGAAGAATTAGAAAGCCCTGCTGACTTATATTTAGAAGGTTCAGACCAACACCGTGGCTGGTTCCAATCTTCTTTATTAACGTCTATGGCGATTCATAACCGCGCGCCATACAAAGCCTTGTTAACACATGGTTTCACAGTGGATGAAAATGGCCGTAAATTATCAAAATCTTTAGGCAACTATATTCCACTTGAAGAAATCATCAAACAACTTGGTGCCGATGGTTTACGTTTATATGTAGCATCTAGCGACTATCGCTATGAAATTGCAGCATCGAAAGAAATCTTTAGCCGTGTAAGTGATAGCTACCGTCGTATTCGTAATACGCTACGCTTCTTACTTGCAAACTTAAATGGTTTCAAACCAAGTACGGATGCTCTGGCAGTAGATGATCTTATTGCTCTTGATCAATACATCTTGCAACGTGCTAATGAAGTACAACAGACCATTATCGCGGCCTATGAAGAAATGAACTTCCACGTCGTGTGTAGTGCGTTAACAAGCTTCTGTATTAATGACTTAGGTGGTTTCTATCTAGACATCATCAAAGACCGTCAATACACCACTAAGGCTGACTCACAAGCACGTCGTTCCGCACAAACAGCGCTTTACCATATCGTACAAGCATTTGTTCGCTGGATGAGCCCTATTCTAAGCTTCACAGCTCAAGAAGCGTGGCCACTTATCCCAGAACAAACTGACAAGTATGTATTTACAGCTGAATGGTATGACCTACCTGTTTCATCAAAAGCAAACTTGCTTTCTGAAGCAGACTGGCAAACATTGATTAGCGTAAAATCTGCAGTAAATAAACAGATTGAAGCAGCTCGTAACGCTAAACTTGTCGGTAGTAATCTTTCAGCCAAAGTTGAACTTTGGGCAAATGAATCATTACAAACAGTTTTAAACCAACTGGCTGATGAGCTCCGTTTTGTTCTTATTACTTCGCAAGTAGTAGTACATCCATTTGCTGAACAAGGTGAAGCAACTGAAATGGAAGGCTTACGTGTACAAGTATCTGCAGCTGAAGGTGAAAAATGTGCACGTTGCTGGCATGTCCTTCCGGATGTAAATACACATGCCGATCATCCTGGTTTATGTGGTCGTTGTATTGTGAACGTCACTGGTCGTGGCGAAGTGAGAAAATATGCCTAATTCACAAGCTAAAAAAGGCTTATTCCAGTTTTATCCTCACAACCTCATTTGGCTTGGACTTTCTGTCCTTGCCATTGTGTTGGATCAATGGACAAAATGGATTGCGAGTACACATCTGAACTACGCAGATCCTGTACCTGTGCTTCCATTTTTAAACTGGACACTATTACATAACTATGGTGCAGCTTTTAGCTTTTTATCTGATGCTGGAGGATGGCAACGCTATTTCTTCACATCTTTGGCAGGCTTAGTTTCAATACTTTTTGTATTTTGGTTGCTACGTATGCCTAAAAAAATGGTGGTGCTACCTGTAGCTATCGCTTTAATTTTAGGTGGAGCACTTGGTAATCTAATTGACCGTATTACTTTAGGGTATGTGGTCGATTTTATTCATGTTTATTACCAAAATCATCACTTTCCAGCTTTTAATATTGCGGACAGTGCCATTACTCTAGGTACCATTTTGCTACTCATCGATACATTCTTCCTTGAGAAGCAAAGACCTAAAAATTCGGATGCATAATATGACCGAAATTATTCAACCTAATGAAGAAATTCGTATTACTAACGGTTCTAAAGTTGACCTACACTTTTCTGTTGCTATTGAAAATGGCGTAGAAATTGACAATACACGAAGCCGTGAAGAGCCTGTTAGCTTGACTATTGGCGACGGTAACTTGTTACCAGGTTTTGAGAAAGCGCTTCTTGGCTTACGTGCAGGCGATCGACGTACAGTACATCTACCACCAGAAGATGCTTTTGGTCCATGGAATCCTGAAAATATACAAACTTTTGATACGGTTAAATTCGAACAACGACCTATTCCTGGTCATATGATCGAGTTTGAAGATAAAGCAAAAGCAACTTTATTTGGAGTTGTGAAGTCAGTAAATGATGATATTACTGAAATTGATTTCAACCATCCTCTAGCCGGCAAAAATATTACTTTTGAAGTAGAAATATTTAAAGTGACTCCAGCTGGTCAGCAAGGCATTAAGATCATGTAAAAAAAGCCCTCGATTGAGGGCTTTTTTATTATTTAACTTTTATTGATGACATAAGAATCCTTACAAATTCTATATTCTCACGCACCTATATAATGAATTAAGTTATAAAGATAAAAATCCTTAGGAAAAACATATGCTGGTCTATATTATCGTCGGAAGTGTTCGCGAAGGGCGCACAGCTATTAAAATTGCCAATTGGTTAGAAACAACAATACCCTCATTTAATCTAAAAGATTTTCAAACAGAAGTAATTGATTTAAAAGAATGGAATCTACCCTTATTTTCAGGTTCTCACCCACCTGCTACAGGTATTTATGATCAACCTAAACAACAAGAATGGGCTGATAAAATTGCCCAAGCTGATGCATTTATCTTTATTAGCCCAGAATACAACCACGGTTACAGCCCAGCTTTAAAAAATGCACTGGACTATGTCGGTAAGGAATGGAGCGGCAAACCAGCCGCATTTATAGGTTATGGCTCAACAAATGGTTCTCGTTCTATTAGCCAAATACGCCAAGTCACTTCAAGTTTAAGTATTGTTGACCCAAATGCTGTGATCGAAATACGAGATATCTTCAAACGCAATAAAGATGAAAAGTTTGAAGCCAATGAATTTGAAGTAAAAGGACTTCAATCAATTGTTGAGAAACTACAGAAATATCATTTGTCTTAAATTGAACAAAAAGCCTCCTTTTTAAATAAAAGGGGCTTTTTAATTTTATAAACTTTTTAAATAATTCACTATGTCAGTATTACCCGCCATTTCTGCAAGCTGTAGTGCTGTATATTCGCTTTTATAAGTGACATGCGCCCCTTTTTCAACTAATAGCTTCACTATCTCTAAATGATCATTCTCAGCCGCTGCTTGTAGAGCAGTATACCCTTCATCATCAGTCTGATTAGGGTCTTCTCTATCTATTAATAATTGTTTTACTTGCTCTAGATCACCTAAAGATGCCCAATAAATCAGTTCTGGAAGAGAGAGTTCTTCATCATCTTCAGGTATGGGAGAGAAAGAATTAATTTTCACGGGGACACCAAAAATAAAAAACTTCCTCATTATATCCATAGAATCGAGTAAGCATCCAAAAATGATTTGTAGTTCTATATTTAAATAATTCTCTATTGATTGA
>NZ_JAVIMT010000007.1:0-11940 GCF_031196675.1 Acinetobacter sp. 148 | reverse complement strand
CCATTATTTTGGCTAGGATCATTGTTCAGACATTGAAAGCCCTGTCCAGAATAAGCAAGGTAATAAGTTTTGAATATCGAGATCCGTTTCAGTGTTTAAGATCATTGCAATTTCAACTTTGCTGAAGGGATCCGGCTCTGGAGTATCGACCTGATGAATTACGATATTCTCAAAAGGGTTATAGGGCATTTGCCTTTCATCACGCCAGATGGCATGGATCTGAGAAAACCGGGTGACAATTTCGCGGACAGTCTTGTTATTTAAATTCTCTTTTAACACCTCAATCCATTTCTTCAGCATGTTTGTATTGATGTCTTTAGGGTTTGTCTGGCCCCATTTAGGAAGGATATGGTTATAAACATGGCCTTTGTATGAATCGTATGTGCTTGGGGCAACCTCCTTGATTGTTTGGGTCAAATAAAGGTGAGCGTAATAACTGATTTGGTTCTTTTTTAAGTGTTTAGAATTTGGGAAATGCTTAGCTAGATTAAACTGGCCAAGTTGAATTTCCAATTTAATATAATTGGCGAGCGTCTCCGCCTTAACCTGATTTTCAGGGGTAAATTCCCAATCTAATGTCTCTTTTATGACTGGTTCTGCTGGTTCCGGACGCATCCAAATCCTTAATGATTTTCCGCGTATTTCGAGTCCCGCTGACATGTTTTTTCCTACAAATTTGGTACTTTTACTGAATTTTGAACGTAAAAAAGCACCTTAGCGAGGTGCGCTAAAGGTGCTTTAAAGGTCCTTATTTCTTAGGCTTTTTCACTAATTCCAATGGAATTCGACCATTTCGAAGCAAGACATCAATTTTTGTCTTTACTCCGTGGTAATCCCTAGTTAAAACTTCCGCAATAAAATGAACAGGTCTTTTGTCTTCTAGCATCGTGATTAAAACGTTTACTTCGCATTCCCACCAATGGCCATAAGTCAGGTTTTTATTTCTATTCATATTAAATCTCTCATTAAAAATTAATAAGGGTTTGCTTGCGGAAGGCTATCTAAAGACTGAAAGGTGTTTGCCCTTACTTCGGTTATATAACCTTGCTGACCTCTTTGGTCGGTAACTTGTCTTGTTCGTAAAGAACCCTCTACATAAACTTTTGAACCTTTTTTTAAGATTTGAGTGGCAACCTCACCTAATCGACCGTATGCAATAATTCGATGCCATTCCGTATTCTCAATCCATTCACCTGTGTTTTTATCTTGATACTTTTCTGAAGTAGCAATCGAAAACTGAACGTAAGTATTACCGTTCGGGTAATGTTTGGTTATTGGATTTGCACCTAAACTTCCCACAAGAATGACTTTATTTATCCCGCGCATATACCCACTCCTTTAGTTATTGGGCAACGGCAACTACGAACCAGCAAATAAGCAATCGGACTTGGTGCAGCTAAAGGCATAATTTCATGACGGTGAAAAATATAGGTTCTTACATGGGCTTTTACTGTGATTTCATCCCCATCAATCTTGGTTATTTCACCTGTATATTGTTTCTGAGTGACAAAGATTTTACTTTGATACCTGTTTTCCCTTTTTTGAACTCTGAATTTAACTTTATCGCCAACTTTATAAGCGTCAAAATCAGGGAGTAACAGACCACCACATTCACAATAGTATTCATGCATTGTCGGTCTCCCCTTTATCTTGTGATTGATCTTCTAAAAAATGTTTTGGATCAATATCGATTTCCTGATCTAAATCCTCATCCCAAATAAACAGGTCTCCTTTACAGCATGGGGATACATACATCATTTGACCGTTTTCGGTGGTTTCACCTGTTTGGTTATTGATAATCCTTTGATAAATTGAGTTGAAATGTAACGGTTTGATTGGTTTACCTGAACCACACGTCGCACAATTCCAACTTTGATTTGCGGTAAGCTCTGGTAATGTGTATAGAGGTCGCTCTGCAACTGCTGAAGGTAATTTACGGTCGTAAATATCGTCATAATCTTCAAATTCATCAAACATGACTTACCCCTCCAAACCTTGTTCAATGCGCGCTTTTTTTTCTTCTTCAGCATGCAATTTTTCGGCAAGCTTGATTGCTTGTTCTGCTGCATCTTTCATGCTTTTGGCAAAAATCCATTGGCAACGGTATGACCGACCAAGTGAATTAGATTGGTAAGCACCATCCGCACTAAAACGGAAATTAAACGGAATAGCTATTTCAAGATTTATTAAAAACTCAAAATCAGAATGATCTGCGACCAAATTACTTGCATGATCTATGGCCCACTCTCGACTCAAATTGCGTAAAACATTATTAATAAACCCTTCTAATTGCGGGTGTTGTTCTTTTAGATCCTCCCCATTTTGGCTTTCTAAATCCCATAGAAATTCTTCAAAGTCTTCACTGACATCTAAATCAACATTTAACGTTGGAACATGTAAGATTTTGCGAAATACAACGTTGTTATTAAACATTTCTTCTGATAGCTGTGAAGGAAACTTGTTGTTTGACATATTTTGTGCGTTAGAATCGCTTTGCATGACTTCTCTCCGGTTGTTATGTGCCACATACAGGAGTGGCCGCTCCTGTATGTGTGCTTCTAAAAAATTAAGATTTACGAACGTGTACTTTTGCGTTTGGGAATATTTCAGCTAACGTTTCAGCTAACATGCCAGCGATTTTTTCCGAGTTAAAAGGTGTTTCCCCTTTATCGTTATCAGCTCGTTTGTTGAGTTCTTTCAATTTCTCTGGATCGACTGCTGTAAGGCCCAAAGCATTGTTTAACTCATCCTGATAAGCCCATTCTTTAATCATGTACGGACGAGCGTCTCCACCCGGTGTATGAAAGTGACCACAGTCTTTCTTGTAAACTGCTGGAGCCAAGAACTGGCCAGTTACCATGTGCAAAACAAGTTCACGACCTGATTCAGGGATTACATCCATACCTTTAAAAATTGTGATTGTTTGGGTTTCTTCTTTACGATTTTTGGCATCTATCTTGTCAACTTGGAATGAAAAATAGTTGTGAGAGCTTTCAATTAAAACTGTTTTAAATAATTCCTTTAAGCTGTTATCAGGAAAAAAAATCGCTGCTAATTTCAGTTCACTTCTTTCTGATTGGAAAGATGAAGGGCATTTAGGGAGCGTCTCTCCTATATTAAGTTTCCAAGTTTTGAAACCGTGAGTTTCTTTAATAGTTAATTGATACATGACTTCTCTCCTATTGTTAGTCATTGGTGTTGGTTTCAGATGGAACCTCAAACAACCAGCAGCGAACGGACTTCCCGTTCTGGATCTTGCTGGCCACCATCTTGTTTGAATCTAAAAATTTGTACCGTATGCTTTGACGCAGCGCGTCCTGAAGCTCCCGAACTTCGGGTAAGGTGAATCGTAAATTTGCAGCGACGTTGTAGAGGTGGGCAAAGTTGATTGCGATATATTTATGACGTTTGCTGTGATGGTTGAGTACAGTGTCTTCTGTGAATGATTTTTGAGCCTCAATTTGCTCGTATGTATCCCAAAAGTTCTGAACAATTGCACTGTCTTGTTGGAGAGCCTTATCACGAAGGATGGCCATCTCACCTAATTCATTAATTACTTGGCGTTGTGTCTCTTCATCTATTTGAATAACGTGCTCGGCCATACTTTTGAATAAAGCCATGAATTGAGCGTGGTTATGAATGATTCGAGAGTTTTCAATTGTGTATGAACTGCGGATCATGTCGTCGTATTCTTCCTGCAGCTGCTCATACGTTTCTAATATCTTTTCTTCTTTTTCAAGACAGCTCAGAATGAAATAACTGACATCTTCAATTTTGTATTTCTGAAGGCGTTTACTGGCTGCAAGTGACTGCTGTGTGAGGTGCTTTTTCTCAAACCCAATGTGTAGAAAACGCCCCTTAATTGCTTCAGAACCATTGATTTCGGCATTTTGGCTTACAATCAAAGACCCCATGAAAGGTGGGTCATATGTTTCATTTCCACCTGTTTTCATGCCTCGTGCACCGAGCGAACCGCCATCATACAAAGTCTTGAGCATGTCCCAATTGAACTGGCGTGTATAAGGTTGATTCTCTCCAGAGCGATCAGATTCAATCAAAAGCACTGGTAAATTTGATACTTGTCGGAATGTTCTGATTAAGCCCGATTCGGATGTTTTGTTCGGATCAAGACCTTCATAATCCCCGTTATTATCTTGACGGCCTAAAAGCTTCCACATGAAATTGAGCATAGTGGATTTACCTGTACCCGCATGGCCAACAATCTCAAGAAAAGGAAAAGACTTATGTTTTTTTCTAATTTGCTGAACAAACAAACTTCCAAAAAATGCCGTTAAAGTGATAAGACCACGAACGTCATACGCTTGGATCAGATCGTCGATCCATTCCTTTTTATATTCGCCTTGTTCCTTATTAATTTTTAAATTGAACGGTACGTTTGCTTTTAAATTGATTTGACGTGGCAATGCGAAATAATCGTCAGCATTAATGTGATAGGTCTTTCCATGTTGAACCGCAATATCACCTAATACATAGGTTTCAAGCTCATGGTGATAACCGATGTAATTAATAAGCTGAACCCGGCGAATGTTCTCAATCGTATTACGTAAAACACGGTCAAGCTGTGCACCATTCCCGGTATAGATCACACCCGGAGCAACTGCTAAAAGTCGTTTCTTAAATTCAGATGCTGCAGAGAGCTGGCCACCTGTAAATGTGTTTTTTACCGGGTGAGCATTCTTTGGAAAGTCGATGCGGAAATAGTATTTTGCATCATCAATTTCCGCTGAATATTGGTAATAGAGCGCTGTAGGCTTACAGTTCGCAATTTCAGTGACCGAACAGCAACTCCGAATAGCTTGATCAATTAATTTTTCGTCAAATTCGTCTTTTTCTTTTTGTAACCAGTCTTCATTGTCATCTTCGTGCATACCCGATTCGCGGAGCTTAGCTGTATATTCATCCGCATTCATCTTGAACCAGTACAAACGGTTGTGGAAGTCAAACGGGAAGCTATTAGATTTAGTTCGTTTGAACATTAGAATGGCTTTATCTACAGGGCGCTCCGCTGTATGAAGATCACCGTAATAACGATAGTTTTTAAGATCTGCTTCAGTTAATCGTTCTTGTTTATATAGATCATTCCAATCTGTTTTATTCCAGCCTGAAGGCGGTAGTGCAGCTGCACAATCCCAGCCATCAGCTTTGGCACGTTCAATGTTTTTATCAATGCCATCACGACCAGCTTGATCGGCATCAAATGCCCATACAATCTTTGGGCGTGGTTTATCTTCTTTCTTACATTGCTCTGCAATTCTATTCAGCAATATAGATGGATAGTTATTACAGGTTAAAGCGGAGAAGGTAGTTACACCGGAAAGCCACAGTGCAATCGAGTCAAAAATCCCTTCAGTAATCCATATTTCTTGTGCATTAATCAGGTCGGTTTCAGGGGGTGCCCAACCATGACCTTGCATTTTGAAATTCTTAGGATTTGGGGTTTTTGGTAATTTACCTTTGTCATCGAGACAACGCTCCCAATAACCAACGTTGTTAGGATCGTCAATGATTGGGAAGCGTATTGTGACAGAGCCTAAATCTGTACCCCAAAGCTTGTAATATTCTTGCGTGTAATGGCCACGCAATTTGTCGACCGGAAAACCACGACCTTCAACCAGATACGCATCTACGGTTGCGGTCGGGTTTTTCTCAGATGGGGCAAAGCGTTTTTCCCAATTTTCGAAAAGATCAGGATAGAGATCACGTAAGTAAACAACATGGGCACATTTACTGCGTCGGTTACATTGAAGGGTCCACGGTGCCTCAGCATAAGCATAAAGCTCTTTATACTTACAGTTCGGACAAATACCTTGAGTTAAATATTCCCCTCTCTTTTTAAAGTGAAATTCATTTTCAAGTCTGCGGACTGCTTCTCTTTGCGTCTCTGGATACATCATAAACTCTTAGGATTTTCTTGGTTGTACAACATGTTCTGCAATTTGCTGCAGTTGGGTTTTAATGCCTTGCTGAATCACAAATTGAATCGCTTCCTCAATGGTCGCCAAGTTATGTAACTGGCGAACCTCTTCGAAAACTTTTTCTTCTTGCTCGGTAAGTTGCATTTCGTGTCTCATGACAGCTTCCCCTTTTAGCCCCTCTGGAGGTGCTCTAGAGCGCCTGTATTCATGGCACGATCTAAGATAGATTGCTCCGTATCCATGATGAGACGAATGGCATGACGTAGAGCAAACTCGCGGATGATGATGGCAATTGGTGTACCGGTTATTTGTGACATCGCATCAAAAAGCATTTTTTCTGATTCGTTTAGGTTCACGTTTCGACGATTGTCACGAGGCTGTTTACTTTGGTAACTAACAAATTGAGACATGATTACTGCTCCTTTTGTTGTTCTAACTGTAAACCTGCTTCGTAGCGGTTCATAGCTAATAGACCTTGGCTGATACAGCGTTCATTGGCTGTGTCTTCTAGCTCCTTTTTTTGTTCTTCTGTGAGGTAGATCGTGAAAGGTTTTCTTTCAGCAGTGATTCGTTTCTGTCTTTGTCGTGGATATGGTGTTGTTTGTGTGTTCATGATGTATCCTAAGGTTCTAATAATGTGCTTACAATAAAGATAACACATTGTTTGCACCGTTTTAAGTATAAAAGGTTCAATATATGTCCGTTGATGTCGTAACAAAGGAAATGACCGAACGCTTCCAAAGAGAAGTACGCCGATGCAGTTATCCAGCTAAGCGGTTGTCACGTGAGATTGGTGCTCACGAAAATACAATAGGAAACTATCTTCGTGACCATGTCCCATATCAATGGGTTTATTTACAGCAAATGCATAAAAAGGGTCTGGATATTCATTACATTTTGCTTGGTGCAGACCCTGATCATCAGGGTCTGACATTAGAAGAGTCAGTTATGCTCAAAGCCTATCGACAATTACCTGAACATGCTCAACGCAGTTTAATGTCTTTGATCGAAGGTTATGCAACTGATCTTCAGCAACTGCAGAGTTAATCGTCCAGAAGCCCATTATCAGGGTCGAGAAGTTGCTGGGCCTCCGACAACTTCTCCTCTACCATTAAAAGAACGTTAGCAAAGTCATTTGTGTTAAAAGTAACTTCTGGGTCTTGATGTCTTGCTTCTAGCGAACTTCTTAAAATACGAACCATACCTAACACTTGATCAAATGACATTACTGCTTTGTCTACTGAATTTTTCATCGTTTTAAAGTTCCAACTATCCATAACATTCAATTGAAATTGCCAAACGACAGTTGGTTGATTATTCCAAAGCGGACTATTTATCGTGGTTTCCCCCCGGAAAACAGGATAAATCAAACTATTCAGAGCCTTTCTCAAATCTGCCATGTCGATTGGCTTTAACGATGTTAATTCAGCTAAATCATTGACTTGTTCAGGATTTATACTTAAAAAGCCAAAAAGTTCCGGTGTATGGTTAAAATCTAGCTCTTGTTTACTTGCCGCATCCAAAATTGTCATGAAATAAGCAAGTATAGGCATATGTTCCGGGTTAGAAACTACGACTCGTGGAGTTAGCGGAATATAAGAAAAAATACTATTGTGATTCATTGATATGCCCCTACAAGTAAATAAACAGATGTTAAAAACAGTAAGAGCAAAAATGCGATCACACCAGGATGCATATAGAGCTTAACTCCTCCTTGAAATTCTTCATTTTGTTGGAACTCAGGCACTAATGTGCCAGTTTGGCCAGCAAAATCTGGTGAGAGCAAACGCTGCAGACAAACTTGATACATACGCTCCTGAACTGAATAGTCCAGTACGTTTTGTAGAACTGCTGAAGGATGAACAGGTCCGACGAGAGCCGGGAACGGATGGATATTATTATTTGGTAGACGTATAGCTACGCCATGATTTTGGTAAGTCATGATGTTATCTCGTAGGTTAGGTTTTTAACCTACCGCCATTCCTTCCACAGAATGGTGGTAGACCGAACAGGGGTGGAAGTACCGTCCTACAAGACACGGCCAGCACAAGGCTGCCCTGCCCGATCTACCATAACAAGTATAGCCGATCAGACTTTTTAGACAAAAAAAAGGACGCTTAAGCGACCAATATTTCTGCGCTTGTAGGATGATTAAACAGACTTCCACATCTGCCACCGATTTTGCGGTGTAACACATTTAACAATGTGTTAAATCACTATAGTAAAGATAACAATGTGTTGTCAATACATTGTTAAAAAATTAATTTTGATAAACATAACACTGTGTTAACAGAATATAATCAATTAGTAACTTTATTAAATTTATATTTTTTAAATAAAAAAGTGTGAATCCTATTATGCAATTATGGTTTGTGTACTTTACTTTTGGTATGTATTTCATTGCAGTGTGGAGTATTATTCCTTATCTGATTAAACCTAAATGGTTTGGCTTTACTAGGGGGAATACACTACCAACTCGTTTGAAGATCCTGCAGCTTTGGCTTGGCTATCAAGCAATTCTTATTATTATTTTCTGTATAGCCCTACCTAAGCAACCTAACAATGATTTTAGTTTATGGGGGCTATTAATCGGACTTATAATACAGCTCATCATCTGTATTCAAGCAGGTAAAGCCGCTACTTCTCGTTATACCCTCTTAAAACCGACAAATATTCTACTTACAGAACAATTTATTAAACCCGAAAATAAAATCGAATTTTCTGAGCTTAACGTTCAACATTCTAAAGAAATTAATAAACCAATTAGTTTACGAATCAAAAGTGAAACTCTATTTACCCCCTATATTCCCCCAAGATCATTATGGATAGACTTGAAAAATGGGATACAAAAGACAAATATTCATTTGAATGAAAATCTAAAAAACAACAAATCGATATTTAAAGAAAACTGGACCAAATACAAAAATGACTTAAAAGAAGAATGGAAAAAAACTAAAGCTAAAATGGAGGAACACTCTAAGGCTATTGTAGAAAAAAATAAAGTTGCTAAAGAAATGGCTGCTTTAGAAAAGATGAGTAATCAGCCGCATCATTTAAATCAATTTCACCATTTAGGCTATGAAGACGATAAGCATTTTTCTTATGGCTATACCCCAACTTTTAGCATTCAATATGAGTCTGCTAATGGCGAAATATCATCACGTAATATTGATCCCTTAGATTTTGAAAAGAAAAAATATGATGGAGAATATTACTACTATGTAAATGCGTTCTGCTTCTCTGCTGAAGATGAAAGAACATTTAGGGTTGATCGTATTTTACAATTAATGGATCTAAATACGGGGAGAATGTATTTTACAGAGAAAGATATTAGAAATGTACTTCGAAAAAAATGTAACTCATAAAGTTAAAATTAACAATTAACGGAAATACTATATGACCAGACAATATCTTGCAGATAAACTTTATTATTCAACAGTGCAAATTATTGGTAATAATAAAACAGGAACAGCTTTTTTTTACATCCATGACTTTGGAGGTATGGCGAAAATATTTCTAGTTACTAATCGACATGTAATTACTGATAATAACAATGGTGCAGTTCTATTTCACGCTTCACGCTCTCCATACCCTACAAAGGAATTAGATGTAGGCAATTGCGTAACATGGAGATTAAATTCACATGAATGGGAAAACAAATGGAAATTTCATCCTGATAGTAATATTGATATTGCAATCCTTGACTTTACCGAAGTTGAAGCGATATTAGATAGTAAAAAAGAATATATTTACTATAACTATATTAGTAATAACACTCTTATCAGTGAAGAAGACCTCCCAGATATTTCTGGCATCGAAAATGTTGTTTTTGTGGGATATCCAAAAGGTCTCATTGATAGTGCCAACCTACTACCAATAGCTCGACATGGATTTACAGCAACACCAATTAAAAATGATTTTAATAAAGAGAAAAAATTCTTAATTGATGCATCAGTTTTTCCCGGTTCTAGTGGTAGTCCAGTTTGCATCCTTAATGAAGGAACTCCATTCATTGACCGTAACAATACTTTAAGAATTGATGCAACTAGATTTATATTTTTAGGTGTTTTATCTAGCGTCCATGTCGATCTGAATCCTGATGAGAGCACTAAGGAACATTTAGATCTAGGGGTTGTAACAAAAGGGATCACAGTTACCGAGACTATTAATCACCATTTTACAATTAGGACACAAACAGGAGCTTAAGATAAGAAACTACTTCTGAGCAGATAATTTCTGCTCTCTTTTTGAATTAAAACCAGTTCCTACGCCTGCCAGCGATTTTGCTGTGTAACACATTTAGCAATGTGCTAAATCAATATAATAAAGATAACAATGTGTTGACAACACATTGTTAGATATATTTTTCTGTTATAAATTTGGTCTTTAACTATTAATAATTTATTTTTAGGACAATATTAGTGACAGAACTATTTAAACTTATTGTAGAAAATAAAATTCTTGGGCAACCATATATTTATATACTTATTGGCATTTTACTTCTTATCTACCTTATTAATTACATTAAAAAAACCGCTTTATGCGGTTTTTTTATTTGGTTGATCTAATCTTCCACGACCAGAACTTTTTAATGGCTTTCGTAAAAAAGGGAACTCAATAAACTTATAAGTAAATAAAGATACAATCGACACTAATAATGCTGCAGGAAAGAAGAATAAATAATATTTTTCCAATGAAATTGTTTTCAAGTCCACAATATTAATTACGGTAAAAAGTATGTACAACACAAGCCCATGTACTAGATAAATACTATAACTTATTTCTCCAAGTACCTTTAAACCCTTATGATTTAAGACTCCAAAGCTATATCCACAAACAATGAATGAGAAAATAACAGCCAAACTTAGCATCTGTGGCCACGAATAAGCTTCCGTCAAGAACAATGCTATGATGCTTAAAGTGCATACTACAATATGGGTAATAGCGGGTTTAGTCTGCATAAATTGTTTAAATCTATCCTTATACAGTACTGCTGGAATCGAAAGAAAAAACAATGCATATACGTGATGAGACTTATGTTTAAAGACATATATAATGAAAGCAATGAATAAAATGCTAGATAGCCATTTTGGAATCTTTTGTTGCCAGATCGCAAAAATTAGGGGTAAAGCGAAATAAAACTTCCATTCATATATTAATGTCCAATGAACACCAGCAATGACTCGCCCACTTTCAAAGTTTTGAAAACTTCCACCTTTAAAAAAAATCCAGTCACTCACCCACTTCAGGAATTCTGTGAAATTTGATGCTGTAATCTGTACATTGAGTAATGTAATTGCCAAAATAAATAGAAAAACAAATAGATATAAAGGAACGATTCGTTTGATACGTGAAATGTAGAGTTGTTTCCATGACACTTTGTCTTTTCTGATTTTTGAGATAAACAGATATCCAGTAATCAAGAAAAATAAAGAAACTGCTACTGCACCAAAATTATCAATCACAATGCTTTCAGGCTTTTCCCAGTCCCCTGCAGTTTTCCATATATAAGTGATATAAAAATGGTGTGCCATCACTGATAAAGCCAATATGCCACGTAAACCATCAACTGTAGAAGTTCTATTAGAATCTGAATCCGGTAAAATACTTACTTTAGTAAAAATGAATGCCAATGAAGTTACAGTAAGACATAATAAAGCAAGCAGCAACATTGCTTCATTTTGAAAAATTATCATAAATATATATTTGCATTCCAAAAATGCCAAGTATTCTAATTTTTGTTGTGTTAAATTTCTATGGCTTTGTTGCATAAATATGTAAGCATTTGATTTAAATAGATTTAATTTTGGATCAAAAAATAATCAAAACTTTTAAAATCATATAGTTATGAAATCTTTGTGCAACAAAGCCAATTTCTATACAAAAGTTTATATGCATAAAAAAAGCCGCTTAAGCGGCTTTTTTTATGCATATAAACTTTCTCGATAAAATTGGTCAAAGTCGGGATATATTGTACGAACTGTAAAAATAATTTTTCTTAAGT
>NZ_JAVIMT010000077.1:0-268 GCF_031196675.1 Acinetobacter sp. 148 | reverse complement strand
TCTGCATCTAAAGCCTTGCCCATCAAGTGCTTACCACAATCATTTTATCGACGTATGCAGCGCTTCTTTGCAGGTCAGTATTTTGATTATCGTCAAATTTCTCAGTTGATTTTCAATATGTTTTCATTCGACCAAGTGCAACTGACTTTAGATAGAACCAATTGGAAATGGGGAAAACGAAATATTAATATCCTGATGCTCGCAATCGTTTATCGTGGAATAGCGATACCTATCCTTTGGACATTGCTTAATAAACGTGGAAATTCAG
>NZ_JAVIMT010000076.1:0-267 GCF_031196675.1 Acinetobacter sp. 148 | reverse complement strand
GTATGGATGGTGATTTAACTTTTGATGAAATGTTTGAACCTCAAGAAATATTTAGTAAGTACATGGAACCAATGCATTAATTATTAAATTACTTAATGGCGTTTGGCGTGCGATGCACGCACATAACGCCATTAAGTGAGTTCTCATTAGCCTGGAATATTCCAGGCTTTTTTGCGTGTACGCAAAAATCAAAAAAGAACCAATTTGACAACATGACAACAAGACAATTTGACAATTTGACAACATGAAAACATGACAACAACTTAG
>NZ_JAVIMT010000075.1:0-302 GCF_031196675.1 Acinetobacter sp. 148 | reverse complement strand
CGAGGTCTTAAAAAACTTTTAGGTATTGAAGAAAAAAGTGACGAGGAACTTGCAGTAGAAACTGATAAAGCTTCCATTACTTTGAATCGTGTTGAAGATCTCGTTTTTGAACTTTTATGCCGTTATCAATTGCGTCATCAATATCTTGAANNTAGCAGATCAACTTATTGAGCAAGTAGTGAATTATGAAATTAAACAAATGCAGCAGGTATTTTCGTGATTGAAGCAATTTATATTTCCATAGGTAAGATTCATCGAAATGTACCTAAACTAATTTGGGACAATATGGCCACCGAAATGCG
>NZ_JAVIMT010000074.1:0-35451 GCF_031196675.1 Acinetobacter sp. 148 | reverse complement strand
ATGTCAACAAACCCTAATAAAAGGAGTGCTATGGCACTCCTTTTTTATTGTCTACTCAAAATGTTGTTCATTTGCAACAATACCTTATTTCTACATATTTTATGCATATAGTACCTACTTGCTTCAGTTGGTATTGTTTGTAGTTATGAAAAAAGTTTTACAAGGTGCATTTTTCCCATTTGTGATTTTTGCTTCAGGTATGTTATTACTTGGATGTGATCAGGCACAAGACCACGCAAAGGAACAAGAATCCGTTCAGACTAACGATCAAATATCAGAACAAGCTGATGACTCTCAACAAGAAATCACCGCTACACAAAATAAAACTGAATTAAAAAATGGTAATGTTTTTTATATCGTTCGTGATGCCGCTAACTTACAGTTAAAGGCTGGCGACTATATCGAAAAGCTCAAGGACACTCAACTTGACGTTGAACAAGCCATTCAAGATAAAGATCAGCATGAGCTAAAAACAACTGTGACGACTTTGAAAGCACAGTTAGAAGGTTTAAACCAAGCTTTGCTTGGTTTAGATATCAGAAGTCAGGAAGTTGAAAATATCCGTCAAAGCCTACTACAGGCAAACCAGCAAGCTTTAAGCATGCCTTTATTAAATGGGAAATTAGAGCAAATTAATTTCGACCAAATTGAAAAGCAACTTAATACCATCCAAATGGATATGGTCAAGCTCGCTGCTATGATTATGGCAGGAGATGAACAATCAGATTCAAAAACTGATTCTTAATTTTCTTTTTAGCAATAAAAAAAGCCACCGAAAGGTGGCTTTTTCAATCTCGAACCGTGTCTTATTGAGCGCGGTTTTTGATTTTACGGATAGTTTCAAGCTGTGCAGCGGTTTCTGCTAAGGCAGCCAACGCAGCAGCTGAGTCCAAATCACTCTTTTGGTTTGCAAGCAATTGTTCAGCATTTTTACGTGCTTCTAAAATTGCAGCTTCATCCAAATTGTCAGCGCGGATTGCAGTATCTGCAAGAACCGTCACAACATGAGGTTGAACTTCTAAAACACCGCCAGATACATAGACGATTTCTTCTGTACCATTTTCCAACAGAACACGAATCGGGCCCGGTTGAAGCAAGGTTACAAGTGGAGCGTGACCAGGCAAAATACCAAGTTCACCACCTGCACCTTTCGCGATTAACATCGTCACTGCGCCAGAGTAAATTGACTCTTTAACACTTACGACATCACATTGCATAGTCGCCATGAGATGATCTCCTTAAATTAGAGTTTCTCAGCTTTAGCAATCACTTCGTCAATACCACCAACCATATAGAACGCTTGTTCTGGGATGTGATCGTATTCACCAGCTAATAGACCTTTAAAGCCACGAATCGTTTCTTTAAGTGGTACTAATTTACCAGGAGCACCAGTAAATACTTCAGCTACGTGGAATGGTTGAGAGAAGAAACGTTGGATTTTACGCGCACGGTAAACAACCAATTTATCTTCTTCTGCCAATTCATCCATACCCAAGATTGCGATGATGTCTTTAAGCTCTTTATAGCGTTGCAATACGTTTTGTACTGCGCGCGCAATTTCATAGTGCTCTTGACCAACAACTAATGGGTCTAACTGACGTGAAGTTGAGTCAAGTGGATCGATCGCTGGATAGATACCAGAAGATGCGATGTCACGGCTCAATACTACTGTTGCGTCTAAGTGAGCAAATGTAGTTGCAGGCGATGGATCTGTTAAGTCATCGGCAGGTACATATACTGCTTGGATCGAAGTGATCGAACCAGATTTAGTAGATGTAATACGCTCTTGAAGAACACCCATTTCTTCTGCAAGTGTAGGTTGGTAACCTACCGCAGATGGCATACGACCTAACAATGCTGATACTTCAGTACCTGCAAGTGTATAACGGTAGATGTTGTCGACGAATAATAATACGTCACGACCTTTACCGTTTTCGTCTTTTTCATCACGGAAGTACTCAGCCATAGTCAAACCAGTTAACGCTACGCGTAAACGGTTACCTGGTGGCTCGTTCATCTGACCGTAGACCATTGCTACTTTGTCAAGAACGTTAGAATCTTTCATTTCGTGATAGAAGTCATTACCTTCACGAGTACGCTCACCAACACCAGCAAACACAGATAAACCTGAGTGTGCTTTCGCGATGTTGTTGATCAATTCCATCATGTTAACGGTTTTACCAACACCAGCACCACCGAATAAACCAACTTTACCACCTTTCGCAAACGGGCAAAGTAAGTCAATTACTTTAATACCAGTTTCTAAAAGGTCAGTAGAAGCTGCTTGTTCAGCATAAGAAGGCGCTTGACGGTGAATCGGCAAACGTTCTTCAGTCGCAACAGGACCTGCTTCATCGATAGGACGACCTAAAACGTCCATGATACGGCCAAGAGTGGCTGTACCAACTGGAACAGAGATCGGTGCGTTTGTGCTAGTTACAGTAAGACCACGTTTAAGACCTTCTGTAGAACCCATTGCGATGGTACGAACAACACCATCACCAAGTTGTTGCTGAACTTCCAAAGTAGTTTCAGTACCGTCAACTTGGAGAGCGTCATAGATCTTTGGAACGCTTGTGCGCTCAAACTCGACGTCGATAACCGCGCCGATGATCTGAATGATACGACCGCTACTCATTGCTGTCTCCTCAATTCAAACTTAATAATGTTAAACGGCAGCGGCACCACCAACGATCTCAGAGATTTCCTGAGTAATCGCGGCTTGACGCAGCTTGTTATAGATGAGTTGTAAGTCTTTGATAAGCTGACCTGCGTTATCTGTCGCTGCTTTCATTGCGACCATACGTGCAGATTGCTCACATGCGACGTTTTCAATCACACCTTGATAAACCATAGACTCGATATAGCGAACTAATAAACCATTTAGCAATTCTTCTGCTTCTGGTTCATAGATGTAATCCCAACCATAAGTACGGTTGAGGTCATCGCCTTCTTCTGCTGGTGCTAAAGGAACAAGTTGCTCAACTTTAGGCTTTTGTGTCATTGCATTGACGAAACCATTTGATACGAGATAGATACGATCTAATTCGCCTTTATCAAATGCATCAAGCATAACTTGCACTGAGCCAGTTAACTGTTCCAAACTAGGGGCATCACCAATTTGAGTGGTTGCACCCAGCACTTTACCGCCGTAATTCTTAAAAAACGAAACCGCTTTTTGACCAATCAAAGCAAATTGAACTTCAATTGACTGCTCTTGTTGTGCTTTGACATGCTGCACAACTTTCTTGAACAAGTTAATGTTCAAACCACCTGCCAAACCGCGATCTGAAGATACAATGATGTAACCAACACGCTTAACTGGGCGGTCCACCATATAACGGTGTTTGTATTCAGGGTTTGCTTGTACCAAGTGAGCAATTACACGGCGCATATTATCGGCATACGGACGGCCCTGAGCCATGCGCTCTTGCGCACGACGCATTTTTGAAGCAGCTACCATTTGCATCGCGCGAGTAATCTTTTGCGTGCTCTTGATACTAGCTACTTTGGCGCGAATTTCTTTTAAATTTGCCATACGCTTAACCTAGTATTCGAAAGCCCTTTCGAGCTTCCGAAGGTTGATCCGTGAACCAAACTTAACTAAAACTGAACTTAGTAAGTTTGAGTCGCTTTAAAGCTTTCAATACCAGCTTTGATTGCTGCTTCGATGTCTTTGTTGTAGTCACCAGTTTCATCGATTTGTTTCATCAACGGAGC
This sequence comes from Acinetobacter sp. 148, assembly GCF_031196675.1. Classification (NCBI taxonomy): domain Bacteria; kingdom Pseudomonadati; phylum Pseudomonadota; class Gammaproteobacteria; order Moraxellales; family Moraxellaceae; genus Acinetobacter; species Acinetobacter sp. 148. Next base: position 31,731 of record NZ_JAVIMT010000074.1, on the reverse strand, counting down.
ATATTCTGAACGGAAGTAAGCAATTAACGCAGCATCAAAGTCTACGATTTTCTTAACTTCTACGTCAGCCATATACCCTTCGTTAGATGCATAAACAGAAACAGCTTGGTCAGCAATTGAGTAAGGAGCATATTGTTTTTGCTTCATTAACTCAGTTACACGTTGACCATGTTCAAGTTGTTTACGAGTTGCTTCATCAAGGTCAGAAGCAAACTGAGCAAACGCAGCCAATTCACGGTATTGCGCTAAAGCGGTACGAATACCACCAGACAATTTTTTGATGATCTTAGTTTGAGCAGAACCACCAACACGAGATACAGAGATACCCGCGTTCACAGCAGGACGGATACCTGCGTTGAATAATGATGTTTCTAAGAAGATCTGACCGTCAGTAATCGAAATTACGTTTGTTGGTACGAATGCAGATACGTCACCTGCTTGAGTTTCAATAATTGGCAATGCAGTTAAAGAACCAGTTTTACCAGTTACTGCGCCATTAGTGAATTTCTCAACGTATTCAGCAGATACACGTGAAGCACGTTCAAGAAGACGTGAGTGAAGATAGAATACGTCACCTGGATACGCTTCACGACCTGGTGGACGACGTAAAAGCAATGAAATTTGACGGTAAGCAACAGCTTGCTTAGACAAATCATCATAAATGATAAGAGCGTCTTCACCGCGGTCACGGAAGTATTCACCCATTGTACAGCCAGAGTACGGAGCTAAATACTGCATTGCAGCAGGATCAGCAGCCGCAGCAGCGACAACAGTTGTATACGCCATAGCGCCAGTTTCTTCTAGCTTACGTACAACGTTTGCAATTGTTGATTGTTTTTGACCAATCGCAACGTATACACATTTAATGCCAGAGTTTTTCTGAGCGATAATCGCATCGATCGCCATTGCTGTTTTACCAGTTTGACGGTCACCAATAATCAACTCACGCTGACCACGACCCACAGGAATCATGGTATCAACTGATTTATAACCAGTTTGAACAGGTTGGTCTACAGATTGACGCCAAATTACACCTGGTGCTACTTTTTCAACAGCATCAGTTAATTTTGCATCAATTGGGCCTTTACCATCAATTGGGTTACCCAAAGCATCTACGACACGGCCAAGAAGTTCAGGACCAACTGGAACTTCTAAAACACGACCTGTACAACGAGCTTTTTGACCTTCTTGAAGGCTTAGGTAGTTACCTAAAACAACGGCACCCACTGAATCCTGTTCTAGGTTCAGTGCCATACCAAATAAGCCGCCGTCGAATTCGATCATTTCACCGTACATTGCATCAGCAAGACCGTGAATACGCACGATACCGTCGGATACCATAACAATGGTACCTTCGTTTTTAGCGGTCGCGCTGGTGTCCAGATCTCCGATACGCTGTTTAATGAGCGCACTGATCTCGGATGGATTCAGTTGTTGCATTGCGCTATTCCTCAATCTTTTATTAGTTCAGTCTTCATCATTTGCATTATGCAAGAAGACGAGTACGCATTTTTTCAAGCTTGTTAAGCGCAGAATCATCTATCACTTGATCGCCTGCACGAATTACAACACCTGCAATAAGCTCAGGTTTAACTTCAACTGAAACAGTTACTGTGCTGTTAAAACGCTTTTCTAAAGCAGATTTCAACAGTTGCTCTTGTTCAGCAGTTAACGGGAAAGCCGATTCAATCACGACATCCACATTGTTGTTATTCTGTGATTTAAGCTGTTCATATTCTGCTGCAATTTCAGGTAACAACACTAATCGATCGTTATCTGCAAGAAGTGTCAAAAAGTTAGACACTGCTTGAGACTGATCTTCACCTAAAACTTTAGCAAAAAGCTTCACTTGCTCCGCAGGAGTAAGTTCAGGGCGATTTAAATAAGCGGAAAATGCTTCGTCTTGCACCGCAGCACTGAGCACTTGTAACGCATTCGACCAATTGTCTGTTGCACCTTGCTCAGAAGCATAAGCAAATGCTGCTTTGGCATACGGACGTGCCAACGTCAAGAGTTCAGCCATAATTCGCCTCGCTTAAAGTTTAGCAGCCAGCTGAGACAGCATGGCGTTATGAGCTTCTGCATCAACTTGTTGGTTCAGGATCTTTTCTGCACCAGTTACTGCCAAGGCAGCTACTTGTTGACGTAATTCTTCGCGAGCAGAATTGATTTCTTGATCAACAGCTTCTTTAGCCTGTTGACGAATACGCTCACCTTCAGCCGCAGCTTGAGTACGAGCTTCTTCGATCAATTGCGCTGCACGACGGTTCGCTTGTTCGATCAATTGAGCCGCTTGTGCTTTAGCCGCATCAAGCTCTTGCTTTACTTGCGCTTGTGCATCGGCAAGGTCAGCTTTCGCTTTTTCTGCTGCATTTAAGCCATCAGCGATTTTGCGCTGACGCTCACTAATCGCATTGATTAGTGGTGGCCAAACAAACTTCATGCAGAATGCGACAAAAAACGCAAACGCAATCGCTTGACCAATCAATGTGAGGTTGATATTCATTGCAATTCCTCAAATAGTGGATTTAGGAATTAAGCTGATTAACCTACAAATGGATTAGCGAAGATGAAGAACAAGCCAATACCAACACCGATCATAGGCACAGCATCAAGAAGACCCGCGATTAAGAACATACGAGTTTGAAGTTGTGGAGCTAATTCTGGTTGACGAGCAACAGCTTCTAAAAAGCGACCACCCAAAAGACCAAAACCAATCGCAGTACCCAAAGCACCGAAAGCGATCAAGATAGCAGATGCAATTGCAACTAGACCTAAAGTGAGTTCCATGAAAAATTCCTCAGAGGTTAGGTTATTACCAAATTAAATTAAAAAAATTCAGCCCAACCATCGTTTGACAGTTAGGCAATACCATTAATGTTTTTCGCTTGCCATGCTCAAGTAAACGATGGTAAGCATCATAAAGATGAATGCCTGCAACGTGATTACAAGAATGTGGAAGATCGCCCAAGGCACAGATAACGCCCATTGAATCCAGAACGGCAATAATGCGATCAGGATAAAGATCAACTCACCGGCATACATGTTACCGAATAGTCGGAGAGCCAATGAAATAGGACGAGCAAGGAATGTTACCAATTCCAAAATCAAGTTCACTGGAATAAGCAACGCTTTTGCAACTGGATTACTTGGGTTAAATGGGTTAAGTGCCAACTCGCCTACGAAACCGCCAACACCCTTTTCGCGGATGCTGTAGAACAAGATAAGTACAAACACAGATAAAGACATACCAAGGGTAATGTTTGGATCTGTAGATGGAACGATCTTGAAGTAAACGTGGTGAGGGTCCATACCAAATACGTTAGCACCCACAAATGCAGCAACTTGAGGAATCCAGTCAACTGGGATCAAGTCCATTAAGTTCATGAGGAAAATCCACACGAAAATAGTGAGTGCAAGAGGAGCGATTAAACGTGATTTGCCATGAAAAGTATCACGGACACTTGAGTCAACAAACTCAATGATCATTTCAATTGCAGATTGGAATTTTGTTGGAACGCCAGCATTTGCAGCTCTCGCAACTATCCAAAATAACAAACAGAAAATCACACCAAGGCCAATTGACCAACCCATTGAATCCAAGTGAATTGCAGTGAACCCCATCGAATGAGCTTCTTCAGCAGTCTCAGCCAATTTCCATGTACCATCTGGCATTTTGCCATAGGTCATATTGGTCAAGTGATGCTTGATATACTCTGTCGAAGTGAGGGCATGTTCTTCAGCAGCCATAAATCACACCTGGTCAATGTCAATTACTAAAAAGAAGGGAAACGAACATCGGCGTACTGTCGATATCTCGCCACCCTCCAAAAAATCTTCAATTCTTCTTGTTTCTATACCCGTTTTTGTAGACGTGACACCCAAAAAGGAGCAACCCACGACATCGCTTGAACGAGAATAAAACCAAACAGCAATGCTAACGGTGATAAAGGTTTAACATTGCTCAAAATCAAAATAAATCCAACGATCATGATTGCAAATTTGCCTAACATGCCCCTATACATGTTAGACAGCACTTGTTTAGATGCTCTCGCACCTGCCGTTCTGAAGGATTGCCACGCAAAATAGCTCGTAGCAAGCCAGCAGACCAATGCACCAAGTGCCGCACTTAATGCTGCTGTCATGTCTTTTATGCTCCACGCCACAAGTGCGGAAACAGGGATCATGCATGCTTGTAAGAAGACCAAAGCTTTTGCTAATCGTCGGTCAATCAAGCGACTAGTTTGGCTCATTTTTATCCACTCACAGCATAAATGCTTGACAAGTTTAGCTGATGATCGCTTTTAATCGCAGGCATTATAGAGTTACACCCCTGAACATGCAATCTTTTCCCGACTTTAGTCGGGGTTTTTCGTGACAGGTGGTGCTGACGCTACAGTCAGCCTTTGTTTACTTTTTATCTCACTTTTGCGTATTTAATACACATTTATCAGTTTTTATCGCCAGTTTCTTCCATGCTGTTACAAAATTATCTTCATTATTCATACTTTCATCAACGGGTTGGAAGGTAATACTACCCAGTTTTTGATATTGCCCTTTTGTTGTAAAACTTTCTGCAAGTAAACACATCTGAGCTTTTGGTCGACTATCATTAAGGTACTTTATTTGTGCCGCTGTAGGAGCTACATGCGGATCATCCGTTAAAGCACCCGCAAACTTTAAGTTTAGCGAACGCTCCAAATATTGATAAGCATCATGATAAGACCAATACGGTTTACCGTTGCTTGAGCTATCGTAAGCTTGAGCCGCCTGCAACATATTTCGTGCAAATGTATTTGCATTATTCCAATACTTCGCTTTGTTTTCAGGATGCTGTTGTGAACGTAAAGCTGCAATAAAAAAGCCAATACGTACTGCATTGTTTGGTTCTAGCCAGACATGCGTATCCACAGTATTTGGTAACGCAGCCCCACGTGTATTGCGCTGCGGCAAAATAGAAAGAATACCGCTATCTAACAAAGCAATTGCTTTCTTATTGTTACTTAGCAATTTGTTGAGCGGAGCTTCATGAGCTTTTCCTAACCAGATCACTAAAGAAGCATCGTTAATTGCTTTACGATGTGCTGGTGTTAACTGTACATCATGCCCACTTTGCCCTTGAAGCAATAACTGGGGTTCTTCAACTCCTTTGGTAATTTCTTTTGCAATCAAATAGATTGGGTGCGTAGAGACAACCAAACCCTGACTCCAACCTAACGTACTCATAAGAGAGAACATACTGAAAACAAAAACGCGGAACATGACAGACCATCAATTAGTAATAGCTCGAAGCATGTTATAATATAACAAAGTTACAAAAATACCTAAGATTAATCGAATGAAGCACCGCTTCATGCTAATATTCCATTAAAAATTTGAGGTTATGTCTATGAGTTCTTGCATGCATGAACATCATGATTCTTTGCATGGTGTACATGATCACCATAATGTCGCAAGTCGTTTAGCTGAAGCAGAAACTTTATGTACTGCGGTCGGTGCACGCCTTACGCCTTTGCGTAAAGAAGTTCTTGAACTCATTTTAAATGCTTCAGGTCCTATGGGTGCCTATGACTTATTAGCACGTATTAAAAGTCAAACAGATCGCCCTGCCGCCCCTCCTACTGTTTATAGAACTTTAGACTTTTTATTAGAAAAGGGTCTTATTCATCGCTTAACATCTATTAATGCTTATATACCATGCTGTCACCCACGTGAAGGTCATCAGGCTGCATTCCTGATTTGTACCGAATGTCACACGGTTAAAGAAGCATCTTCACAAGGTCTAACCCAACAACTTGACCAACTTGCAGCTTTAGATGATTTCGCAGCACAACACAGCATTATAGAAATTTCGGGGAAATGCCAGCAGTGCCGCACAGCTCGCTAAATCCTGTTTTGATTCAACTTGAACAGGTCTCTGTTCATCGTGATCAGCGGGATATATTAAAAAAAGTTGATTTTGCTCTGCATGAAAATGAAATTGTGACCTTAATTGGTCCTAATGGCGCAGGTAAATCAACTTTAATTAAAGTTCTACTTGGTATTTTAAAGCCAAGTAGTGGACGCGTCATAAGCAATAAAAAACTAAAAATGGCTTATGTGCCTCAGAAATTTAATCCATCTCATAGTCTTCCTTTACGGGTACAAGATTTATTAGATCTGGAAAAGTGTAGCCCTGCCCTTCGTCAGGAAATTATTCAAGACACCGGTATTGCCAAACTACAACAATCAAAAGTTCAGCAACTTTCTGGTGGAGAGCGCCAACGTGTACTGCTCGCACGTGCTTTACTTAGAAAGCCAGATATCCTCGTTCTTGATGAGCCTATGCAAGGCTTAGATATTCAATCAGAAGCTGAGCTTTATGAATATGTACGTAGTCTGCCGGAGCGTTATGGTTGTGCTATTTTAATTGTTTCCCATGATTTACAGTGGGTCATGCAGGGAACTCAACGCGTTGTCTGTTTAAACAAGCATATATGCTGTAGCGGCTTACCAGAAAGTGTTCAGCAGCATCCTGAATACCAAGCAATATTCGGTACTCAGCGAGTTTTCTATCAACATCATCATGATCACTGTGCGCATGGTGACGCTGCACACCCCTGCCCTCACAATAGCAGACCTCACATTCACCCGGAACCGGAAGCTTAAGCCATGATGGAATGGTTACAATTATTGTTACCCGCATGGATTATGGGAACCTTATTAGTCTTTTTGACTGCACCACTTGGTTGTCTCATGCTATGGAGACGTATGTCTTTTTTTGCAGACACCATGGCACATGGAACCTTACTTGGGGTAGCAATTGCTGGTGCTTTAAGCCTTCCTCTCTGGCTTGGCGTAGCAGGTACTGCAATTTTATTAGTCGCTATTTTGTGGGCCTTACATGACAATCGTTTACCAAACGATGCTTTACTTGCCCTATGCTCAGCAACATTACTATGTAGTGGCCTCCTGTTTATTCAACATGTTCCAAGTTTAAGACCGGAGCTTTTAAGTTATTTGTTTGGTGACTTACTAAGTATTGATTGGCCAGACCTACCTGTTTTCACATTAATTATTGCAGTATCACTGGCAATTCTTTATCGCTTTTGGCAGCCTCAAATTCAAATTGCAATTGATCCGGATATTGCAATTAGTGAAGGTGTGAATGCGAAATGGCAACGTCTCATTTTTATGTTATTGCTAGCCTTATTTACAGTACTAGCTTTACGTGCAGTAGGTTCACTTTTAATGGGGGCACTACTGGTTATTCCAGCATTGAGCGCTCGATTACTCGCTCACTCACCAAAGCAGATGGTTATTTGGGCCTTTGTTTTAGCTCAACTCGGTGTCAGTGTTGGCCTATGGTCAAGCGCAGCACTTAATATCTCGACTGGCCTCAGTATTGTTTTATGTATGGCTTTAAGTTTTGCACTTATCTTTATGGTTCAAAAAATCAAAAATCAAACTCAAGCGGCCTAAATCAGGCTGCTTGATGGACCGTACTTAGCAATAATGCTGCACAACTAAACATGACAGCAAAACCACGGTTCAAATATTTTTGTTGCTTAGGAGAACGCAGCAATCTTAAAACTTTTGAAGCTAGCCCTGTATAACCAGCCATTACAATCAAATCAATCGTAACCATAGTGGCTGCCATAATCAGGTATTGTATCCATTGGGGTTTGCTTAAATCTAAGAACTGAGGCAAAACTGCCAATAAAAATACGATGGCTTTAGGGTTACTGATATTGACTACAAATCCATTGAACAGCAGAGCAGAAACAGATTTATCCTTTTTTTCGTGTTGAATTTCTATGTCTTTTACAGGTGCTGTCCACTGCAAATAAGCTAAATACAATAAATAGGCTACCCCAAACCACTTAACGGCTTGAAAAGCCAACGGGGTCGTTGCGAATAGAACACCTACACCCGCAGCTACAATCATGATTTGAATTAACAAGGCGATTTGCAAACCGATCGCATTCCAGTAGCCATGTCTAAAGCCATAATTTAAGCCGCTCGACATAGAAGCAATAGCCCCTGCTCCCGGAGAAATACTAATGACCCAACAGGCCAACATATAAGCAAACCAAACTTGCAAAGACATAGCGAAATAGATAATAAAAGTGGAATTATACCGTTTTATAAAACTATCGTGGCGATAATTCAAACAATAAAATCAATAAATAGACTACTAACGGCTCTTCGCATCAGGCACAATAATTGAAGCTCATACTAAATTATAATTGAGGAGAGATCTTCTAATGACTGCTCAATCTGTCATTTTGCCATTACCATCTGATCATGCCCGTTTTATTGTTCTTCGTTTAAAAGATTTAACAATTGCTGAATTAAAAGAACAACTCGAAGCTTTATTCGAAACACGTGACCGTCTCATTACTCAACATTCAGACGCACAAATTAAAACAGCAGTCGCTTTTGGTCCAGAACTTTGGAAGCAGCTTTACAACCAATCTCCTGCTGGTTTTAAACAACTTGAACCAGAAAATGGCGCATTCAATATGCCAGTCGTACCAGCTGATGTGCTTATTCACATTGCCAGTATGCGTTCTGATATCTGTTTTGCTTTAAGCCAAGCATTTTTTGAAGGGATTAAAGATAAAGTTGAAGTTCTGGATGAGCGTGTATGCTTCCGTTACTTCGATGGTCGCGATATTACTGGCTTTATAGATGGTACTGAAAACCCTCAATTTCCAGACGACCGCGCAGAAACCGCTCTCCTCCCAGAAAGTGCTGGAGTATTTGCAGATGGTAGTTTCATATTTGCGCAGCGCTATGCACACGACTTGGAAAAATGGAAAAAACTTAAAGTCGATGCACAAGAAAATGTCATGGGCCGTACCAAGCTTGAATCTATTGAATTAGATGATGATGTTAAACCGGAAAATGCCCATGTCGCTCGTACTGTCGTTGAAGATGAGGAAGGCGAAGAAATGGAAATCCTACGTCACAGCTTACCTTATGGTGACGGTCGAGGTGATCAAGGTTTATTCTTCATTGCTTACACTAAAGACCTGAGCATTATTGATGCGATGTTAAAGCGCATGTTTGGTACAAGTGGGGATGGCATTCATGACCGCTTACTGCACTTCGTGACACCACTTGACGGGGCATATTACTTTGCACCAAGTGAAGAATTATTAGAAGAAATTTTAGAGGCTTAAAAGAAAAAAAGAGGAGCTTAAGCTCCTCTTTTCACATTCTCATTCTTAGAAAGGAATACGTTTATATTTACGGTATTCTGGTTTCCAGAACGATTGATCAATCTTCTGCTTAAGCAAATCATCACTAATGGTTACAGCCACACCATCTGCCATTGCAGCTTTTGCCACTTCAAATGCAATCACTTTAGACACTTGTTGAATTTCACCTAAAGGTGGCAATAAATCAGCTTGTGGATCTTTCAGCAACGGTGAACAGTCTGCTAAAGCACTACTTGAAGCCATAAGCATGTTTTCTGTAACGCGTTTAGCACCTGATGCTACCACACCTAAACCAATACCAGGGAAGATGTATGAGTTGTTGCACTGCGAAATATTATAAAGCTTGCCGTGATGATTTACAGGTGCAAATGGGCTACCCGTTGCAATTAATGCTTTACCTTCAGTCCATTCCACAATATCCGCCGGTACTGCTTCTACACGCGAAGTCGGGTTAGATAACGGCATCACAATTGGTCGTTCACAATTGGCAGCCATTGTTTTAATAATTTCTTCGGTGAATAGGCCCGGCTGACCAGAAACACCGATTAATACTGTAGGCTTGGCATTTTTAACAACATCAAGCAGTGAAATCACTTCTTCAATATTGCCCCATTGGTCTACTACTTCAGCTTTTTGAGCTAACTTACGTTGGAAGTCTAATAGATTTGGCTGATTTTCAGTGATCAAACCAAAACGATCCACCATGTAAACACGAGCACGTGCTTCAGCATCGGTTAGTCCTTCTGAAACCATTTGTGCAACGATTTGCTCTGCAATACCACAACCAGCTGAACCTGCACCTAAGAAAGCAATTGTTTGGTCTTTTAATTGTTTACCTGCTGCACGGCTTGCAGCAATTAAACTACCAACAGAAACCGCTGCTGTTCCTTGAATATCATCATTGAAACAACAAATTTTATCGCGATATTTTTCTAAAAGTGGCATCGCATTTTTTTGTGCGAAATCTTCAAACTGGATGAGCGCTTTTGGCCAACGACGCTTTACAGCTTCAATCACCATATCTACAAAGTCATAATACTCATCACCACTAATACGTGGTTGACGCCATCCCATGTAGATCGGGTCATTTAATAATTGAGGGTTATTCGTCCCTACATCGATTGTGATTGGCAATGTGTAAGCAGGGCTAATACCACCACATGCGGTATACAGCGAAAGTTTCCCAATTGGAATACCCATGCCACCAATACCTTGGTCACCAAGACCTAAAATACGTTCACCATCTGTAATCACGATGACTTTGACATTATTTTTATTAACGTTTTGCAAAATATCATCAATCACATCACGATCTGGATATGAAATGAAAACACCACGATGACGGCGATAGATATCAGAGAAACGTTGACATGCCTCACCCACAGTTGGCGTGTAAATAATTGGCATCATCTCTTCAAGATGATTTTCAATTAAGTGGTAGAACAGAGTTTCGTTGGTATCTTGGATATTACGTAAATAGATGTGCTTATTAATATCATCATTGAAAGCACAATATTGCTGATAAGAGCGTTGGCTTTGCTCTTCGATAGTTTCAATAATATGTGGAAGCAACCCGTGTAAGTTAAAGTTACTTCTTTCTTCTTGAGTGAAAGCGGACCCTTTGTTTAAAAGGGGTAACTCTAAAAGTGTATAGCCTGCATAAGGGATATAAAGGGGATGTTTACTTGGGTGACCTGATATCATTGCCTATCTCATTTTCCAGCTTAGAACTCAGAAAAGTACAGTTTCAGCACTCTCTAAAGCTCGTTGTATGCGTAAGCTTAAGACTATTTAATACAAAATAGGTATTTTAAACTGTGATATTGAAATTGAATACTATTTAGAAAAAACATATAACAAAATTAATATTAAAAATTAATTATTTACATTTTTCATCTTTTTAAAACTATTCTTTCTTAACTCCATATATGACTTAAAATCTTATATTTTTGCCCTATACTACATTTCCATAAAAAATACCAAGTGTTTTACTATCTTATAATTTCAAAAATATTACCTAAAAAGCCTGTATTTACGTATTTTTAGAATTTTTCTAATTTTATTTTTTAATATTTATGAAAAAAATAGTTCTCGGAAACTTCATGAAAGAAATTAGGTGAAAGCGTTAAATGCACTCCCCTAACTCATAGGAAATTTGCTATATTTGACGTTTTTCTGCGACATCTATTTTCGATTGATATGAATACGGCAATACAAGCAGCTCTCGACCATGCAGTGCAAACCCTTCAGCAAGAAGGTGTGCTTCCTTCGGATTGGAATAATTCAAGCAATTTAACGCGCACCAAAGACCGAAGCCATGGCGACTTTGCTTCTAATATTGCCATGATCGGCTCTAAAGCTGCTGGTATGAAACCACGCGATTTAGCTGAGAAAATTCTAGCAGCGCTACCAGAAGTTGCAGACATCAGCAAAGCTGAAATTGCAGGCCCTGGTTTTATCAATTTCTTTTTAAATGCAGATCAACGTTTTGCAATTCTTGACCAGATTCAGGCTCAAAAAGAAAGCTTTGGTCGTAGCCAATCAAATGCAGCTAAAAAGATTCAAGTTGAATTCGTTTCTGCAAACCCGACGTCTAGCCTACACGTAGGTCATGGCCGCGGGGCTGCTTATGGTATGACTGTTGCAAACTTGCTTGAAGCAACAGGTGCTAAAGTTGATCGCGAATATTATGTAAATGATGCTGGCCGTCAAATGGATATTTTGGCGACTTCTACTTATTTACGTTATTTGGAATTACTTGGACAAAACCTTGTATTCCCTAAAAATGCGTATCAAGGCGATTACGTTAAAGAAATCGCACAAGGCATCATTGATAAAGATGGCGATGCTTACGTTCGTGAAGTTGCGAATGTTTATAAAGATGTACCAGAAGACGTGCAATATGCTGAAGAGCTAGATAGCGAAGGCAACAAAGTCGTATTATCTGGCGACAAAGAAAAGCATATTGATGGCCTAATTGCCAATTCACAACAATTATTAGGTGAAGGCTACCGCGTATTCCATCAAGCAGCACTTCATGCCATTTTAGATGATATTAAAGATGATCTTGCTGACTTCGGCGTAACCTTTAACCAATGGTTTAGTGAAGCATCTCTTAGCGCAAAAATTGACGAAGCGTTAGAAACACTTGATCAACGCGGCTTCTTATATGAAAAAGATGGCAACATCTGGTTTAAATCGACTGAATTTGGTGATGAAAAAGACCGTGTTGTGAAGCGCCGTAATGGTCAAACGACTTACTTTGCATCTGACATTGCATATCACTTAAATAAACTACAACGTGGTTATACTGACCTTGTTGATATTTGGGGTTCTGACCACCACGGTTATATCTCTCGCGTAAAAGCTGCGATTGATGCAATGGGTTATGACTCGAAAAAATTAACTGTTCTTTTAGTTCAGTTCGTAAGCTTATGGCGTGGTGGTGAGATGGTTCAAATGTCATCTCGTTCAGGTCAGTTCGTGACTTTACGTGACTTGCGTAAAGAAGTCGGCAATGATGCAGCTCGTTTCTACTACGTGATGCGTAAAAGTGAACAACACATTGACTTTGACCTTGACCTTGCTGTTTCACAAAGTAAAGACAATGCGGTGTATTATATTCAATACGCTCATGCACGTATTTGCCGTATGCTAGAAAAAGCAGCAAGCACTGGCTTACAATTTGAAGTAAGTGCTGCTCGTTCACATGCTGCACGTTTATCACTTGATGCAGAAACTGAAATTCTTGCTAAACTGGCTGCATATCCAGACGTTGTGTTACGTGCTGCTAATGCATATGAACCACACCAAGTAGGTAACTACTTAAAAGAATTAGCTGCGCTATTCCACGGTTGGTACAATGAACACAAAGTTTTAAGTGATGATGCTGAACTTACACAAGCACGCTTATTACTTTCAATCAATGTACAGCAAGTATTGCGCAATGGCTTAGAATTACTCGGTGTTTCTGCACCTGAAGCCATGTAAGTTAGTGTTGGGGTGTTTGGTCAAAGCCATATACCCCTTCATGTTGTAAGAAATAACGCTTTGCAAGGAAATCTATCTATGCGAAGCGATGTTTTAAAGTAAACGAGAACTAAACTCGAAATAAAACAATCAAAATACAGAGGAATAATCCACGTGTTTGGCAAAACGCAACGCGGTGTATCTGAAAGACCTAACAAGCCTAAAAAGCCTTTAATTCCTAAATGGTTAGGGACACTTGTCGCTATTTTAGCGGTCTTATGTATCGCAGTAATGCTCATGCTTTGGAAACCGTGGCAACCTGTTTCCTCAAAAAACCAGATTACTTCTGAGCACTATAAAGAAGAAGAAACCAATAAAGATTACCGCTTTTATGATCTATTGCCTCAACAGCAGGTCACTCCTATTCCGGAACAGGCAATTCCAGAAAGTAAAAATCAGGGTACTGCTATGATTGTAGAAGCACCTAGTACAGCTCAACCTGCCGCTTCTGAACCTGCAAGTGTAAGCACTGACGACACGACTGACTCAACAGCTGCTATACCTCAACAACCAAATTATATTTTACAAGTTCGAAGCTATACTGACCCCGATCAAGCAGATGCTCGACGTGCAGAAATCATTTTAAATGGCTTATCGGCTGATGTAATTAAAAGCTCTGAGAATGGAAAAACTTGGTATCGTGTTATTTCTGGTCCATATGACACTCAAGAAGCTGCTCTCGCTGCTCAACAAACATTGCAGCATAGCGGTATTGACTCTATTGTGATTAAACGCAAATAAAGATTAAGTAATAAAAAAGGAACAAGTATTTGTTCCTTTTCTTTTATATATCAGCACAATTTCTTTCGTTTGACCCTAAACCTTTCTGTCTCGCTTTTTGAAAAGCTGGTCTTTGTTGAATCCGATGTAAGAATGCTTGAATATGCGGATATTTACCTTGAAGACGTGACTGTAAAGCCTCTAGTGGAAAACTCATTTGAATATCTGCAAATGAAAAATCCCCCGCAAAATATTCATGCTCAGCCAAATAATTTTCTAAAAAACTAATATGGTCTTTCATACGTGGACGAACAAAATTTGCTTTAACCCCTTCTGTAATTTTCTTTGCCACAGGCTGAATTAGCCAAGGTACATGTTTATTGACCTTGTTCATGACCAAAGTCATCACTAATAACGGCATAAGTGAGCCTTCGGCATAGTGCATCCAGTAAATATACTGCTGTAAATCCTGAGCTTGCTTAGGTTTAAACTGCTGCTTTTGATCATATCGCTGCTGCAAATACTCTAAAATAACAGCCGATTCCGCGATAACTTGCTCATCATCTGTCAAAATAGGTGCCTTGCCAAGCGGATGAATACATTTCAATGTTTCTGGTGCTGAATAGTTCGGAAGACGCTGATAAAAATGAATATCATAATCCAAGCCTAACTCTTCTAAAGCCCATAAAATCCGAAACGATCGCGAACATTCCAGGTGGTGTACACTAATCATGGTATTGCCTACTTTTATTTTTCTTTTTTACATAAAAAACAGCATGTGAACATGCTGTTTTATTCCATTTGTGGGATGGATATAAATCATCCACCGCAACAAAATAGCATTTTTATGCTGTAACAAGCACAGTATGAATGTCTAAACTACGTAACAAAGTTTTAGTGACTGGAGTTTTACTGCATATCGTTAAGATTTTTTGCTGAAGTTCTTCGTTTGGAAGTTCTTTAAAAACAATACGACGCTCGATATGTTCTTCATGCTCTCGGTTGGTATGAAAATCAATTTCAACCGAGTACTCACCAAAATCATAACCCTTATGTTTTGCATACATTCTTAAAGTAATAAGTGTACATGCTGCTAGACTTCCGGTAAGCAAATCATAAGGTGCAGGCCCTTGGTCATGCCCTTCTAGCTTTTCAGGCTCATCACAAAAGTATTGATGACGGCCGCTGGTAATTTCACCTTTCCATTGTTCTGCAAGAGGCTTTGCTTTACTGCTCGCAATTACTGCTGTCATTTTGATGCTCTCATTTGATCTGGAAGAACTGGTGCTTCTAAGCGGGCACCCACATAATCTGGAATTTCACCAAAACGCACGTCATGATTAACCCATTGCTCACGTGCTTCTTTTAAATCGTCCATCGTACGCGCAACGAAATTCCACCATAATAAGATCGGAGTTTCAAAAGGTTCACCACCGATTAATAGCACACGGTTCCCTTTCTTTACTTCAATCTCAATTTCGTTCAAACCTGTATCTAATACAACCATATTGTCAGCAGTAAGTTCATGGCCATTCACATGAGCTACGCCATCTAATGCCATAAAACCATATTCAAATTCAGGATTTAGTGGAATACGTGTTTTAGTATCTTGGGTAGCAATGAGATCAACCCCTACTAACGGTGTATGAACCACAACTGGAGAAGTCGTCTCTAAATATTCACCCACCAGTACAGTAAATTCCAGACCGTCTTTTTCAACAACAGGAAGATCGGGATAATGTTCAAATTTCGGATCCATGTTGCGCTTATGGTCCGGTAATGCGATCCAGAGCTGTGCCGCATGCATTTGAGTTTCAGTATCAGGTGCAACCTCGGTATGAGAAATACCATGTCCTGCTGTCATCAAATTTACCTGTTTAGGGCGAATTAATTGCTTTGACCCTAAACTATCGGTATGCATCATGGTCCCTTCAATCATCCAAGTGAAGGTTTGCAAACCAATATGTGGATGAGGTCCTACATCTAAACCATTGCCGGCAGGAAATGTTACTGGTCCTGCATGATCTAAAAAGCACCATGCCCCAATCATTCTTTTTTGTCGACTAGGTAAAGCCCGCTTAATCACCGTCCCCTGTCCAATTTCGGCAGAGCGAATTGGAAATTCCTGAATAAATTGATTGGCAAATTTTTCGCAATCCTTTGAATCCGAAATATCGTAATCGTTATTATTGCTCATGATATTACTCACTTTTACCTATGCTTTTGCAATGAGTCGTTATACTGATCTTAACAATACACTCATTATTCAATATAGTCTTTTAGTAATACACAGGGTGCTATGAATGAGACAATCAATTTTTAACAATCGAAAATTTAAAGGTATATGGCCAACTTAAGGTGATTGAGTCTTAACTTGTTGTTTTAAATTTTTCATAAATTGTCCAAACTGTGGCAAGAATTCTTGAAACAATGGATGGTCTCGATTCTCTAACATGACTTCACTAAATAACTTTAGACCGACTGCAAAAGACTTTGTGGTTTGATCATCAAAAAATTCTGCTTTCTTTAACTTTTCAACAATCTCAAAAATATCGTCATGATTACCAGTATAGAACTCGAGCCTTTCCGTATAGGTAGAAACTTCCCCTTTGGCATCTTTTAAATGTTGTACCGTAACGTGATATTGATGCTGTTTCATACATAAACCCTCTATTAAAGTTGATAGTTTTTAGATAATTTCAACCTGTTTAAGACCCACCTATAGGCGCCCAATCGCAACAGCAGCCTGATCAATTTTTTCAGCAATTTGATAGATCTGCTCTTGCTTCAACTCAGTGGTATTCAATTTCAAACGTAAAGCCGTCTTTAAGTTTTCCATGGCACGGTGAATTTCGATTAATTGATCATTACTGTGAATTTCACGTCTCAAACGCAATTTCTCTAACAACCCACTTAGCTTGTCTTGGTGTTCATTTAAATAAGCTTCCCCAAATTCCGTAATTTGATATTGTTTACGCTCTACATCTAGCAAGTTAATGAGGTTCATTTCTTCCAGGCTGGTTAAAGTCGGATAGATTGTTCCTGCACTTGGTGTATAGCCATCGCCTACCAAATCACTTATTTCTTTAATAATTTCATAACCATGCTTAGGACTTTGCTGAATAAGATGAAGGACTAAAAGTTTCATACGTCCAGCTTCAAAAAGTCTCCCACGACGCCCCGAACGGTGATGGGCGTGATGATGGTCATTATGTTCAGCATGATGATGTTCTAATTGTTGTCTCATCTTTGGAGGTTCCCTGATATACTAATTTATAACCATTAAGATATATCTTAATATATCTTTTATCAAGAAAAAGTAATAAAAGCCAACCTATTGCTTTGATAATTATTAAAATTAATATTATTTTCTTTAAATGCTAAGTAATAAAAAAGAGTGCTTAAGCACTCTTATATAGCCGTATGTTTAGTAAAGTCGGTAAAAAAGCCAGAATCTAAAAAATTATTATGTGATCAAATTTCTTTTCTGCTCAAACTGCTCTTCAATTTTTGAACTCAGAAAATTAACAATAGGCTGCAAAGCATAATGTTCCTCTTGCCAATTTTGTTTGCCTATTTCCCCTCTATATTCCTGTATAAGCCGCTGCAATACGAATTTCTGCTCAGGAGGAAGCTGAGGCATAACCCATCGAGCTGCATTGTCTTTTGAAGCAATATCCTTCATGACTAAACTAAAATAGATCCGGCATAAAGCTAAAATCTGGTTTCTTTCATCTGCATCCTCATCCCAATGAGCTACAATTTCGGGATAAGTATCAGACATTGCTTGCCATAGTTCTTGATCAGAAATTTCAGGTGCCCATTGGTCCAAAGCTGGACCAAATAAAACTATATGATGAAATCTCGCTTTTCTAAGCAATATACTAATATCTGGGTCTTTCTGCGAACTTAATGTTCCACCTTCTTTAAGTTCTTCACGTAGCCATTCACCAAACTGCATTTCATAACTTAAAGGATAATTTCCAGCCTGAATCTCATGTTTTAATAAAATAGTAACTTCTAATGGTCTTTGTAATTCCCCAACAGGCTGTGAAATTTTTAGTAATTCTTGTGTAAGCTGCTCGCGTAAAGCAGATGTTAATGGTTGAGTAACCACGACCAGGACATCAAGGTCACTTTCTGGCCCTAAGCCACCATCAACAGCTGAACCATAAAGATAGATTGCAAATAATGATTCCGCTAAAAGTTGCTGTAATTTTTCTTGTAGATATTCTAACTGAATGAAATCAGACATCTCTCACCTCCTTCGGAAGAAACAGATATAAAAAAGGCAGGATTTAATCCTGCCTTTTCATTTGATTATTCCCACTCAATCGTTGCTGGTGGTTTAGATGACACGTCGTATACCACACGTGATACATCTTTAATTTCGTTCATAATGCGTGTTGAGATTTTATCA
The DNA here is from genome assembly GCF_031196675.1 of Acinetobacter sp. 148. Lineage (NCBI taxonomy): Bacteria > Pseudomonadati > Pseudomonadota > Gammaproteobacteria > Moraxellales > Moraxellaceae > Acinetobacter > Acinetobacter sp. 148. The sequence continues at coordinate 13,356 of NZ_JAVIMT010000074.1, read as the reverse complement.
ACCAATTCGTATGGTAAATGTGCAAAACGAGCTGTCATAAAGTCAACTGTTTCAACTGCACGAAGCGCAATCACCCATGCATAACGGCGGCCATCACCGACTACACCCACTGATTTAACAGGTTGGAAGACAGCAAATGCTTGAGCTGTTTTATCATACCAACCGCTGTCACGAAGCTCTTGCATAAAGATATCATCAGCAAGACGAAGAATATCTGCATATTCTTTTTTCACTTCACCCAAAATACGAACGCCTAAACCTGGGCCCGGGAATGGATGACGGTAGATCATGCTGTGCGGTAAACCAAGTGTAGTACCTAATTTACGTACTTCATCTTTAAACAAGTCACGTAAAGGTTCAACCAATTCAAATGCTAAATCATCTGGTAAACCACCCACATTGTGGTGAGATTTAATAACGTGTGCTTTACCTTGTTTGCTTGCAGCAGATTCAATTACGTCTGGGTAAATTGTACCTTGCGCCAAGAATTTCACGCCATCAAGTTTACGTGCTTCTTCAGCAAATACTTCAATAAACTCACGACCAATAATTTTACGCTTCGCTTCAGGATCGGTAACGCCAGCTAGAGCATTTAAAAAACGCGCTTCTGCATCTGCACGAATAACACGAATACCCATGTTTTCAGCAAACATTTGCATCACTTGGTCACCTTCGTTTAAACGAAGTAAACCATTATCAACAAATACACATGTTAATTGGTCACCAATCGCTTTGTGTAAAAGCGCAGCAACAACAGATGAGTCAACACCACCAGAAAGACCTAAAAGTACTTTCTCATTACCAATTTGCTCACGTAACTGCTCTACACGCAAATCGATGATGTGTTCAGGTGTCCAAAGGCCACCACATCCACAAATTTTGTGAACGAAATTAGAAAGTAGCTCTTCACCTTTTGCCGTGTGTGTTACTTCTGGGTGGAACTGAACACCGTAAAAACGGCGTGTTTCATCACTTACAGCAGCAACTGGACAGCTTGGTGTGCTTGCAGTAATCGTAAAACCTTCTGGAATCTGGCTCACTTTGTCGCCGTGGCTCATCCAAACGTGTAGTTGGTTTTCGCGGTCTTGTAAGTTGCCAATAAGTTGGTCACGTTTAACGATATCAACTTCGGCATAACCAAACTCATGTACAGTACCCGGCTCAACTTTACCGCCTAACTGTTCAGACATGGTTTGTAAACCATAGCAAATACCCAATACTGGAACGCCTAATTCAAACACCACTTGCGGTGCGCGAGGGCTGCCCTCTTCATGCACACTCTCAGGTCCACCTGATAAAATGATACCGTTTGGCTTAAAAGCACGAATGTCTTCTTCAGACATATCAAAGGCATACATTTCAGAGTAAACACCAGCTTCACGTACACGACGTGCAATGAGCTGACTATATTGAGAGCCGAAATCCAGGATCAGGATACGATCTTCAGTAATTTGAGTATTGGTAGTCATGACAAACCACTAAATGGCAAAAGAATTAAGCGCGCCATTTTAACATTTTTCACGCTTCGACGCACCGCAAATCATCATATATCTTATTTTTTTCATATTAGAATCATTTTAATAGTTAGAATAATCGATATAAAATATTATTTATTTATATTTATCAATACCCTAAAAGTTACTTTAGAGCTTCATGCATATTGATAAATTCATCACATTCTATGCAACATCATAATGAATTTGATGTTAAGATGACCCGATAAAACAGGCATTACCATGGAAAGGTAAATACCATTAAGCGATATTTGTCTGACCTTAAACAGTTATCCGTTTTTTATGGCTTGTTGCCCCATATCAAAATCAATAGAAATCTAAGGAACAACAATGCTTCAAACTATGATTGCAGATTTCCAGCAACATTTTTGGTTGTATGTCTCTATTCCTTTCATGAGTGGTTTAATTGGCTATGTCACTAAAGTGATTGCCATTCAAATGATGTTTTCACCACTTGAATTTAAAGGTATTAAACCGTTTTTTGGCTGGCAAGGTATTGTGCCTCGTAAAGCCGAAAAAATGGCAACGACTGCTGTAGAGCTTATGACGGCTAAGCTCATTAAGCCCGAAGAAATTTTTGCTCGCCTTGACCCAAAGCGTATTGCTAAAGAGATTGAAAAACCATTAATGGCAGCAGCAGAAGATATTACCCGTGAGGTTGCTCAAGAATATCAACCAGGCTTATGGGAAGGCATGCCTGAGTTTGCCCGCCAAAGACTGATCCGCAGAGTGCAATCAAAAGCCCCGGAAATTGTCGAGCACATCATGAGTGAAGTGCAACGTGACGTAAATCGATATTTTGATATTAAACATTTAGTCATTAGTAATTTACTTAAAGACAAACGCCTACTGAACAATATTTTTAAACGTGTAGGCAAACAAGAGTTTAAGTTTTTCAGTAACGTTGGTTTTGTATTTGGTTTTGGTATTGGTGTGATCCAGATGCTCTGCTGGATTGTCACACAAGGAAAATATCCTTGGATGCTACCTCTGTTTGGCGGATTTGTAGGTTTTTTTAGTGACTGGATTGCCCTACAAATGATGTTTAGACCCCTCTATCCGAAAAAAATATTGGGCTATACATGGCAAGGTCTATTTATTAAACGTCAAAATGAAGTGGCAGCTGACTATGCAGCTTTAATTTCCAAACAACTTTTGACTTCACGCCATATGATGGAAGAGTTGTTTTCAGGTACTCACTCTGCACGTGTTATTGAGCTGGTTAACCGTCATGTCAAACAGGAAATTGATATGCAAGCAGGTGTAATCCGCCCCCTCGTTGTTTATGCAATTGGTGGAGAAAAATACCAGAATATGAAAACTCAGGTTGCGGAACGTATCATGCAGCAACTTCCAGAGACTATGAAATATGTTGAGTCTTATGCAGAAGATGCCATGAATATTCGCAATACCCTGATTGAGCGTATGCAGAAATTAACGCCTTCGGAATTTGAAGGTATGCTACGTCCAGCCTTTAAAGAAGATGAGTGGGCACTCATTGCAGTAGGCGCAGTACTTGGTTTTGTTGTTGGTGAGCTACAAATCCAGTTTATGCTTTAATTTTTAAATATAAAAAAACCGGATGAATGAATCATCCGGTTTTTATTTTGCTTTAGATATTATTTTTCAATTGCATGGTCGAGGCTAATACGTCCAGCACCGTGAAGCATCAAGAAGAATAAACCACCTGCCATTGCAAGATTTTTCATAAAGTGGATGCCATTGTTATATTGTGCTGCTGCATCAGCCCCACCTTGGTGAAATAAGAACGCAGTTAAGATACTAAAGATCCCAAGACCAAAAGCTGCGAAACGTGCTTGGAAACCAAATAACAACGCTAAACCACCACCGAACTCAACCAGAATGACTAATGGTAGAAGTCCACCTGGAACACCCATTGCTTCCATATATCCTGCAGTTGCTGCATAACCGGTAATTTTCCCCCAACCAGCAGCAAGAAAGATATAAGCGATAAGAAGACGAGCAACAAGGCTAATAAAACTGTCTGCGCCTGGTTGCGTCACGATATTTTTGACCACCACATTTGGATTAAACATATTGCCACCTTTATTTAATGCTTATTTGTTGATGAACTCATTCTAGGTTTGGGACATTGATAATTAAATACTCAAAATCCATATATATCGTTGCACAAATAGGATGATCAATTTGTATATTTTTGATGTTTTATACTGACTTTCTATAGGCTCGCTGCTAGGATTTGAGCACGGTTTACCACTTAATCATCTCATGGAACTTCTTGATTTTATTCTACACGTTGATCAACATCTCGCCGAATTTATCACAAATTACGGGACGTGGATTTATGGCATTTTATTTTTAATTATTTTTGTCGAAACCGGTTTAGTGGTTATGCCGTTCTTACCGGGTGACAGCTTACTGTTCGCAGCAGGTGCTTTAGCGGCTTCTACAGGCACAATGGACCCTTGGTTACTGGGCATTCTACTCTTCATTGCCGCGGTTTTAGGCGATACAGTGAACTATCATATTGGACGTTTTATCGGTCCACGTGTATTTGAGATGAATTCACGCTTTATTAATAAGCAACATTTAATTAAGACTCAAGAATTCTTCGCCCGTCATGGTGGCAAGACTATTATTTTTGCACGTTTCATTCCATTTGCTCGTACCTTTGCACCTTTCGTTGCTGGCGCTGGCAGCATGAATTATAAGTTTTTCTTAACTTATAACGTAATTGGCGCATTCTGTTGGGTAGCTTCTTTTGTCACTTTAGGCTATCTCTTCGGTGGACATCCACTTGTAAAAGATAACTTTACCCACCTTATTTTTGGCATCATTATTATTAGTATTTTACCGGGTGTGATCGGCTTCATACGTCAAAAGCTAAAAAACCGCAAAGCTAACGTTTAAAGAGCAATTAGAAAAAACGGAATACTACCGGAAGCATACATAAAATAAGTAACATGGCCGATCCTTTATATAGGTGATCGGCCTTTATTTTTTTCATTGATCCCGTCAATAAAGCACGTCCGAAAAACATCCAGAAACTTGCTGCTGGAATAAGAATCAAAGTAAAAGCAGCCAGAACCATGAGAAAATTTTCAGGCGAATTCCATGTTTCAGCGGGGAAAATACCTGCGGCAAAAAGTAAAGACTTAGGATTTTTTAAAGTTGAGAAGAATAATTGACGTGGGCGAATATTACGATGATTTTGGCTAAATTGTTGTAAATGCGTGGTTTTCCATAAGCGGAATGCCATCCAGAATACATATAATACGCTAGTGATGTGCAAAATAAGCAGTAGTGCAGGCCAAACCGGATCTGCCAAATGAATGAACACCGCCCAAAAACTAATGCCATAAGCGTAGCCCAACCATTCCATTGGAATAAGCCAGAATGTTTTAGATAAACCTTGTGAGTGAGCGGCGGTTGCAAGTAATGCGTTTGTCGGGCCCGGAATAAGTAAAACAGCCAACATTGCTAATACAAAAAACCAGCTCTCAATCATATAATTTCCACATTAGTAAAGATGCGGCAACATTAAACGAAATGGGCAAAATATAGCAAGTTTAGAGCGTATTCCGATTAGAAAGAATACAAGTTATTCTAAGGCTTATTTTTAAAAAATTATTGATTTATAATAATTTTATTATGAAACATTTTGCTAAACTTTATTCATCACAATATGCAATTAGTTAGCATATTGTGATGCAAAACTGATGATTAATTCGTCTTTTTCCGAACAATAATTGGACAATTCTTAAACTGAGCAGCCTGAACAATGGCTTCTTGTTGACCTAATACACGTGAAAGTTCGGTGTTTTTGGTTGAAGAAGATTGTCCCATATTGACAGAGATGGATGGGCCGAATCCCCAACCGCCTCGTCCCCAGCCACCGCCAAGCCCGAGTCCAACACCCATACCTGTACTTTTTGGTGTCTGTACACCATTGTCGATATATTGTTGAATACGGTTATATTCACTTTGTAGCTGCTGGCAACTCAAAGATTGATACTGCGTCGGAGACACATAAGTCGGTTTTACCGTTGTAGCACAAGCGCCCAATAGTAAAGTGGCCGCTGCCAAAGGCACAATATATAAGCCTTTCATCATTTTTCTCTTATCGTTTTGGTTCAATTTCGCTGAACAATGCCTCATAAGCCTGAGTCAATTTGTGTTCTGGCGCTAAGTGAGCCAAAGGTAAATTTTTCTGATGTGATTCTTTCATCAAAATCGAAGGCGGTAACATGCTATTGAGCACTGGTAACCCTTCATCTTTCAACTGTTGAACCACTTCCCGAGGTAGTTTTGCTTGGGACTGGAACTGATTCACCACAATTCCTTCAATTTCCAAGCGATCATTATGATCATCTTGCGTTTCGAGAACATTTTCAATCAATGTTTGTAAAGCACGCTTTGAAAAGACATCACAGTCGAAAGGAATCAGAACCTTATCTGCTGCAATTAATGCAGACAATGTGAAAAAGTTAAAGGCTGGAGGTGTATCAATATAAATGCGGTCATAGCGCCCAACCAAGCTTTGAATAGAGTCACGCAATTTATAAATTTTATGTTTGCTTTCAAGTGCATGTTCAAGAGCACCAAGCGTAGGGCTAGCGGGAAGCACATCTAATTTTGCAAAGGATGTAGAGTGTACAAAACTGTCGAGATCTTTGTTGCGTGGAGCTTTTAGAATTGAGCCCAGTGCGTTCCCAATTAAACCTTTTTGTTGATTATTTCCCAACACATCTTCAAAGAAGTTTTCAATATTTGGTTCTAAAACTGCTTTATCAGCAGCGTATGTTGCTTCTTCGCCTAAAAGGTATTGGCTTGAGTTGGCTTGAGGATCAAGATCGATAACCAAGGTCCTTAAGCCATGTTTGGCGCTAATGGCAGCCAAATTTACAGTAATACTTGATTTCCCTACACCGCCTTTTTGGTTAAACACCACACGAGTTAGCATGTTTCCCTCTACATATTTTTTTACTGTATGCAGTTTAACCTAGAGCTTACGCAAAAAGGCAAAGAATGTAGAACAATTAAGCAAAAACAGGTTTCACTATCACCAAAATAATAATGGCAACAAATGCGATTGCACTAATGACTAAACCCGCACGGCGCTGAGCTAGTAAAATAGTGTCATCCTTTTTAAAGGCTTTCATTAAAGATGATAAAAGCACTAAAAATAAGATAATTTTAGCGTAGAACCATGGCTGTACCTGAAAGTTCTTCATCACCAGTAAAATTGCTCCGGTAATGAAAACCACGGTAAATGACAAATGCTGTAAAGCAACTAAAACTTTACGCCCTGCTGGGTTAGGTTGTTCACCTTGTACACCAATAAATAGTGTAGAAGCGCGTAATACAAAAACCATAAGTGCGGCTGCTACCGCAGTCATATGGATAATTTTAGTGAGTAAATGTGCATCCATAAACTAAGCCCTTAGTTTTTAGGTGCATGTGCACATTCTGGACTTGCTGGCGCTTGACCTTGCCACTCACTTGGTAAATAAGCGTGGATTGCTAAAGCATGAATTTGTCCTGGATTCATTAAATCAGAAGCCAAGGCATAAACTTTTTGATGACGCTGAACCAAACGCAAGCCGTTAAATTCTTCACTCACCACAATCACTTTAAAGTGGGATTCTTTACCAGGAAAATAACCACCGTGGCCGGCAGACTCATTAATGACTTCTAAATGGCTAGGTGCAAGGGTCTGTAACCGTTCAATCAACTGTTGTTCAAGGCTCATAGCTTTTCCTTTTACGATTATTCGTATATTTAGACCTAGTATACCCTGTCTACACACAAACAAAAGTTGCTCTTGTACGCTTTAACTTCAAACAAAATGTCTATTTATTCGGCAACTTATCAATAAAAATAACTCTAAATGCTCATTTCTGTTTTTATTTTATGCAATCAGCATAATTATTTGCATAAAGTTGTTGACCCTTGTTTTGCTTAATGTATTATAAGCGGCACGCGGGAATAGCTCAGTTGGTAGAGCATAACCTTGCCAAGGTTGGGGTCGCGAGTTCGAGTCTCGTTTCCCGCTCCAGATTGGTTTTTTTTGAGAAAGTTTTAGTAAAAACTGCTCATACATGCGGGAATAGCTCAGTTGGTAGAGCATAACCTTGCCAAGGTTGGGGTCGCGAGTTCGAGTCTCGTTTCCCGCTCCAAATTCAAAAGGCACTTATCGGAAGGTAAGTGCCTTTTTCTTTTGATCTGTTTATATATTTAGAATTTCAAAATCACTCATTGCCTTGATTTAAGTTAGTTATGTTCGCAAGGTTCTAGAGTTATTCGATGTGTAGATATATAAGGTAATAATTGAAAACAATCTATATTAAAGCTTTCTAGGCAATGACTCTGCTGTAAACATAGGGAGAAGATAAAACTATAATTATAGATATAACTTTTAAAATGATACTGCTCGGTTCTTTGAACATCATTCTTGGTTAAATCGCAAAATTGTATATGTTCAGGTGATACATGAAAGTTGAGCTTCTTTAAATGACGGCTCATTCCTTCACCAGTACATTTAATATAGGATTCTTTTAAGGTCCATATTTGAAAAAAACGTTGATATACACTAGTTGGATTAGTCCATTCATTTTGCTGAATCCATTCAATTTCACTTGGCGCTAACACGCTATCGACACGCCTCCATTCGAACTCATGGTTCATTCTTTCGACATCGACTCCTATTTCTCCTTTTTCTGTCACAGCAAAGACAATAAGGTCCGCAGAGTGACTAAGATTAAAATAAATAGCCTTATTGCCTCGTACAAAAGGTTTGCCGTTAGGTTGTAATTGAATGATGACCTCATGAGGCAAGATACCCAACTTATCTGATAAAACAGACTTCATTAACACACGAGAAATTAAGAAAAGTCGTGCAGCATGAGAATGATATTGATCATATCTCAGCTTTTCTGTCGCATTGAGAAAGCTGAGATAATGACTCAATATGAGATGGTTGTTTGGTACCCGTGAAATTGGGCAAACATAAACCTGTACGTTCGCTACATCAGACATCACTAAGCTGTGCTGTAGTGCTGATGTACTTTGTCAGAACCGGTGTAAGGTAATCATAAACCGCTTCTACATGGGTAACGTGTGGATTATGACCTGCGCCAGCGATGATATGTACAGGAATCTCAGGACTGATTGGAGTAACAATTGGATCTTTCTCTCCCACAATAATCTCGATTTTAGATCGAAGCTCAGAAAGCAAAGCTGTCTGTGCTGCGCGCTGCTGCGGCAAATTAATGTGGTGCATGTACTCACTAATATGCTTAGACACTGACATGCGGCGTAGTGAATCCATCGCATATCTCACTGACAGATTTTGTTGCCCCTCTGGATGTAAATCTTTAGCAATCACATCTTTCGGCACAAAACGGAAAATGAGTTTAGATATCGCTTGTATCTGAAACATTTTTGCAGCCTGTGCCTGAACAAAATAAGGCGATATAAGGATAAGGCGTGCAACTTTATCTGGATATTTCTTTGCAAGATTTAATGCAAAAAGACATCCTAATGAGTGGGCAATCACCACACTATTTGGTGCCAAAAGCTCTGCCGCAGTATCAATAAATTGATGGTTATTATCTTCCATCATTTCATAACTACCTGAACGCCCAAGTCCCGGTAAGTCCATCATAGCGACCTGATCATAAGTAATTTTATTGATGATTGGAGACCAACATGCACTATCAAATGGAATACCGTGTAAAAATAATGCAGAAGCTTTTTCTGAACCAACTGGCTGCTTAGTATAGATTTCTGTCCAATATCGATTCTGATAGCTAAAAGAATTAGGTGTTGGTACTTGCATACGACCAAAACGTGTAAACACCAAGCGATCAATCCAGCGAGAAAAATAAGGCATGATACTGATCAGGTCTGCGATGCCCATCTTCGCCGCCATCGCCTCTGCCCCAGCAACATGGTAGTGCTCGGTAGAAATGAAAGAAAGTTGCTCTTTAGAACCGTCAAGTAATACCTCTGGTAATTTCTCGAGCAAAACTTTAGGTATTTGTAAATGTGGTGAGCTAACTCCCAAATGCTCAGCAGCTAGGTGAACTAGGCGATGAAATTTGGGTGTCGCAGGATCAAGCAGCATATACTCCTGAGCAATGGTCTCAGGATAAGATATCGTTCGGATCAGAAAGCTCACAATATACTGCATATTGCATAGAGGTAGGAATGTGTCACGACCACCAGGTAATGCCAGTAAACGTCCCTGATAGAGCTTATCAATCATGTCAGCAATACCGATATATTGCATATCGCCATAATTATAAAAACCATCAATGACTGTCGCCGGATTTATTGCAGTCCATGGCACATTTAAACGCTTACAGGCCTCAATGAAAGCTTGATGCCCTAGAATTTTTGAAGCCTCATAACCACCATGTTTGCAATACAACTCATCAGCCGATTCTTGCGGCGGCGCAGCCACACGATACCCGCCAATCCAGATAAATCGCTCAAGCTGCTTCAATGTTGCAGCCCATTCAATCAACGCCAGCCCTGACTTAATATTGGTACGCTCAGCTTCAGCTTTGCTAATGCCCCAATTAAATGATGCTGCGAGATGATAAATTACATGGATTTTTGTCTGGGCGTCCGATAATAGAGAGTCCAGCTTAAAATCGCGACTTAAATCATATTCAACAAAAGATATAGATGGATCAGCCAGCCCTTGGGTTGTAATGAAACCTAACAGCTTATCTTTCTTGGTTGCGGCATTACGCAGCGCAGCAATCACCTGATGACCTTCACGCAAAAGTTCAACGATCAATCTGCTGCCAATAAAACCTGCTGCACCTGTTACTAATATGGTCTTCCGTGAAAAATTATCTTTTTTTGCGTTATTTAAATTATCCATAAATCACCTTATTAGGTGCTGGGCACTCCAGCATTGTTTTGAAGCGAGTTATCTTAAAAGTTATATCGAACCTGGGCATACACCAGACTGTTATCTCTAAATTGTCCTAGTACCGTATCATTTCTGCCCCAGAAGCGATCTCCGCCTGCATTCAACTGCCAGTGATCATTGAGGTTGTAGTTAATACGTACTCTCAACAATTCATTAGGCTCTGGTGCAAAATAGAATCCTGTAAATTCTAACTTTAAATTGTCATTCAATAGGTTAAGCGCATAACGCAGCATAGCTCCATACTGATCTTGCTCATATTGATCACTAATCGTTTGCTGATAACGGTAGACTTCTCTCACTAATGGATTTGTTAGGTTATCGGCAGATTTGAAGTCCTCTGTATGCTTGTACACGCCTACTAAACTCAGCGTAGAATTTTTTAATGACCATTCCGGCCCCATAACCACAGTTAAATTATTTTTCTTATGGATAAGATCTTCGCTACCATTCGAGTCAGTCTTTGTATATGCAGCTTCACCGCGCCATACGAGATCGTTATGGTTATAACTGAAATCAAACCCATAGACAGATATAGGATTATTTTTCAGTTGTAATGTTGCCCCTGTTGGAGATAACGACTGTAGTGATAAATCAGGCATGTGATCCAATCCTGAAAAATAGGATGCCCCTACATCTAGACCATCTACGGAATAATCCCAACGCATTGCAAATGCAGGACGGCTCTTACGGTCTATGTCATACTGAACACCAGCAATCTGACGCAATGGAATCACATCTGAACGACTACGCGGATACCACAATGCCGTCCATTTATTGGTTCCAGATTCAGGAATATACGTCAATTTGAGTGCATCATTTCCCAGACGTTGATCTGTCTCATCTGGTACTAGACGCGTATAGTCACGAGGCGATAGGTTATCCGTTGGGTTAATCCCATCAGCTCTCCCCCAAACTACAATCTGACGACCAACATCGACATAGATGGTCTGGTCCCAATTATATGACGCATACAACTCACGTAAGTTACGATTTACCTTACTCACCTGATCTGGGTTTACAGTGTGGTCCGTTTCGTCTGAAACCACTATGTCGTAATGCAGCTTAAATGCAGGGTTAAACTTGAGCGTACCATTGGACCAGAAACTTGCTTGCCCAATGTTTTTTAACGAACTTAAATCACGATCTGATGACCACACATCGAGTCTCGCTGAGTTTTGGCTCACAAAACTCATTTCGCTGTCATCTGCATAAGTATGCTGCAGTAGCATAAAGCTACTGCAGCATACAAATACCCAATAGGCACCTTGCGTCATTTCTCAAGACTCTGCGGTGAGAAAAGCTTATCGGACAAGGTTTTTTCTGCCGCAAAATCATTGACGATCACTTGCGTCATATGTTGAGTTTGCAGATTCTTCGCCATAGATTTCATGGCTTGCCATCTTGGTTTCACTTTGCCGTAAGGACGGATATCGGTAAATTCAATATGTTTTAATGGTTTGCCTGCTGTATCCCAAATGTCGATGGTTGCTGTAACAAAGTTGTCTTTGAGTATGCACATACGACGTTTGCTATAACCAAAGTCACTCTTCACCGTATTATTGATTGGCGTTGCTTCAATCATGTAGCAATCTTTGCCATTAAATTTGCCATCTGCCAGTTTCGTATACTTCCAATCACTGAGCTTATAGCCAAGAACATCACCATAACTAAAGTCCGTACCAATAAAAGCATCACCTTTATTCGCTGAGGCAAGACGGCGTACTTTTTTCAATGCAGGTAAATAGACGAACATGCTATCGCTGCCTTTTGCATTTTCAATTAACAGCGTCGTGGTTCCTTGGACATCTGCTGGCGAGATAAACTCAGTCAAACGCATGTTGTTCTGCGTATTTCCAGCAAGCTTGGTCATATTTTTAGTTAAACGTACACGTTGCTCGCCATTTTTAGAGGTCAAAATAAATTTGGCACTAGCCGTTGAAGACAAGAACTTAGAGGCATCATCACTACGATTAACAATATCTTGAACTTCATCTGCATGAGATGTTTTAGGCATCGACATTGTGAGCACTGTACCCAACAAAAGGCTTGTCACCACAGTTTGTGCAACAGGTATGCTCTTCTTCTTTGAAGAAAAGATAAAACGAGGTTTTAATATTAGAATCATTGTAGGTACCATAATTAAGGTTGCAAATACACTGAAAAGCATCGCAATCACAATAAACATCGCGAGCCATTGATGGACGTGAAAGCCTTGTGATAAGGACAATACGCCATACCCACCAGCAACCGCAGTCGCGACAAAAAGAGATGCCTTACCAGCAGTACTTAAAGTTTTACGAATAGCGTCTTTGATATCACCGCCTTCTTCGCGCAAGATTTCACGCAAGCGGTAGAGGAAGTAGATGGCATAATCCGCACCAATACCTACAGCCATGGCCGAGATGAGTGAGTTTGGAATATTGAGTGGAATGTCGAGCCAGCCCATCACGCCAAAGATGGCAAGAATTGAGAACAGAAGTGGAGTCAGAACAATCAGTCCAGCTGAAATCGAACGGAAAACCAATGCTGAAATAAAGAATACGGCAAATGAAATTTGTAGAATGTTCATGAGCTTGCCGTGAACCATCGTTTCAGTCAAAGCAATGGTCTGCGTTACATCACCACCAAAACTTACTACAGCCTTATCACCCAATTGACCCGCCATATACGTTTTTAGCGACTCAAGGATTTCTTTAATGCGATGATTACTACCAGTTTTCAGAAGAATCGTGATCTTGGCATAGCGCTGGGTGGTATCAATGTATGAATCAAAATCAGTCGGCTCACCAGACATTGAATACAGCAGCAGATACTGAGCAACTACATCTTTGGTTGCAGGAACCTGAAATGCTTGTGGCTGATCAGCATTCATTGCCTGATTCATTCGTTTGATATATAGTCAAACTACTTTAT